>CAZYWM010000015.1:0-29681 GCA_964651615.1 uncultured Oscillospiraceae bacterium | reverse complement strand
GCGGACATCAGATGCGGGCTGTTTCGGATATCCTGATCGGACAGCATCTGATAATAATCGCGCATTTCGATGAAATAGCCGCTTCCGGGATTCCTCCTGGAATTGCGTATGAGCAGCTCTCGAATCCGTCCGGATTCATTGTACTGCGCATAGAGCTTCAGCGCTTTGTCATCCTCCCCGCTGGCCTCGTAAAATCCGCCTGCCAGGATGGCGTACTGGTGAAGCTCCTGATCGGAAAAGGTCATTTTCGCCTTTTTGCGCAGAGCGCTGAGCATCTGGTCCCGTATCGTATAAATGCCGTTTTTCCGATCCAGGTAATTTCCCGTGTCCATGGCTCCCTCTATCAGCCGAAGGACAGTCGGGTCGCCGGAAATGACTGCGGCAAGAGGCTCACTGAAATCATCCACAATACTGATTTTCAGCAGGAAATCCACCAGCTCGCTGTTCAGCTCAGAGATTATGCTGTTTACCAGATAACTCTGGAACAGCATACTGTTTTCCTCAAATAAACCCAGTCCGATTCTGGCTCCGGAAAGAAGCCTCTGGACTGCGTACATCAGGCCAAAGGGGTTTCCCTCACTTTTCTGTCTCAGGTAGTGCAGCTCCTCCGGGGAAAGGAGGATATCCTGTGAACGCAGATATCCGTCAATGCTCTCCTCGGAAAGCGTCAGATCCTCCTCGGTGATGAGGAGCATATTGTGGGTGATCATCGTATCATACAGCCAGCTTGGGGTTCTGCTGCGCCCGATCACAATGACCCAGAGGTTCTGAGAGCGGCACAGCTCCCGGATCTGCCGCTGCTTATCCGGGCTCTCGATGGTATTGACATTGTCAATGACCACCGTCATGCTCCGTCCGGCGGTTTGAGGAATGCCGGAAAGGTCGCATTGATTCTGGCTGCACAGGATGTAGCTGTATTTCTCCCGCTTCAGATACTGTCGAATCAGCTCCGTTTTTCCAAATCCCGTAGCACCGGAAATGTAAACATTCTGCCGCAGCAGTCTGGCTGCCTCCAGCTTTTTGAAAGCATTGACAGGCTTGATATAGGTGCCCACCATGATTCACCCCATTCCTATGATGTTTTCTCTATTCTGCCATAACAAACAGATTATGTCCATCCCCTTTTTGGGTGAATTGGGTCAGATAAGGAAAGAATCTTCGTCTGATCTCCGTCAGAATGCGGATTCAGGTCTTTTTTTCTGTCTGGTAATTTCTGATGTTTTGCGTTAGCTCACCCAAACGGGTGTTGACAGATTTCTGGCGCAATAATATAATAAGAAAAATATTGGCAGAGCTGCATAGATTTAGGAGATGCGTTCTGCGCGGGAACTGCTCTGTATTTTTTCAATGGTTTGTTTCTTGCGTGAATGGCGGACCAACCCTAAATTACAGAATCCGAAATACATCGAGGAAAGGAATGAAGAAGATGTATACACTCATTACAGGGAATTGCTCGCTGGTTACGGCGGAATTTCTCAACCAGGCATTTCCCAGGGACAACATTGTTCTTTTCGGAAAGCTGCCCATCAGAAAAATCAAGTCAAAGCGCGTCACTTGCTATAGCGAAGCGGAGTCCGGAGAGAAGATCCGCAGTCTTGCCGCTTCCTACCGGTTCGACAGAATCGTCTATTTCTCTGACCAGATTGCCTCCCTGGTAACCAAAGACGAGCCCATATTTACGCTGGATCATCTGCTGTCCGCAGTGACCCGCGCCGGGGATCCCAAGATTCTGCTGCTCACGCCGCTGAATTCAGAGGAAAACACGGAGGCGGATGGCCGTCGGATTATTTCCGACACCCTTCCCAAACTGTGCAGATGGTACGCTGACGCCATGCATCTGGACATTAAGGAGCTCCGGCTTCCCCATCTGTACACCCTGAACGGCATCAATCCCGAATTGGATTGGTTCTTTGAAAGGTGCATGCGCAAAGAACCGGTCACATTCTCCTGGAATGGAACCGATCCCCTGGGAACTGTGTGCATGGAGGACATCGCCCCCCTGCTGAACAACATCTTTGAGCACTGGGAAACAGGCTATGAGGTACTCGGCAACTCCAACTTCTTTCCGTGCACCTACGACGAGCTGAAGGCAAAGATGGAAGAACTTCTGGACGGCTGCTCCATCAGCTTTACGGGAGACTGGCCGCAGCCCGCGCTCCCGCCTGACAACAGCACGCTGAAAAGAAAATACAATTGGTTCCCCAAAGGTTCCATGCTTCAGGATCTGCCCACCCTGCTGGAAAACTATCGTCAGCGCGTAAAGAAGACAAAAGAGAATCCCATCGCCCGCACTGCCAAGGCGATTACCAATCCGCGGCCGCTTCTGCGCTGGATCGAGCTGTTCCTGCTCTGGATCGTATTCGAGTGGTTGGGACGGCTGGCAGGCAATACCGTCCAGTTCGAGCAGATCGATCTGCGGCTGGCCTTTGTGGTACTCATGGGCTGTACATACGGTCTGAACCAGGGCGTTATCGCCGCCATTCTGGCCTGTATCTCACTGGTGGCGGCCAATATCTCGGCGGGAACCGCCTGGATGTCCCTTGTCTATGACCCCAGTAACTGGATTCCTTTCATCGTCTACCTGACTGCCGGCGCAGCCTGCGGCTATTTGAATCTTCACAGCGCAGAAATGGTGAAGGAACTGACCCGGGACAAGGAAGTGCTCCAGGAGAAAAACCGCTTCCTGCGCCAGCTGTACGCCGCACAGACGGAAAACAAGGATTTGCTGAAACAGCAGGTGCTGGGCACCCAGGACAGCTTCGGAAAAATCTTTGACCTGACGCAGAAGCTGGATAATCTGGAACCCCGGATGGTGTTCGAAAATGCGGTGCCCGTGCTGGAGGAACTGCTGGGCAATACCAGCGTCAGTCTATACGTCACCTCTGAGTTCAACGACTTCGCCCGGTTGGAGGCTGCCTCCGCCTCCATCAGTGAGCGTCTGCCCCAGTCTGTGGACCTTCGGAAGTGGCCCCAGATCATGGAGGCCATCAACGGCGGCAGGGTTTGGGCGAACACCGCTCTGACCGAGGGACTTCCCATGTATGCCGCCGGTGTCTACCGGGATGGGAAGCCCATGGTACTTGTGCTGCTGTACAACGCCACAGAGCTGCAGCAGGGTCTGTATTATATGAACCTTCTGAGAATCACCTGCGGCTTGATTCAGAGCTCCATGCTCCGGGCCATCGCTTTCAGCGAGGCTACCCGCAGCACCCAGTACTATCCCGGAAGTGTGCTTCTCCGGCCCGAGTGGATGGCAAAGCGGATTGAGGGCAGCAGGCAGATGCAGCTGCGTCGTCATGCCCGGTACTCCCTGCTGGAAATCCAGCTGGATGGGGCCGATCCCGCTGCTGCCGCCAACCGTATTGCCGTCCTGCTGCGCAAATCCGATGTTCTGGGCCTGAGTGAAGACGGCGGATTGCTGCTGCTTCTGCCCCAGACGCCCGCGGAACACCTGCATGTGATAACGGCGCGTCTGAGCCGCGCGGGTTTTCAGGCAGTTCCCGTCAGCACTGCGGAGGAGGTCTTACTGTGATCGGTATGATTCTGCTGGCAGCCCACATTCTGATATGCGCAGCAATCTGGCTTGCCTCCCGATACGGCGCGCTGAAGACCACCGCCATCGTGATGCCCATCGTGATATTCGTCCCCTTCTGGGGCGCCGCCTGCGTCCTGATGCTCCATTTTGGCGTACTCCGAGGCGAACGAATTCCGCTGGACTACGACCGTCTGGAAATGACGGATGAAATCTACAGTGCCATTTCCGTCAGCCAGTCTGATGACGGGCAGGACGTGGTTCCCATGGAGGAAGCCCTGCTGCTGGACAGTCCCAAGCAGTGCCGGGAAATGATTCTGGATATGCTGATGGATAATCCCGAGCGGTATCTTCCCCAGTTCCAGCAGATCCGCAGCGCCGATGATGTAGAGGCTGTTCACTACGCCACCACCATTATGGTCGAAATTGGAAAGCGGTATGAGATGCAGTGGCAAAAGCTGAACCGCGCCTACAATGAGGACCCCGATAATCTGCAGGCGCTGGATAATTGCTGTGTCTTTCTGAAGGAATACCTTGCCGCAGATCTGCAGCAGGGCTACGCCAGGCAAATCCTGCTGAACCGCTACATAGAATTGCTGGATACCCGGTTCGCCCGCAAGCCCGAGCTGCAGTACGGCGTAGAGCTGGCGGAGAATCTGATGACGGACGGCAACTTCACCCGGGCCGGAGAAATTCTGGAGATCATGGCTTCCAAATGGCCCAGAGACGGCGAAGTCTGGATGGCGCTGCTGCGCTACTACATCTGCCAGCAGCAGGGCGACAAGATTCAGCAGGTCATTGCCCACATTGACGAGCAGGGCATCGCCCTTTCCGCCCATGAGCGGGAAACCGTCGCTTTCTGGAGAAGCTGACAAATGAAAGAAAAACTCGCGTTACACCCACAAAAAATACGCCGTGTGCTGCTGGCGTTTCTGGTGCTGGCAATCATTCTCTTCATTGAACGCAACGGCGTTGCCTACAGAGTATCCGCCCGGCTCACTTATCTGGACGCGGATCAGGTGATGACCACCCAGCAGGCCATGGCCGGCTCGAAAGCCGCCTGCCTGCTGGTGGTTGATTCCTCGAATCCCGCCAGTGTAAAAGCCGAGCCGGATATGAAGCAGATTCTGCTGGATATGCGCCTGGCTTACGACACGGTGGATCTTCACACCTCCCCTTTGCCCGATTTGACCCCCTACAGCCGTCTCATCTACACCTCCTCCCTGCTGGATACGCTGGGCGAGAGCCTGCTGGAGCTGAACGCCTGGGTCCAGAACGGCGGCAACGCCATGTTCGCCCAGACGCTGGATAAAACATCCTATCTGGATGTGGCCAGCCGCTGGCTCGGGATTATTCAATGCGGCTATGACCGCACGATGGTGCGCAGTATGGAGCTGGCCGACGGCTTTATGATCGGCGGGCAGCGGGATGTCTGTTTCGCGGATGCCTATGATGCCGCTCTGGAGGTTGCTCTGGATGATGAGGCTGTGGTCTATGCCCGGACCGCGGACACGGGTGTCCCCCTGATCTGGGCTGTGGATCAGGGGCTTGGACGGTATGTGGTATGCAACTTCGGATACTCCGCAAAAGCAACCCGGGGCTTCTATTCCTCCGCCATTACCCTGATGGAGGAATACACAGTCTATCCTGTCATCAATTCCGCCACCTGGTATCTCGACGACTTTCCCGCGCCGGTTCCCTCCGGCAGCAGTGAATATATCACCCGGGATTATAACTGCTCCACTGCCCACTTCTTCCGGAATTACTGGTGGCAGGATCTGATGTCCCTGGCCTCCAAACACGGCATCCGGTTCACAGGCATGGTCATTGAGACCTACGAGGACAAAACCGACGGAACCATCGAAAAGGCATCGGACACCTCCTCTTTCCAGTATTTCGGGAATATGCTGCTGCACCTGAACGGCGAAATTGGTTTTCACGGCTATAATCACCAGCCGCTGATTCTGGAGGGCACGCTGGATTACAGGGGTGAAATGCCCTACAACACCTGGCCAGCCTTGGATACCATGCGTGAATCTCTGAAAGCGCTGAAATCCTTCACCCGGGAGCTGTTCCCCATCGGCGAGCAAAGCGTGTATGTGCCCCCCTCCAACATTCTGGCCGCGGAAGGCCGTCAGGTTCTGGTGGAGGACGAGACCGTCCGCTGCATCGCCAGTACCCTGTTTGAGGGCAGCTTCGCCTATACCCAGGAATTCGGTGTGGCCGCCGACGGCATGGTGGAGGCCCCCAGAACCATCTCCGGCTGCCTTCTGAATGAATACAACTATATGGCCGCTGTGTCCGAGCTGAATCTGCACTATGTCAGCTCCCACTTCATGAACCCGTATGATGTTCTGGACGAGGACCGGGGCGCCGAGCTGGGCTGGGAGGAACTGTGCCGCCGGCTGTCCGAGTATATGGACTGGCTGTACACCTCCGCTCCCAATATCCGCAATCTCACCGGCTCTGAGCAGGCCGGAGCGATCCAGCGGTTCTCGGCTCTGGGCTATACGACCACTTCCACCGAAAATGGCATGCGCATCCAGCTCAGAAACCTGTATGACGATGCCTATATGATGATACGATTCAACGGGAATACTCCCGCCGAGGTGACAGGCGGCAGTCTGGAAAACCTCACCGGAAATCTGTATCTGCTCCATGTGAAGGAACCTGTTATCGAAATCCGGTATGCCCAATAAGCCGGTGTATGCGGTCTAACCGTTAGGAGAAATGCATGAAAATATGTCTCATTCTTGAGGGGTCCTATCCCTATGTCCACGGCGGTGTTTCCTCCTGGACGCATCAGTACATTTCTGAACTGTCGGAACACCAGTTCGTTCTCTGGCTCATCGGCGCCAAGGCGGAGGATCGGGGCAAGTTTGTCTACCAGCTGCCAGCCAATGTGACGGAGGTGCATGAGGTGTTTCTGGACGACGCCCTTCGCCTGCCCTCCAGCCGGAAAAAGCTGGCCCGGTTCACTGACGAGGAGTTCCAAACCCTGAAGGCGCTGCTGAACTGCCAGCAGCCGGACTGGGATATCCTGTTTGACCTGTTCCAGACGCGCCGGCTGGACCCCATGGCCTTTCTGCAAAGCAATCGCTTTCTGTCCATCCTGACCGACCTGTGCCTGGAAAAATACCCCTATACCTCTTTTTCCAGCTGCTTTCATACCATCCGCTCCATGCTGCTGCCCGTGCTGTATATTCTGGGAACCGAGGTTCCCGAGGCGGATGTGTATCACGCCATCGCGACCGGCTATGCCGGCGTTCTGGCGGCAATGGGCAGCCATATCCGCAAACGCCCCCTGCTGCTTACCGAGCACGGCATCTATACCCGGGAGCGCGAGGAGGAGATCATCCGTGCCCAGTGGGTAGTGCCGGAGTTCAAAAGCCGGTGGATTCGCTTTTTCTATATGCTCTCCGATGCCGTTTACCGCCGTGCGCAGATCGTCACCTCCCTGTTCTCCAGAGCCCGGGAAACCCAGATAGAAATGAGATGCCGGCCGGAGCGGTGCCGGGTCATTGCCAACGGCATTCACTTTGACCGCTTCAGCGCAATTCCCCTGAAGCCGGAGGATGGCTGGGTGGATATCGGCGCCGTAGTTCGCATCGCGCCCATCAAGGACCTCATCACCATGATCTATGCCTTCTTCGAGCTGAAAAGCCGGATGCCCAATGTGCGGCTGCACATCCTCGGCGGCGTGGATGATCCGGAATACGATCAGGAGTGCCGGGATCTGGCGGCCCATCTGGGGGTGCAGGATCTGATCTTTACCGGCCGCGTGGATGTGGTTTCCTACATGGAAAAGCTGGATTTCACGGTCCTGACCTCCATTTCCGAGGGCCAGCCCCTGTCGGTCCTGGAATCTCTGGCTGCCGGACGTCCCTGCGTGACTACCGATGTGGGCTGCTGCCGGGAACTGCTGGACGGCGAGGGAGACGATCCCTATGGACTTGCCGGGTACCATGTGCCCCCCATGCACCGCGACCTGCTGGCCGATGCCCTTGAGAATATGTGCCGGAGCAGAGAGCGCCGTCTGATGATGGGCGAAAACGGCCGCAAACGGGTCGCCGCCTACTACACCAACACGCAAATGATTGAGAACTATCGGCAAATGTACCGGGAGGTGGAAGAAAATGGCGGGAATCGGATTTGAATTAAAAGGACTGTTCCGTCAGAAAGGCATCCTGGCAAAGCTCCGGGCCGTGGGCTATACCGGCGCGGTGACCACCGGCCCCATGCTGCTGGGTGTGATTCTGCTGGCAGGTATCAGCCTGATCTGTGACTACGCAGGTATGCCCCGGATGCAGAAGGAACTGCTCAACTGTATGATCACCTATACCCTGCTGTTCTCTCTGATGGTCAACAGCATTTTCTCCCTGCCTGTCACCCGGTATATCGCGGACCGGATCTTCGAAGGACGGGATTCCTATGTGCTGCCCGCCTTCATGGGCTCCAATTTCCTGCTGCTGACCATCGGCGGTGTGCTGTACGCCCTGTTTTTGTGCCTGTCCCGCACGGAGCCAATGCCCGCTCTGCTGATGATGCTCTTTCTGGGCGAACTGATCGTAAACTGGAATGCCATGAGCTTTCTGTCTGCTGTCAAGGACTATAAGGCCATTTTCATCGCCTTTTTGTACTCCATCGGGATCTCGCTGGCGCTGGCTGTTATTCTGATGGCCCTCCACCGGGTCACTGTGGTCAGCATGCTGTTTGCTGTCACCTGCGGTTATGGTGTGATGATGCTGCTGAACGTCCGAACCCTGTATCGCTATTTCCCCCAGCAGGAGGGCGGCTGCTTCCTCTTCCTGCATTGGATCGACGAGTACCGCCCCCTGATTTTTGTCGGTGTTCTGACCAATGTTGGCATGTTCGGCCATCTTGTCATCATGTGGTTCAGCTCTCTGGGCGTCGAAATCACTGCGTTCTACCGGTGCGCGCCCTTCTATGATGTGGCCGCTATCTGCGCATTTATCACCATTCTGGCCAGCACCATCAATTATGTGGTGTCCGTGGAGGTCAATTTCTATCCCCGCTACCGCAGCTACTACAGCCTTTTCAACAGCGGCGGCACCATCACGGATATTGTGAACGCGGAAAAGACCATGCTTTCCGTTCTGGAAATCGAGCTGCTGTACAACGCCCTGAAACAGCTGGTGGTAACGGCTCTGGCCCTGTCCGTGGGCACCGTTCTGCTGGAATATCTGCCGCTGGGCTTCAATGACCTGATGCTGGGCTACTTCCGCACCCTGTGCGTAGGCTACGGCATTTACGCCGTGGCAAACACGCTGCTGCTGTCCCTGCTGTACTTCGCGGACTACTCCGGCGCTCTGTTCTGCACCGCTGTGTTCGCCTTTGTCACCACGGCAGGCACCCTGATTTTTCTGTGCTTCAGCGAGGTGTATTTCGGCTTCGGCTTCCTGATCGGCAGCACCTGCTTTATGGCCGTCAGCCTTGCCCGCCTGTTCCTTTTCACCCGGAAGCTGAATTACCATGTTCTTTGCACCCAGCCGCTGGTTTCCGAGGACCGCAGCGGCCTGTTTACCGATGCGCAGAAGGTGCTGGAGAGGCTGGTGCACTGATATGCGGAAATATACGATTATCCTGCTGGCTGTCTTCTGCGCGCTGCTGCTGTGCGCCTGCGGCGTCAAACAATCCGAGGAAGCAGCTCCAGACGCTTCCTCTGCCGCAGCGACCGTCGCAAAGGCACCCCTGCCCAGCGTCACGGACTACCACCTGCGGGACAACGATTCGCTGTACCTGGACCATGACAGGACCAGCGTTGTGACCATGTATCTCACCATCGGCCCCGGTAACAGCGAAGAGGGTACGGATCATACCTGGCAGGAGGTCAACAGCCTGAGCGCCTATTACTATGAGGAACATGGCATTCCCCGTTACCAGGTCAGCGCCCTTTTGCAGGTGGGCGACGAAAACGGCCCTCTGGCGGGAGAAGTGGGATACGGGCAGCAGGTTCCCAATGCCACCGTGCAGATCCGGGGCCAAACCTCCAGCCGCAATGCCCAGAAAAACTACAAAATCGAGCTGAAGGACAACAAAGGCTTTTGGAACGACCAGCGAACCATCAACCTGAACAAGCATATGACCGATGGGCTTCGCTTCCGCAACAAGCTCATGTACGACCTGATGTGCGAAATTCCCCAAATTATTTCCCTTCGCACCCAGTTTGTCCACCTGTATGTGAAGGATGCCGCCGCCGGGGAGACGGAATTCTCCGACTACGGCCTGTACACTCAGGTGGAGCAGCTGAACCGGCGGGGTATGCGCGCCCATAATCTTGACCGCAACGGCCATCTGTATAAAATCAATCATTTTGAATTCTACCGCTACGAGGATGTCATCAAAACCACCGATGATCCCGGCTACGATGAGGCCGCCTTTGCGTTCCGTCTGGAAACCAAGGGCAACCAGGACCATACCAAGCTGATTGGGCTTTTGGAAGCCGTCAACAGCTACTCGGTGACGACTCAGGAGCTGTTTGACACCTACATCGATAAGGAAAATGTGGCCTACTGGATGGCCCTTATGATCCTCACCGGCAACATTGATACTAGTTCCCGGAATATGTACCTCTACAGTCCCCTGAACAGCAGCAAATGGTATATTATCCCCTGGGACAACGATGTCGCCCTCATAAGCTACGAAAACAAGCTTATAAATTATGTTGACGGCGGCTCCTGGCAGGAAGGCATTTCCAATTACTGGGGCAATATGCTGTTCCGCCGCTGTCTCATGGACGCGGGCTTCCGGGAAACCCTGGATTGGGCCGTTCAGGATTTGATGGAGAACTATCTTACCGAAGAATGGTTTGAAAGCGCCGTGGCGGATTACACCTCCGTAACCAAATCCTATCTGTACCGGATGCCGGACGTTATCTATGCACCGCTGACCTCCTTCCAATATAATCTGGTGGCGGCAAATCTGTACGACCAGATTGCCGAGAATTACCGGAAGTATCAGGAGAGCCTGCAAAAGCCCATGCCCTTCTTTGTAGGCGTTCCCGAACCCACGGAAACCGGCCTGCGTGTTAACTGGGATGCCTCCTATACGCTGGATGCCCAGTCTGTCCGGTATTCCGTCACGCTGGCAAAGGATTACAGCTTCAAACAGATTCTGGCGGAGGAACGGGATTTGTTCCTGCCGGAGACGGAGTTGAAGGTTTCGCTGAAGCCGGGCCAATATTTCCTCCGGGTACAGGCCACCAACGAGGCAGGTAAGACCCAGGGCTGCTTTGACTACTATGAAACCGGTTCCGGAAAGGCTTATGATACCTACAGCTTCTATGTTTTGGAGGACGGCACCTGCGTGCCGGATGTTTATGAAGAATAACGGCTACCGGCATGAGCTGAAGTATCTCATTGACGAGACCCAGCAGGCGCTGATGCGTCTGAAAATGCAGCACATCCTGATGCCGGACAGCCACGCCGAAAACGGCCGCTATCTGATCCGAAGCCTCTACTTCGACGACCTCTGGAACAGCGCCCACAGCGAAAAAGAGGACGGCATTCTGCTGCGGAAGAAGTACCGCATCCGAATCTACAATTACAGCGATCAGGTCATCCGGCTGGAACGAAAGAAGAAATACGGCGCCTATATTCTCAAAGAATCCGCTCCCCTGACCCGGGAGCAGGTGGAGATGATTCTGGCGGGAGAATACGGCTTTCTGCTGAAAAGTCCCCAGCCGCTTTGCAGGGAATTCTATGTGGAATGCGTCTGCAACGGTATGCGGCCCAGAACCATTGTAGACTACGACCGGGAGCCCTGGATTCAGCCCGAAGGCTCCGTGCGGATCACCTTTGACACAGATGTACGGGCGGCTGTGGGCGGCTTTGATATCTTCGATCCCACCCTGGCAGTCCTGCCGGTGCTGGAGCCCCATAAGCTGGTTCTGGAGGTCAAGTTTACCGAGTTTCTGCCCGGCATCCTGCGGGATATTCTGCCGCCGGATGCCGCGGAGTTCACCGCCGTATCCAAATACGATCTGTGCCGCAATAAAACCCAGTATCTCAATGGTTTTGATTACTGGGAAGAGGAACAACGGGTGCTGTACCCGATTGGAGGAACGCAATATGAGCGCAAAAGATATCATCAAGAAGTCCATTCTTGAATCTGCCGTTTTTAACCAGATTGACTTTTCCAAACTCTGTCTTGGTCTGGTCGCCGCCCTGGTCATGGGTATCCTGATCTACCTTGTCTATACCAAATTCTACAGAGGCGTTATCTACTCTCAGAGCTTTGGCATGACGCTGATCGGAATGTCCGTACTTACCTGTATGGTCACGCTGGCCATCAGCACCAATCTGGTCATCTCCCTGGGCATGGTGGGCGCGCTGTCCATCGTGCGGTTCCGAACCGCTGTCAAGGACCCGCTGGACCTGCTGTATCTGTTCTGGGCCATCACAACCGGTATTACCGCCGGTGCGGGGATGTATCTGATCATGGCTCTGTCCGGTCTCATCATGGTCCTGATGATTGCTGTTTTCAGTCGCCGGCAGCTCAGCGGAAGAATCTTCGTCGCCATCATCCACTGTACGGAGAATTGTGAGGAAAAGGTGCTGCAGAGCTTTGGCCGCAGCCGTTACCAGCTGAAATCCAGAACCATCCGGGGCGGTAAAGTCGAGCTGGCTGTGGAGGTGTTCTGCAAAAAGGATACCCCCGCTCTGGGCTACGCCATCGATCAGATTGACGGCGTTGAGGATGTGACGCTGATTCAGTACAACGGAGAATACCATGGATAAAGCGCGCAGGTTCCTGCAGGTGGCTCTCGCGGTATGCATTCTGATCCCGCTTGTGGTCTTTGCCGCCAAGGTGCTGTTCGGCGAAATTCGCAGCGGCAGCTTCCGGCAGAGCGATCAGGCGCTGATCAATCCCCTGATGGGCTTCGCACCCATGGCACAGTCCTCCAAAGGGGAAAACACCAGTCTGGTTTACATCGGTCTTACCTGGCGTAAGATTGAGCCTGAACCCGGCGTTTATGACTGGGAGGCCTTTGAGGAGGAATACAACATTGCCCATTGGCGTGAGCAGAATAAGCGGTATGTACTGCGGCTGGTATGCGACGAACCGAACGAGGAAAGCCATTTGGATATCCCGGACTGGCTGTATGAGGCCACCGGCGACGGGGACTGGTACGATATCAGCTACGGCAGGGGCTATGCCCCCAACTACGCCAACGAAACCTTCCAGCAGTGCCACGCCCGGCTGGTTCAGGCGCTGGCGGATTACTTTCGGCAGGACGGCCGGGTCGCTTTTATTGAACTGGGGTCCATCGGCCACTGGGGAGAATGGCACATTAAGAGCGAGTCGGAAATCGCGCCCCTGCCATCCGTCGATGTGCTGTATCGGTACGTCCGGCACTGGATGGATGCGTTCCCCGATACCCCCCTTCTGATGCGCCGCCCCTTCTCCATTGCCGCGGAGGAGGGAATGGGCCTGTTCAACGACATGGCCGGTCATGCCCACGATACCGAGGTCTGGCTGGACTGGATTGAATCCGGCGGCGTGTACACGCAGACCGGTGAAGAAGCCCTGTCCCCCATGCCGAACTTCTGGAAAACCGCCCCCAGCGGCGGTGAGTTCACCAGCAGCATCCCCATGGAGCAGCTGCTGGGGACGGATCTACCCCAGACGCTGGAGCTTCTGCGTCAAAGCCACACCACCTTCCTCGGCCCGAAAATTGCCGATCCTGAGCTGACAGCGGGCTATGACGCCGTCAACCGGCAGTTGGGCTACCGTCTCTGGGTCAGGGAGTGGAGCGTTTCCCGGCACCTTCTGGACTGCCGTCTGAAGATGCGGTGGCGAAATGACGGCAGCGCACCCTTCTACGCCAACTGGCCCCTGTTGGTGGAGTTTTCCCCTGCCGACGGCAGTGAGCCAATCCGGATTACCACCGATGCCGCTCTGAACACCATTCTGCCCGGCAAGGAGCGGCGCGTCTGCGTGGATGTTCCGAAGCAGGCGGAGGAACTCTTGGAAAATGGCGGCAGCATCCGCATTGCGCTCATCGACCCCCTGACCGGCGAGCCCGGCGTTTTTCTGGCCATGGACGGCTGGGAGCATACAGCCGAACCCTTTCTGTGGATGGGAGATTGACGTTCATCCCCCAGCGCGGCAGAATTCATATTGTTCTGCTCATTTACCTGCCCCGGAAACAGCCTGTGCGTCCCTGGTGCCCGCACAACTGATACCATAGCTGGAACTACTCAGCCTGTGGACTGTTGCCGTCCGGTGGTTCGACGACGGCCGATCCTTGTTGTAATCGGGTCCGATATCGTCCACCATATAGGAAAAAGTGGAACTTCTTCCCCACCGGGAACGGGTTCGGATTTCTCGTTTATTTCAAAGATATTTCATACTGAGTTCATAACCCCCGGTTTTGCCTGTCGCAGAACCGGGGGCTTCGTATATTCGAAGAAACAATCCTCTTTGGACGATCTTACTTCTCAAGCGCCTGCCTGACCACATCCGGCAGCGCCGGTTCCGGGCTGTCATTTTGGAGCTGAGCCTTTAGACTGAGCCGGATATCCACTGCCGCCGTCAGCAGTTTCCCGCTGCCGTCACAGGTTATCTCAACGCTTTGCAGGCTGCCATGCACAGCATATTTTAGTAATTTTATCACACCATGCAGAGAAATTCAATCCCCCATTGCGCAGCAAGGCCGGTTGGACACAACAGGGGCAGTATATCATCCTGCTCCAACCTCCCTCCCTGCCATCATAAAAAATTCACCATTTTGTTACAAATAGAGCGTTTTTTCATGCTATGATAAATAATCACGAATCAGCCAAAAGACCGTTAAAATCCTGAACCGCCACCCCAAAAAGATATATTTTTCCGATCAAGGAGAAAACCGCAATGAATGAAATCAAAGCAATTTGGGCAAAATGGAGGGCCCTGTCCGCCAATCTCCACCGCTGGATCATGATTCCCACCGTGTGTTACCTGGAGCTCCTGTTCCACCACTGGGTAGGCGCGGAATTTACGCCCGCTCTGTTTCTGAATTTGTTGGGCTTTGGGCTGTGCCTGGGCGGAATTCTGAATCTGATTTCCGCTGCCCTGCCCGGGCGTGCTTCCCGCTGGTTTGCGGGCATTGCCATTTTCCTGTGCACCACCGTCATGATGGTGGAGCTGCTGATTGGCGATGCCTATTACAATTTCATGCGTCCTGCCCTGGTGCTGGTCAGCGCGGGCGGCGTGCTTTCCGATTACAGAGATATTATGTTTGATATGATCATCAATAATCTTGGCCGCATTGTCATTGCGCTGCTTCCCCTGTGGCTGCTTCTGCTGTCCGGACGGTCGGAATCCTTTCTCCGGAAACGGTGCCTCGCCGCCTCATTGGCAGTCTCCCTGGTTGGCGCGGGCGTTGGCTTTTCCGCTCTGAACGTTTCCGCCGATGGGTTGGACAGGGTTGTGGCCGAATACGACTTCAACAATTCCATGAAGCGAAATGGGATCACTGTTTCCATGTTTATTGAGCTCTCCGGGCTGGCAAATCAGGCCAATGGGCTGATTCTTCCGGAGGCCGGCTTCTCTCTGGAGGCCGTCACCGAACCGGCTGTCGTGCCGGAAAACGTTGAGGAAGAGGAGACAGCACCCGCCAAAATTGTTACAGCGCCCACTGTCCCCGCGTCTCTTCCAATGGAAGAACCCACCACCCCTGTATCCCTTCTAACGAAAGCCTCCGCTGATCAGGCGTTCGTTCCAACGGAAGAAGCCACTGCCAAGGCGTCTGCTCCAACGGAAGAGCCCACTGTCAAGGCGTCTGCTCCAACGGAAGAATCCACAATTGCCGCCCCATCCGCCCCTGAACAGGACTCCACGGAAACCGCGCCCACCGAACCAGCCGCAAAGCCGGAGGAAACCGCTCCGGAAGAGCCGGAACCCAGGGTCTACCAGCCCCATGTGATCCAGGGATTGGACTTTGGCACAATGGCCGGCTCCACAAAGGACCCCACCTTAAAAAATCTGCTTACCTACATGGATTTCCTCACCCCCGAGATGGAAAATGAGTATACCGGTATGTTCAAGGGGAAGAATCTGATTCTGATTGCGGCGGAATCCTTCAACTACGCCCTCATTGACCCGGAGCTGACTCCCACGCTCTACCGCCTGTCCACCCAGGGCATCCATTTCACCAATGCCTACGTCCCCCTGTGGACCGGCAACACCAGCGGCGGCGAGATGGCAATCTTCTCCGGTCTGGCCATGAACTGCGAGATGAACACCTATTCCAGCCAGAAGCCCTTCAACACCATCGGCCGTCAGCTGATGAACCAGGGTTATTTCTCCCGGGCCTACCATGACAACGGCTACTATTTCTATGACCGGGACAAAACCCACGAAAATCTGGGCTACGAAAAATATATCGGCATTGGCAACGGCCTGGAAGAGGGCGTTCAAGAGGTTTGGCCTGCCAGTGACATGGAGATGTTCGATTTTACCCTTGCCCAGTACATCGACAAGCAGCCCTTCAGCATCTACTACATGACCTGCAGCGCCCACTGCCGCTACAATTTCTCGGGCAATGCCCAGTCAAAGAAAAATCAGGATCTGGTAAAGGACCTGCCCTACTCCACCCCGCTGAAAGCCTACATTGCGGCCAATCTGGAGCTGGAAAAGGGGCTGGCCTCTCTGGTGGCCCAGCTGGAAGAGGCTGGGATTGCCGACGACACTCTGATTGTCATGACCTCCGATCACTATCCCTACGGTCTGGGCACCGCCTGGGGCAATGACCACAACTGTCTGGCCGAGCTATATGGTGTCAAAAACTTTGACGAAATCCAGCGGGACAAAAATACCCTGATTATGTGGAGCGGCTGCCTGGAGGGAAAGGGAATCCAAATTGACGCCCCGGTTTGCAGTCTGGATATTCTGCCCACACTGTCCAACCTGTTCGGGGTGGAATACGACTCCCGCATGACCATTGGCCGGGATGTTTTCGGCACACAGGAGGCAATCGTCCCCTGGCCCAATTACAGCTGGGTCACTGAACTGGGCAAATATGATGCCTCCAGCAAGAAATTCACGCCTTTTGTGGATGAGAGCTTGATTCCCGAGGGATATGTTGACCGAATCAGCTCCATCGTCCGCACCAGAATCAGCTTTAGCCGCGGTGTCCAAACCTGTAAGTTCTACACCGCCATCGAAGATGCCATCTCCAAATAAAAGTCAAAGCAGAAAAGCGGCGCTCACTGCCACCCAACCGGTGGCAGGAGCGCCGCAATTTTTCTCTTCGGAGGATGAAAAAGGCACCGGCGGCTTCACAACCGTCGGTGCCAAGAAGATCATTCTTCGTCATTTCCCTGGGCCGCTTCCCGGAAAATGGCTTCAAGGAATTCAGAATCCACGCCGGAGTCAAATTCCACATTCAATGAAGAAGGCTGGCTTTCTGTCACGTCCGGCATGGGAGGCTCGCTCTTCGCCGGACGGGCAAAGGCTCCCCGGTACTCCGGAACCTCCTCCGGCTGGGGGGCGGGGGCCCTTTGGACAGGGGCCTGGGGCTGTTGGGGTTTTTGGAACTGCTGTCTGGCAAAGCCGGACTGCTCCGCCTCATAGGCGGGGGAAGCAGGCCGGCGGGGTGCCTGCTGGCTGGTGGCCGGGGTGCTCTGGGCTCTGGCGGGACGCTGCTGCGCACTGCCCTCCGGCTGGGAGGCAGGTCTGGGGGGAACAGGCCGCTTGCAGCCGCATACCGTACAATAGGGGCCTGTGTTCCGGCTCTTATCCCTGGGGCAGACCCAGGCGGGCTTTCCATCGGACCGAGGAACAGGGGCGGCGTAGGATCGGGGTGTTTCGTCGAAATCAGCATACTCCCGAACCCGGCGGGGACGGGCTGCCGGTTTCTCCGGGGGCAGAATCTTTTGCAGCACCAGGTACACGATCCCCGATGTGGCGGCAAACACGGCAATAAACACCATCACGATCACGGCGATCCAGACGCCGGCATTGCTCCCGGAGGCCGCGCAGCCGGTGAGGGTTGCGGTCAGAAGCAGCGCCGTCAGGAGCAGCGCGGCATATTTTTTGATTTTTTTCATTTTCGCACATCCTTTCTCCCAATGGGAGTGTTCTTATTTTACCACACTCCCCTCCCGGGTGCAAGTGGCTAACGGGCCCGCCAACGGATTTGGCATCATCTACAAATATCTTATTCATTTTTTGGTGATTCTAACCCCAAGGCATATCCGCTGAAGGATGCTCTCGTTGGATATTTTCTTGTTTTATTGCATATTTTCCCGTAAATCCGCCATTTCTTCGTTGACTTTCCCCTCTGCCAAAGGTATAATATTTCGCATCCATTCAAGAGAGGAAGAAATCTATGATGACCACGGTTCCCCCTCCCATAAGCGCCTGGGAGGTTTTTCTGAGAATGCTCTGCGCCATGGCTGTGGGCACCATCATCGGCACGGAGCGGGAATACTCCGGGCGTCCGGCGGGAATGAGAACCCACATTCTCGTCGCCCTGGGCTCCTGCGCCGTGATGCTTACGGGACAGATGATCTTTGTCCAATACAGCCCCTACGGGGCCAGCCCGGACCCTGCCCGCATGGCCGCTCAGGTCATCACCGGCGTGGGCTTTCTGGGTGCGGGCACCATCATCCGGGAGGGCCCCACGGTTCGGGGTCTGACCACCGCCGCCAGTCTGTGGGCTGTGGCCTGTCTGGGGGTCGCGGCAGGGGGCGGGTATTACGCCATCACCCTGATTGGCATGGTGTTCATCTTGATAACCCTGACTGTTTTTGAATTTCTGCAAAACCGTCTGATGGGTCAAAGCAGCGGCATGGTTTACTACTGTCTGGAGACCAGGGACATTGTTGCCGCGCTGCAAGTGCTGAACGTCCACGCCAGACGTCAAAACGCGGGCATTCGGGATATACGGACCCTCCACGGAGAGGACGGAACCTGCCAGCTGCTGTTTCAGGTGGACATCGGCGGCTTTCGCTTCGAGCAGCGGCGTCAGCACTTCCTGGACGGTCTGGCAGCCGAGCCCGTCATCTCCTCCATCCACCTGACCAGCCAGCAGGAGAAGCGGGCCAACGAAAGAGAGCACATATGAAGAAGCAAACCATAAAAAAAGCCTTTTGGGATACCCTCCCCGTCATGACAGGCTACCTGTTTCTGGGGGTAGGTTTCGGAATCATTTTGCAGCAAAATGGCTACGGCCCTCTGTGGGCATTGGCCATGAGCCTGTTTATCTACGCCGGTTCCATGCAGTATGTGGGCATCGGCCTGCTCACCGGCGGCGCCAGTCTTCTCACCGCCGCCCTGACCACATTGATGGTGAACGCCCGCCACCTGTTCTATGGGCTCTCCATGATCGAGCCCTACAAAGGCGCCGGGAGGCGGAAGCCCTATCTGATTTTCGCCCTGACGGATGAAACCTATTCCCTTGTTTCCAGGAAGCTGCCGGAGGATGTGGAGCGAATCAGCTACTGCTTTTTCGTCTCCCTGTTTGACCAGTGCTACTGGGTCCTGGGCTCTATTCTGGGCTCTCTGGCGGGAAATCTCCCAGTGGATTTCACCGGAATTGATTTTGCCCTCACCGCCCTGTTCGTCACCATCTTCGTTGAGCAGTGGCTGAGCAGCAAGAATCATCTGCCTGCCCTGGTGGGGGTGATCTGCGCGGCAGTCTGCCTGGTTCTGTTTGGGGCAGACAATTTTCTGATTCCCACCATGATCCTCATTGCCGCCATTTTGGTGATGCTGCAAAAGGTAAAAAAGGAGGCTCAGGATGCCTGACAATGTTTTACACAGCGCTGCCCTGGTTGCGGTCATGGCGCTGGTAACTGTGGGTCTGCGGTTTCTCCCCTTTTGGATTTTCGGAGAAAAGCGGGAAACGCCCAAGCTGATCACCTACCTGGGGCAGGTTCTCCCCTGCGCCATCATGGGAATGCTGGTGGTCTACTGCCTGAAAGGGGCCACGCCCCTCACCTATCCCTACGCCCTTCCGGAGCTCATCGCCTGTACCGCCGTGGTTCTTCTGCACATCTGGAAGCGAAACACTCTCCTGTCCATCGCCGGAGGCACCGCACTGTATATGCTGCTTGTGCAGGTGGTATTCTAAAAACGCAATCGGCTGCCCATCCGGGCAGCCGATTAAATTTGGGGAATGATTCAATTTCGGATTTCCTCTTTGTTGGTTTCCGCGGGCAGACATTTCTTCCACGGGCCAATCCGGTAGACAACGCAGTGAATGACCATGCCCATCACCCAGGTAATCAGCAGGGAGCCAAACAGCGCCTCCGGGCTGCCGTTGGGATATTCGGGGCAGCGGGTTAAATAAGCCAGGCCATAGGCCAGGGGCAGCCGCAGCGCCACTGTGGTAAACAGGCCAATCCACATGGGACTCACCGTATCCCCCGCGCCCCGCATGATGCCGCCCAGCACCTGGCTGACGGACACAGCGATGTAGCCCACCGCCAAAATCCGGAGCATCCGGATGGACAGCGCAATGAGCTCCTCGGTATCCGTAAACAGGTACATGAGATTCTTTCCGAAAAACAGCAGCACCAGCGTAATCACCGCCGAGGTGGCCGCCGCCAGAATTCCGCCCTGCTTTGCGCCCTCGTGAACCCGCTTTGGCTTTCCGGCTCCCACATTCTGCCCGGCGTAAACGCCCAGCGCATTGCCAAAGGTCATGTTGGGCATCATGGCGAAGCCGTCCACCCGCATGACGATCACATTGCAGGCAATGACCAGTTCCCCCATGCTGTTGGTCAGGCTCTGAACCACCAGCATGGAAACGGAAAAGATGGCCTGGGTGATGCCGGAGGGCACGCCAAGGCGGATGATCCGCATGGCATGGGCCCTGGTCAGCGCAAGGTCCGATTTTTTCAGCTCAAACACCGACTTCATGTGAATCAGCTTCAGATAGCAGAACACCGCGGAGAGCATCTGCGCCAAAATGGTAGCCAGGGATACTCCCGGGACACCCATATGAAACCCGGCCACAAACCAGATGTCAAGGCCAATGTTCAGCACCGTGGACAGCAGCAGAAAGGCCAGGGCGGACAGGGAATCCCCCATGCCCCGCAGGATGCCGGAGAGAATGTTATAAAACGTGAATCCGGCAGCGCCCAGGAAGAAAATGGTCAGATAGCTCTGACACCAGTCGATGATGGATTCCGGCGTACTCAGCAGCTCCAGCAGCGGCCGGGTCGCCAGAGGCCCAACGATCATGGTCAGCAGCGACGCGATCAGCGACAGGGTCAGGCAGTTGCCGATGGTTTTGGCCAGCCCCTCCCGATCCTTGGCCCCATAATACTGGGAGACCACGATTCCCGCGCCGGTGGACACGCCGACAAACAGCGCCAGCATCAGATTCAGGATTGGCCCCGCACTGCCCACCGCCGACAGCGCCAAATCTCCCACATATTTGCCCACCACGATGGTATCCACCGTGCTGTAAAGCTGCTGGGCCAGATTGCCAATGAGCATGGGCACAGCAAATTCGGTAATGCGCTTCCAGGGTGGGCCTACCGTCATATCCTGGGCCGCAAATAGTTTGTTTAAATTCATCTGGATTCCACCTGTCTATGCTTCATCATATTTGCTCGCTCCAGCCCTGGGCATCGGCGAAGGGACCGGGAATGGCGCAGACGCCCCGATGCTCGCCCAGGTAGTCCTTGTTGAAGATGACGGTGCCAAGAACATCTGTTTGGTGCCGTTTCCCTGTCGGGAAGCCGCTGATTTGACATAATAAACCATTGTTTTTCTCCTTCACTGGATTTTCCGTGTCACACGGGTTCTCCCTATATACAGCGTATTGCATATATATCCAGATAAACTATACCATTTTGCGTTCAGTGTGTCAAGGCAGCGCAGCCGGGAGCCTGTTTTTCGTCAGATTTCATAGTTTTATTCCCGGCGCAATGTGCAGACTGCACTGTTACAGACGCCAAGCGAAGAAACGGCGGCTTTGATTGTAAGAGACAAACAACAATCCCCGGGGAACGGAATCTCTCCCATCCCCCGGGCAGCATGTTCCTTTTCTTCAAATAAGCCCTTCGCAAGCAGCCACTGAACCTCATCGTGGATGGTTTCCTGATAAGGCCGGGTGGTGTAACCCACTTGACACCTAAATTGATGTAAAGAAAATTGAGAACAAATGCGTTGTGTATGCCGCAGTTTTTGGAGAAGAATTGCAAGACAGCATTGTGTTTTCTCAACGAGGGCGGTATAATGGTCGAAAGGCCATAGGGCCGGGGCCATTCCTGCTGGCCCCAGCCCGGAAAGGTGGAACAGGCTATGAAAGTCAGCTATAAACCGCTCTGGAAAACATTGATCGACAAGAACATGAGCAAGAAAGATTTACGGCTCCAGGCACATTTGACAACGAACCATATCGCTAACATGGGCAAGGGAGAGCATATCTCCATGCCGACCCTTATCAAGATTTGTGAAACACTGAACTGCGATATTTCTGATGTGATTGCGCTGGTGTCGGACGATGACCCATAAGGGAGAAAGGGCAGCACAATGAAAATCGAATTGGACTATGTGAAAGTAGGCGATTACTACCTTCCAGACCTGACGATAGAGCCACCGCCTGACCGCAGTTTGGGCAAGTACGGCCTGTTGCGATTGCGGTATCTGAAAGAGCATCGTCCTGTTGTTTGGGCCGAGTTTGTGATGGAGGGCAAACTGTACGTCCACCTGCTGGAAGTCGAGGATGCCGCCAATGACCTGTTGGACAGCATGATGCCGGGAATGGCAAAGGAGGCCGGGGCCACCGAGGAATTAAAAACTCGTGACCCTATGCGCTGGGTGGGACTGATGAATTGCTGCAAAGCCCAGGTGGAGGAAATCATCTTTGCAGAATTGATTTACTGCTGACCCATATTTAGAGAGGCGTGAGAATGATGTTACTCGTCCTCACGCCTCTTTGCTGCAAATAATCCATCCACACCCTGTTTCCGATATTCTTTTGGGGACAGCCCAGTTTTTTCACGGAAGAACTTTCCGAAATTGCTGGCCTGCCCAAAGCCCACCTTATTTGCAATACTTTCGATTGTATCATCGGTGCGTTTAAGTAATGCGGCAGCTTGAGACATACGATATTCCATCAGATATTTATATGGCGTTGTCCCCATGCTTTGCTTAAAGCAGCGTAAGCACTCTGATTTACTAACATTGGCGCTTTTTGCCAAGTCTGCCAAAGACAAATCTTCACTGTAATGCTGTTCAATATGATTTAAGAATATTTGCATCCGAACCTCGGTAACACTTTTCTTTCTCTCCAGCGGCATTGAGATGTTTTTGCAAATAAGGAGCCATATTTCTGAAAGCAACACCAAAACTTCATAAACGTAAAATTCTGTTTTTTCTTTTTCCAATGCACTTAACTTTTGCAACATAGACAGAACTCGCTTATTCCAATCAACTCCCGGTTCAAAATAGAAAAATGGCAACTGCTCTTTTCCTGCTACACTGTCAACAAATGCTCTCGCAGGCCCACCCATATAGAAACCGAGAAAGTAATCGGGAAAAATGAAACTGTTGTATTGACAGTCCTCTATTTGCTGAATTTGATGGACTACATTTTTATTGATAAACACAGCCTCACCAGCGGCAGCCACAGCAGAACCGTCCAGTGTTATCAATTTGATTGTCCCATGTTTGACGTATATGAACTGCAAATCCTCATGCCAGTGCATTACCTGGAAACCGGGATTTTTTGGATAGCTATGCTCATTTACAACATCCAAAACCAAATAGGGAAAATCAGTGTTCGCATTGAGATTGATTGAATTGATGTAAGTTTTCTTTTTATTATCCATACCATACCAGTCCGCTCTTTGCGATATTTTGATAGTATTTGGCGATTTCCCACGGGACAACATCAACAAATCTGTGATATGATTATACGAGTAAAGAGCGTCAAAGTCAAGAACGGAGGAGATATAGTGTATTTTAGATATGGGGACACAGAAATAAAGTATCTCAAAGCGAAAGACGCACGCTTGGCGGAAATTATTGAAACAGTAGGCCATATTGACCGTCCTGTTGATACAGACTTGTTTTCCTCTGTCGTTCATCATATTATCGGGCAGCAAATTTCTACGAAAGCACAGCAAACTATATGGAGCCGGATGCAGGAGGCATTAGGCGAAGTTACACCGCAGACGATTATAGCCGCTGGCGTTCCCCAGTTGCAATCATTCGGTATAACATTCAAGAAAGCAGAGTATATTACAGATTTCTCACAAAAAATTGTTGCAGGAGAATTTGACCTTGATGCCGTATCTCAACTGTCGGACGAAGATGCAATCAAGGCGCTATCCTCACTCAAAGGCGTTGGAGTATGGACGGCTGAAATGATTTTGCTGTTTTGTCTGCAAAGGCCAAATATTTTCAGCTATGGCGATCTTGCCATTCTCCGTGGAATACGGATGGTTTATCATCACAGGAAGATCGACCCAAAGTTATTTGAGAAGTACCGCCGCCGCTTTAGTCCGTATTGCAGTGTTGCCAGCCTATACTTTTGGGCAGTTGCGGGAGGGGCTGTCCCAGACATGAAAGATTACGCACCTACAAAAAAGAAAGGGTAAAGCTGATATGAGCAGGTTGCAAAGCACATTTAGGGCTGATGCAAAGTATAAGCCCTTTTTCCTCTCTATGATTGTTTTTGGTGTGGCGTATGGTCTATATAAAGGCATAATTGATAACTACTTAGCAGAAATTGTAACAATGACGGAGTTTGACAAAGGTGTATCGGAGTTTTTTCGAGAACTGCCAGGACTGACGTTTGTTTTTATTCTTGCGGCACTTTATATGCTTTCCGCCGAAAAAATCTATAAGATTGGCTCCGTCATTATGCTGCTGGGAATGTGTATGCACGCAGTTGTCCCCGCCACACGAGTTTTTGCTACTCTGTCCATTTTGATATATTCGCTGGGGAAACATATGCAGATGGGAATGCGAAATACGCTTTCCCTTGAATATGCGAAAGAGGAACATGGCGGCGAGGCTTTGGGGCTGCAAAATTCAGTTTATCAAATTGGAACTCTTGTAGGCTATGCGGTAATCATCATAGTGTTTTTCATTTTCAGCAGCACAGTACGCCTGTTCCGTTCTGTTTTCTGGCTGACCGCCGCTGTGATTGCGTTAGGACTTTTTGCCTCGCTGCACATGACCGGACATAGTGAAACGGACAAAACGAAAAGCCGGTTTTACTTTCGGAGAAAATATAGCAAGTATTATATGCTGGAAGTGTTTTACGGCGCGAGAAAGCAAATATTTTTCACGTTCGGGCCGTATGTCCTTGTCTTGTTTTATGGTACCAACGCTATGGTTATCAGCATCTTGTTTGCGGTATCGTCTGTCTGCTGTTTTTTTGCATCCCCCATTGTAGGAAAAATCATTGACCGCATCGGATATAAAGTAGTGATGATTGCTGACACATTGATTTTAGTCGTTGTGTGCTTTTTCTATGGCTTTGCCCATCATATTTTCCCGATGCCTGTTGCCTTTGTTGTCTGCTGTGTCAACTACATATTGGACTCCATCATATCATTAGCGTCTATGGCCTCGAATGTATATGTTCAGGCCCTTTCTGATGATGCAGACGAAGTTAGGGCAACTCTCTCAACCGGCCTTTCTGTCAATCACCTGATTACTGTGTTGATCGCTCTGTTTGGAGGCTGGATATGGAAAGTGTTAGGCATTGAAACCTTGTTTGTTTTATCTGCAATTCTGGGCCTCTGCAATAGTGCGTATGCGGCTACAATCAAAGTAAACACAACAAAAAATAAGGAGATGTAAAGATGGAAAATGTAATCGTATTGTTTGAGGTGACAGTCAAAAACGGCAAAATGGAGGACTATCTTGCAAGGGCTGGCCAGTTGAAAACCTTTTTGCAGGACGCGCAGGGGTTTATTCGTGCGGAACGGTTTTCCTCCCTTGTGACGGAGGGGAAATTGCTCAGTCTGTCCGTTTGGGAGAGCGAGGAAAGCGTTGCCAAATGGCGTAATCTTCTGGAACACCGGCAAAGCCAGCAGCATGGAAGAATGGAGGATTTTGTGGACTATACCATTACGGTTGTTACGCCTGTTCGCCGTTACACGATGAATGAGAGGAAAGAGGCTCCGGCGGACTCCAATCAGTATTTTGCTGTGGAGGCGTGATATGCAGTATACCAGTCACTATCAATCCCCCATAGGTGGCATCCTTTTGGCGGCAGACGATATAGGTTTGACTGGCCTGTGGTTTGAGGGACAAAAATACTTTGCGCTCTATCTGGACAAAGAGCATGAGGAAAAGGAAGTCCCGCCATTTGAGATTGCAAAACGATGGTTGGATATTTACTTTTCAGGGAAAGCGCCTGACTTTACCGTACCGCTGCATTTTACAGGCACGGATTTTCAAAATGAAGTATGGGAAATTCTTTACGCAATCCCATACGGACAACTTACGACCTATGGAGAGATTGCAAGGCAGATCGCCGCAAAAAGGGGCTTGGAGCATATGTCCGCTCAAGCGGTTGGCGGTGCTGTGGGACACAATGAAATTTCAATCATTGTTCCCTGCCATCGGGTGGTCGGTTCAAACGGCAGTCTGACAGGCTATGCAGGCGGCGTTGATAAAAAACAGGCGTTGCTTACTCTTGAGGGTGTAGATATGAGAAAGCTGTTTTTGCCGGTAAAAGGGACGGCGCTATAATGTCTTTGAGCCGAATTTTACAGGATGATCTGATTTATGAAATCTTGTCTGTTGTAGAAGAAATACCCAAAGGGCGTGTTGCTACATACGGCCAGATCGCCCGCCTGATTGGAAAAGATAAAAACGCCCGATTAGTAGGAAAAGTATTGAGTATGTCGCAATTTTATGGTAAGTACCCATGTCGCAGAGTTGTGAACCACGCAGGGCGGCTTGTACCCGGCTGGCGTGAGCAATCATTTTTGCTGAAATCAGAGGGTGTCCTATTGAAAGATGAAACCCATGTGAACTTAAAACAATATCAATGGAGCTGTGATATTTGATACGCCGCACGACGGCAAAAGAAAAAAAGCCGTCGTACAGCACAATTTGTCACGCCCCAAAACGGCGGCTTTTGAGAAATCGAAAGCCGCCGTTTTTACATCCTATCGGCGGCAACAGGAGGATGCCGCTATGCGATTACAGGTAGATAGGTACTTGTCAAAAAAAGCCTGACCCCCGCATCGGCGCGCTCCACCCAAGATTGCGAAAATCGTCAGTTTCAAGTTAATCATGTCGTACCCAGCCCCCGAATGGCCTTGCGCCGTCCGGGGGCTTTTGCATTTCCAGGCCAGCGACAACGGCCCCGCTGCCGTTCCCCGCCCTCCCCGTTCAGACCCCAAAAATCTGAACGGAGGAAAGGACGATGGAAATTACCATCAACTACTATGGACAAGCCGTGTCCGTTTCGGTGGAGGTCTACGAGTATCTTACCCAGGCCGACCACAAAGCGGAGAACCTTGCCCATGAACAGCGGCGGCATTGGGACGGACGCGAGTTTGACGAGTACATAATCGCCGCCGAGGGCCGCTTGCCCTACTGCGCCACCCCGGAGGAACTGATCTGCCAGCGGGAAACGCTGGATGAAATTCTGGCGGTGCTGGCGCTCTGTACCGACACCCAGCGGGAGCGGTTTTTGCTCTATGCCCTGCATGATTTCAGCTATGCGGAGATCGCCGAGATGTGCGGCTGTACCAAAGGTTCGGTACAGACTTCCATCAATGCGGCCAGGAAAATTTTTCGGAAATTTCTGAAATAGGCCCATACGATAGGCCCCCTAAGTGGCTACCAGGTGAGGGGCGTTTGCTCCATCACCGGGAGGGACAAGCAGTTTCGGCTGCTTGTCCCTCCTGTCATTTAGGAGGCTATATGAAAATCATCAATCTGCGGCTCTACTATCCCCATTACCAGCAGGACAAGCTGGTGGAGGTCAGCGAGGAAGTCTTTGACGTGCTGTGCCAGTCCGTCAGGGAAATGCGGAACTATGAGCGCCGCAAGCGGTATCACCGGGCGTTCTATTCCCTGGACGCTTTCGACTGGACGGAGAACTACGCCCTGGAACACAGCCCGTCCCCGGAGCAGCTTGTCATGTTGGCGGAGGAACGGGCCGAGCGTGACCGGCTGGCCGCTGCCTTGCGGGAGGCCCTGGCCTATGCCACCCCCACCCAGGCCCGGCGCATCTGTGCCTACTACCTGTCCGGTCTGACCCAGCAGCAGATCGCAGACCGGGAGCGCGTTCACAACAGCAACGTGTGTCTGTCCATCCGCCGGGACCTGTGCAATCTTCGCCGCTACTACGCAGACCACCCCCAAGGGAAGTGAGGGCGGTATGGCAATCATCAATTTACGCAAGCACTATTACCCGCTCTACACAAAGGACACGTTTGTGGAAGTGCCGGACGAGGTTGCCGCCGTCATGGAGGAATGTCGGCTCTATGAAAACCGGCAGGAGGGCAGGAAAAGTTACTACCATGTTTACAGCATGGATTGCAGCCCCGGCATCGAAAATCACGCTATGTTCCTGGTGCAATCCCCGGAGGATTTGATTATTCGGGAGATTGACGAGGCCGCTGAAGAACTGCTGCTGGAACGCCTGGCGGAGGCCATTACCCACCTGTCTCCCACCCAGGCGCGGCGGCTCTATGCCCGGTATGCCTTAAAGAAAAAGTTTCGGGAGATTGCGGCGGACGAGGGTATCAGCGGAAGTTGTGCCAGTGATAGCGTCACCGGCGCACTCAAAAAGTTAAAGAAGATTTTCGCCAAAAATGGCTGGCTGGAAAAGGAGGTTTGACAGCTATGGACAAGACCCAGGAGGAACAACAGGTGGAGAAGAAAATCGGCCAGTTGAAGAACCAGCAGAAGATTTTGCTGAACCGAAAGCGCAGCGAGGAACGCCGAGAGAGGACGCACCGGCTGATTGGCCGAGGTGCAATTTTGGAGGCCGTTTTTCCCGCTGTCGTTGACATGGAGGGCGAGGAAATCAAAGCGTTCCTGATTGCCCTCTCCCGTCTGCCAGGGGCGAGGGAACTTGCAGAAAAAATGCCGGAAACTGGGGACGAGGGGTAAGTCACTTCGGAGAAGTGCGCACTTATACACCGTGGCCGGTGTCGTGCGCCCTGCCGGGGGCTGTTGCGTCCTTCGGACGCGATGGGGGTTGACACCCCCAAACCCCCGCACCCCCGCCAGAAAGTGACACCCGCTTCGCGTCTGTCACTTTCCGGCGGGGCCAATATCCGTTGCCGGTAGGAGGTGCTTTTTTACGGCAATTTTTCACTGTCCTATACAAATCATCCAGCGGAGCCAGGGCAAGTCCGCTGTGGCCGCTGCCGCCTATCGGAGCGGTGAAAAGCTGGTGAACGAGTGGGACGGCATGACCCATGACTTCACGAAAAAGGGCGGCGTTGTCCATACAGAAATCATGCTGCCCTCTCACGCCCCGCGGTCGTTCGCAGACCGATCCACCCTCTGGAACAGCGTGGAGGAAATCGAGAAGTCCAGCACCGCCCAACTTGCCAGGGAAATTGAAGTGGCCTTGCCGGTGGAGTTGTCGAGAGCGGAGCAGTTGGCGCTTGTCCGAGCCTATGTCAAAGACAATTTTGTTTCGGCTGGAATGTGTGCCGACTTCGCTATCCATGACAAGGGAACCGGCAACCCCCATGCTCACATTCTGCTGACAATTCGGCCTATAAAAGAAAATGGGGAGTGGGGCGCAAAGTGCCGCAAGGTGTACGATCTGGACGGCCAGGGCCAGCGCATCCCTGACGGCAAAGGCGGCTGGAAAAGCCATCGGGAGGACACCACCGACTGGAACCAGCGGGGCAACGCCGAGAAGTGGCGGGCGGCATGGGCCGCTTATACGAACCGGGCGCTGGAGGCCGCAGGCAGGCCGGAGCGCATCGACCACCGCAGTTATAAGCGTCAGGGAGTTGATAAAATCCCTACCGTCCACATGGGGCCTGCCGCCAGTCAGATGGAGCGCCGGGGCATCCAGACGGAGAAAGGGAATATCAACCGGGAGATTGCCGCCGATAACAAACTGCTGAAAGAAATCAAAGCCCGCATCACCCGGCTTTACAACTGGTCAAAGGAGCAGGCAGAAACCTGTCAAGAGCAACATGGTTTACAGATTGTGTAACAACATGGTTTACACATTTGC
>CAZYWM010000014.1:24813-29936 GCA_964651615.1 uncultured Oscillospiraceae bacterium | reverse complement strand
TCCCAGGCTACCTCAATGGCGTGGCGGATGGCCCGCTCTACTCTCGATGGGGTGGTGCCGAAGGTCTTGGCCACCTGGGGGTAGAGTACCTTGGTAATGGCGTTAATCACGTCCATGTCATTGACGGCAATGATGATGGCCTCCCGAAGGTATTGATAGCCCTTGATGTGGGCCGGGACGCCGATCTCATGAATGATGCCTGTCACCATGGACTCGATGCTGGTCTTGTCCGCTCGGCGGGGGGCTGGATACCGGAGGCTCTCCCCTCCCCGGATTTCCTCCAGCCGCTCCACCAATGCGGTCATGTCACAGGGCTTCAGCATCAGATACCGAACCCCCAGGCTTGCCGCAGCGCTGGACACATATTCTGTCAAAAATACGGATGTGGCCAAGGTCACAGGCCGGCGCTCCATGCCGGATATGGCTTTCAGGACGCTGAGGCCATCCTGTTTGCTGAGCATCAAGTCCAGCACCAGCACATCGGGCTTACGCTCTGTGATCAATCGAATGGCCTGCTCCCCGTCAGCCGCCGTCCCCACAACCTGGAAGCCCTCCGACCGTTGCAGCGCGGCGGCCAGGGCATTACAGAAATCCTCTGCACTGTCCGCAATCAATACGGTTGTTGCATGTTCCATACATTCCTCTCCTGTCACTAGAATTTCTCCCCATCCGATACGGCAAACCCTTCACCGTGTGCGACAAATATAATTTAGCACAGCCTCGCCCTTTTTGCAAGGAAATTCCATAACAATCGTTCGTCACAAACATCGATTTTCCAACTGTTTTCGCCACTTTTAGACATTTCTTGTTTCATTTTGGCGAAGGAGTCGATTTTCTGTCGAAGCGCGTCGAATGGGCGCGGGTCGGTTGACGAGCCCGGTTTTGTGATGTACAATGGCGGGGAGAAACAGTCAAGGAGGAACCGATTATGAATGATGTTTGGAATCTGGACCCCATCTACCGGGGCTTTGACGACCCTGCCTTCGGGCAGGATTTTAACCGGCTGGAAAGCACCCTGGCATTGCTGAAAGCCTTTTCCAAAACCTTGGACGAGGGGAACCCGGCCGAGACGCTGCGCCGGGGGCTGACCCTCCAGGAGGAGATGGTCCGGGATGTGATGAAGCTGGCGGGGTTCGCGGAGCTGAAGCAGGCGGCCAACACCCAGGATGTCCAGGCCGGGTCCCAGCTGGGCCGGGTGCTGGGTCTTTACAGCGAAAGCGCCGCTCCCATTGCCGCCTTTGAAGGCTGGGCCGCCGGGCTGCCCAACCTGAACGAGCTGATTGAAGCCGACCCCTTCCTCCGGGAGTATCAATTCCTGCTGGGCAATCTCTCCGATTCCAGCCGCCACCTGCTGCCCGGGATTGGAGAACAGGTGATGGCCAAGCTGAAGCTCTCCGGCGGCAACGCCTGGAGCGAATTGCAGCAGAATCTGACCAGCACCGTGCCCGTGAGCTACCGGGGAGAGGCCATCAATCTCTCCGCCGTCCGGAATCTGGCCTACAGCCCCGACCCCCAGGTTCGCCGGGATGCCTATGAGGCGGAGCTACAGTGCTACGCCGCCATCAAGACCCCGGTGGCCTACGCCCTGAACTCCATCAAGCTGGAAACCATCCACGAGTGCCGTCTGCGGGGCTACGAATCCCCCCTGGAGCGGACGCTGAAAGAATCCCACATGGAGCGGGCCACCCTGGACGCCATGTTCACCGCCATTGAGGAATATCTTCCCCAGTTCCGCCGGTATCTGAAAGCCAAGGCCAAGGCATTGGGCCATGAAGGGGGGCTCCCCTGGTACGACCTCTTCGCCCCCATGGGCAAGTCCTCCTCCACCTTCACCACCCAGCAGGCCAGGGACTACCTGGTGGAGCTGTTCTCCCATTTTGACAAAGAGCTGAGCGAGATGGTTCGCACCGCCTTTGACAACGCCTGGATCGACTTCTACCCCCGCAGCGGCAAGGCCGGCGGCGCCTTCTGCGCCGGGGTGGACTGCCTGGGAGAGAGCCGGATTCTCACCAATTTTGACGGCCAGCTGACGGATGTGGTGACGCTGGCCCATGAGCTTGGCCACGCTTTCCACAACCAGTGCGTCCGGGACCACCGGATTTTGAACCACGACTACTCCATGCCCCTGGCGGAGACCGCCTCCACCTTCAACGAGTGCGTGGTGATGAATCACGCCATCGCCCACGCGGCGGACCCGGGAGAGAAGCTGGCCCTCATCGAGTCCCAGCTCCAGGACGTGACCCAGATCATTGTGGACATCTCCTCCCGCTACCGCTTCGAGACCCAGGTGCTCTCCCGGCGGGAGGGAGAATTCCTGGACCCGGATACCCTGTGCGATCTGATGCTGGACGCCCAGCGCCAGAGCTACGGCGACGGACTGGAGGAGGGAAAGATGCACCCGTATATGTGGGTGTGCAAGAGCCATTACTATGGCTCCACCTTCTATAATTTCCCCTATGCCTTCGGCGGTCTGTTCGCCCGGGGGCTGTACGCCAAATACCAGCAGGAGGGCAGCGCCTTCCTGGCGAAATACAAGCAGCTGCTCCACACCACCCCCATCGCCACCGCCGAAGATACCGCCAAGGTGGCGGGCATCGACCTGACGGACCCGGATTTCTGGCGCAGCGCCCTGGAGACCGTATCCGAGAACATCGATTTGTTCTGTGAATTAGCGGTTGGCCGCCCGCACCCGTAAATGCGAGTCTTGACTCGCCCGCTGCCTCCAAATTTCTGGCATCCCCAACGGGCGGGTCAAGACCCGCCCCTACAGAGCACCCCCCAACGAGGGGACGGCAGATCGCCAAATACCAATCTACCTCACAAATCTCACACAAACATAAAAAGAGGAATCAATCATGGACAATCGAATCAAAGCATTTTGCGACTATCTGGACCGCTCCCACAGCGCCTATCACGCCCAGGCCAATCTGGTGGAGATTTTGAAGGAGCAGGGCTACACCCCCCTGGACGAGGGTGCCCAGTGGGACATTGCCCCCGGCGGGAAATACTATGTCTGCCGTGGCGGCGCCACGGTGATCGGCATTCGGGTGCCGGAAACCACCCCCAGAGGGTTTCTCATCTCCGCCGCCCACACCGACCGGCCCAGCTTCAAGCTGAAAGAAAACGGGGAGAAAACCGGCCCCTACACCAGCCTCTGCGTGGAGCGCTACGGCGGGAGCCTGATGGCCCCCTGGCTGGACCGGCCCCTGTCCATCGCCGGGCGGGTGCTGGTGGAGACGGAAACCGGGGCATCGTGCAAGCTGGTGGACATTGACAAGGACTTGCTGCTGATCCCCAACGTAGCCATCCACATGAACCGTCAGGCCAACGACGGCTACAAGTGGAACCCCGTCATGGACCTGAACCCCCTGCTGGGGGGCAAAGAGGCCGCCGGGAAGCTGAGGGAAGCGCTGGAAGAGGCCGCCGGCGGCAGGATTCTGGGCCACGACCTGTACCTCTATGTCCGGGAAAAGGCCAAGGTCTGGGGCATAGAAGACGAATTCATCTCCGCCCAGGGCCTGGACGACCTGCAAAGCGTCTGGGGCTGCTTCCAGGGCTTCCTGAACGCCCAGCTGGGCGATGACATCGCCGTGTTCTGCGCTCTGAACAGCGAGGAAATCGGCTCCCGGACCGTCAATGGTGCGGACTCCTCCGTGATGGAGGATACCCTGGCGCGGATTGCCCAGGGCTTGAACCTGGATTACCGGCAGCTGCTGCATCAGTCCTTCCTGGTGTCCGCGGACAATGCCCATGCCGTCCACCCCAACCATCCCGAGCTGGCCGACCCGGGCAACGCGCCGGTGATGGGCCAGGGCGTGGTGCTGAAATTCAACGCCAATCAGCGCTACTGCACCGACGGGCTCTGCGCCGCCCTGTTCCGCAGGGTATGCCGGAAGGCAGGCGCCCAGGTGCAAACCTATTACAACCGGCCGGACATTCCCGGGGGAAGCACCCTGGGCTGCGTGTCCATCGCCCATGTCTCCGTCCCCACCGCCGACATCGGCCTGTCCCAGCTGGCCATGCACAGCTGCTACGAGACCGCCTCCGTGGCCGATACCATCAGCCTGATGGAGGTCATGCAGGCCTATTACAGCTCCACCCTGGAAATGGACGAGAATGGGTTCGCGCTGAAATAACTATTTCTGGCAGCAATCACATCATACTGTAAACTGGCAACGCCCTGGTTCCGAAGAACCAGGGCGATTTTATCAGATATTATGAAATTTTTATGTGGAATCATGTTGATAATTCAACCATAATATGATATGATCATCATACAAGGAACAGGAAGGAGGAGTCAGATGCCCAGAAAGAAAAAGGATGGCCGGCACATCAACTACTATATCGACCGGGAAATCTACGAACGGCTTGAACAGTACGCCGATGCCAAAGGCCAGCAAATGACCACCGCAATCGAGCGCATTCTGAAAGAGCATCTCGATCAGTACGAAGCAGAAAACAGACGTAAAGGAGGCAGCCCTATGTTTTGTCCCCATTGCAACGTAATCGTAAACGCTCCCAAGTGTCCCGTCTGCGGCAGCGGTAAAATTCGTGCACCACAAGAGGATGATTACTGCTATCTCACAGAAAAGGAAACGATATGGGCAGGGGCGTTATCCGATATTCTGACCCAAAACGAAGTGCCCTTTGTCACCAAAAACATGCTGGGAGCAGGTCTGTCCGCAAAAATGGGCCCGGCTCTTGAGCGAACAAGATTTTATGTGCCATATTCCCACTATCAGCTTGCGCAGGATTTGGAACGGGAGTTCTTCTCTTCTGATTTTAACCGCTGAATCGGAAATGAAACGGCCCTTGACTTTCCCGGCATCCATGCTATAATGAAGATAGGAAAAGGGCGTTGCCGATAGACGGTTCGCTCCCCCTCTTAGTTACAAGAAGTAACCGCCAGGTTGGAAGCTCGGGCGGTTACTTCTTTTTGTTCTGAAAAATCTGTAAAAACAGGTTAATCAGGCTGACGATCAGGGTACAAAAAACAAATAAATCTGTATATGTAACCATATCTGTCATCCCCCCTTTCGCAAAGGACAGGGGGGCAAAAGAAGTTCACCCCCCTGATAGAGGGGGAGAAACCGCCTACCGTATTCAGGCAACGCCCCGGTTCC
>CAZYWM010000014.1:0-24713 GCA_964651615.1 uncultured Oscillospiraceae bacterium | reverse complement strand
CCCCCTGATAGAGGGGGAGAAACCGCCTACCGTATTCAGGCAACGCCCCGGTTCCAAAGAACCATCTGTATTCTAGCAAAGATGTCTATATTCGTCAAGTATTTACAAATTTATTGCGAGGTGAAGCCCGTGGGCAGTTTTAAGATTCCCTCCGTCCCGCCAACCACAAACAAAACCATCCGGTTTCCCAACGATGTTGTGGAAAAAGCAGAGCGGGCAATCCGGCAAAATCAACAATTTAGCTGCCTTAAAAATGGTAAAAAAACCGGTTGCATCGGCAGAAAAAATGTGGTATCATTTCATTATTCCGGTGGAATATGTCTACTCCACAAAATAGGCATAGGACACTAAAATAAAGGAGGAAACCCCCGTTTCGACTCACGGTGCGGCAGTGTGGAGACCTGTCGTAATGCTTCCGCCATTCTACCTGACGGAATGCGAGTGCGTTCATTGAGGATTCAGGACGCACGGAGTCAAAAAAACATGGCAAGCTTAACCCTGAAGAACATCAAGAAAGTCTACCCCTTCAACGGCGACGACGCCAAGCAGGCAAAGAAGAAGAAAAAGAAGGGTGACGAGCCCGAGAAGAAGAAGAACAATCTTCAGATCACCGCCGAGGGCGTTGTGGCCGTTCAGGAGTTCAACCTGGACATCGCCGACAAGGAATTCATCGTTCTGGTCGGTCCCTCCGGCTGCGGCAAGTCCACCACCCTGCGTATGATCGCCGGCCTGGAAGACATCTCCGGCGGCGAGCTGTACATCGGCGACCGTCTGGTGAACGACGTTCCTCCCAAGGATCGCGACATCGCCATGGTTTTCCAGAACTACGCTCTGTATCCCCACATGACCGTTTATGACAACATGGCCTTCGCTCTGAAGCTGCGTCACGCCCCCAAGGACGAGATCGACAAGAAGGTGAAGGAAGCCGCTGAGATTCTGGACATCACCCAGTACCTGGGCCGTAAGCCCAAGGCTCTGTCCGGTGGTCAGCGTCAGCGTGTGGCCATCGGCCGTGCTATCGTCCGGAGCCCCCAGGTTATGCTGATGGACGAGCCTCTGTCCAACCTGGACGCCAAGCTGCGTAACCAGATGCGTGCTGAGATCATCAAGCTCCGTCAGCGCATCAACACCACCTTCATCTACGTTACCCACGACCAGACCGAGGCTATGACCCTGGGCGATCGGATCGTCATCATGAAGGATGGCTTCATCCAGCAGATCGGCACTCCCCAGGAAGTGTTCAACCATCCCTACAACCTGTTCGTCGCCACCTTCATCGGCACTCCTCAGATGAACCTGTTCGAGAACGCCGAGCTGGTGAAGGAGAACGGCAAGTACGCCGTCAAGCTGAACAATGTGACCGTGGAACTGTCCGCCGAGAAGCAGGCTGCCCTGTCCAAGAACAGCGTTGCTCCTCAGAAGGTGGTTCTGGGTGTCCGTCCTGAGCACATCGAGCTGGGCAGCACCGGCATCGACGCCAAGGTTGATGTGTCCGAAATGATGGGCTCCTCCGTGCATCTGCATGTCACTGCCATGGGCCGTGACGTGGTTCTGGTGGTCTCCACCATGAACATGACTGCCGCCGAGGTCGCCGCTCTGAACACCGGCGCCGCTGTGAAGTTCAACTTCGCAGGCCATGTGTGCCACCTCTTCTCCAAGGAGACCGGCATCAACCTGGAAGCCTGATTCCCCATATTCTAACAGAAAAGCAGCCCGCAAGGGCTGCTTTTTTATGTGGAAATATTGTTGATTTCTGTCTGGTTTTATAGGAATCCCGCTTCCCAATAGAGATTTTATCCGGAAATCTTTTGAAAGCTATTTTGACTTCCTGTATGATACGGACACACGTCCCGGCATTTGTGGCAGGCAATTCTCCAGGTATGTGTCCGCTCATCCTCGCCGAACGCGTAGTCCCAGCAGGCCTGCTGGTTCACCTGTGCGTCATCCAAAGCGTGCACCGGGCATATTTCCACGCAAAGATTGCACTGATTGCTAATGGCCTCTTTTAACACGTCCGGCTCAAACGCTTCCGCGCACAACACCGCCCCCAGCCAAACCATGCTGCCAAACTCCGGTGTGATCAGCAGGGAATGCCGGCCGATTGTTCCCAAACCGGCGGCCTGAGCGGCGTGCTTTTGGGACACAATGGAGCGCCACCTGTTTGTTTTTTCATCCCATTGACTTTCATTTGTCGGAATCGGCACGCACATCACCCCATGCCGCTCCATTTCGGCGCAAAAATTCAGCGCAATCATGTCCATCTTGGGGGTGATTGTATTCCTGATTCGTGTGTATGGGATATGGGATTCACAGTACAATGCCCCCACCGGAAACCGGCACGCAAAGGAGATTACGGACTTGCAGGATGGAAATACATCCAGAGGATGAAATCCCTCCGGCGCGTTTTCAAAGCGGTCAATGCTTGCGATCCCGCACAAATCCGCTCCCAGAGTCTTCATAATTTCTTTCACATTCTCCCGGTCTACCATCCAAATCCTCCTCCAAGTCTCAGCTTATACTAGGCTTTGATTAAAAGTTCACAAAGATTTCCGAGGATGATTTGCGTAAAACAAGGGGTCGGATGCAGCTGGGCTGACGCCCAGCAAAGACGACAACGCTGTTTTACACAAATCAGACCGGAAAGATTGTGAGGTTTTAATCAAAGGATAGTATTAATCCGCTTACAGAAAAGCAGTCCATTTGAGGACTGCTTTCTGTTTAGGATTCGATTTCCTCCAGTCTGGGCATGGCGGGGATGGCGCCATGGCGGCTGGTGGTGATGCTGGCGGCCTTGTTGGCAAAGGCGGCGATCTCCTCCACCCGGTTCAGCGTCAGCTTGTTCAGGTCCTCCTTCACCAGCTTCGACAGGGCGGCGCCAAAGAAGGTGTCCCCCGCACCGTTGGTATCCCCCACCTTGACCTTGATGCCGGGGACGGAACCGGTGTCCTCTCCCAGGCGGAAGAAGGCGCCATTGGCTCCAAGCGTGATGAAAATCAGCCGGATGCCCAGGCCTGCCAGCATCCGGGAGCCCTCCACGGGATCGTCGGTGCCGGTGAGCAGGGGCAGCTCCTCGTCGGAAATTTTCAGGATGTCACACAGGGGCAGGGCGTCCTTCATCTCCCGGATGGCCTCCTCGGGGCTCTCCCAGAGGCTGGAGCGGTAGTTGGGGTCGTAGCTCACCAGGCAGCCATTTTCCCGGGCCTTCTTTGCGGCGTAGAGGGTGGCGCTCCGGGCGGGCTCGGCGGTAAGACTCACGGAGCCGAAGTGGAGCACCCGGGTGTTTTTCAGCAGGTCCTCCGGAATCTCCCGGGCGTCCAGATTCACATCCGCGCTGGGGTCACGGTAGAAGGTGAAGCTCCGCTCTCCGGTTTCATCCACGGAAACCACCGCCAGGGTGGTGTGCTCCCGCTCATCGGTGAGCAAGCCTGTGGTATCCACGTGGTTTTCGTTCAGCACTGTCCGGAGATAATTTCCGAAGGCGTCCCGGCCCACCTTCCCCACGAAGGCGGTCCGCGCCCCCAGCCGGGAAGCGGCCACCGCCAAATTGGCCGGCGCGCCGCCGGGATTGGCCGCGTACTGCCCCACCCCCAGCTGGTTCACCCCCGTCTGGGTCAGATCGATGAGAACCTCGCCAATTGCTACAATATCTTTCATTTCGCTAACTCCTCTGCCAGACGGCGGATGGACACCTTGGTATCCTGGTTCATGGCGGACTTGATTGTCACCTTCTCCTGAGCGAAGGTGATGTTCTTGCTCTTTTCAAAGGCGGCGGCCATAATCCGCGCGGCGGCGGGGGCCCAGGTGCCGTTTTCCATGAAGGCCACGGTGCGGTTCTGGTAGCTCCGCTCGGTGAGGGCATGGAGGAAGGCGTGCATGGGCGGGAAGATGTCGCCGTTGTAGGTAACGGAGGCCAGCACCAGCCGGTCATACCGGAAGGCATCCTCCACGCACTCGGCCATGTCCGCCCGGGCCAGGTCCGCCAGCACCACCTTCTGTCCCCTGCTTTCCAGCTCCCGGGCCAGCTCCTCCGCCGCGGCCTTAGTGTGGCCGTAAACAGAGGCATAGGCGATCATGACGCCGGAATCCTCCGGGCGATAGGAGGACCAGATTTCATATTTTTCGATGTAGTGGCCCAGATTTTCCTTGAGAACGGGGCCGTGGAGGGGGCAGATGACGGCAATGTCCAGCGTGGCCGCAATTTTCAGCAGCTTCTGCACCTGCATTCCGTATTTGCCCACAATACCGATGTAATACCGCCGGGCCTCGCAGTCCCATTCATCCTCCACATCCAGAGCGCCGAATTTTCCGAAGCCGTCGGCGGAGAAGAGCACCTTGTCGAAGCTGTCATAGCTCACCATCACCTCGGGCCAGTGAACCATGGGGGCAAAGACGAAGGTCAACGTGTGCCTGCCCAATGTCAGGGTTTCGCCGTCCTTCACAGCCAACTGCTTCATTTCCGGAGCGTCGGGGAAGAACTGGGCCATCATCACGAAGGTCTTGGCATTGCCCACCACCGTGGCATCGGGATAGCGCTCCAGGAACTTCACAATGCTCCCGGAATGGTCCGGCTCCATGTGCTGCACCACCAGGTAGTCCGGCTTCCGGTCCCCCAGCACCCCGGCGATTTTTTCCAGCCACGCCTCCCCGAAGCGCTGGTCCACCGTGTCCATCACGGCCACCTTCTCATCCACAATCACATAGGAATTGTACGCCATTCCCTTGGGCACCAGGTACTGGCCCTCGAACAGGTCCACCTCATGGTCATTCACGCCCACATAGCGAATATCATTGGTAATCATCCGATTCCCTCCTTGTGTTTTCTGCCCCATATTATACAGAAACACCCGGAATATTTCAATAGCTTTTGCCGCCTTTTGAAATATTTCGGGTGTTTTTTCATTCTTCCGCGGGCAATTTTCCACGTTTACCCCTTGGAGGCTGTGCCTCCGAGGAATATTTTACTGATTTCCCATGAGAATCTGGGCCAGAGCGGAATTCCCGTCCAGGATGACGGTTTTCTCTGTGCCGTCCAGGCTCTTTTTCAGAGCGTCCAGCGCCAGAGTGAATTCATAGAAATCCTTCTTGTCCTGGCTGTTGTAGGCGGCGGCCAGCATCCGCATGTACTCTCCCTCGCCCTCGGCCACCAGCTTGGCGGCCTCTGCCTCAGCGTCGGAGACGATGATGTTCACCTGCTTATCCACATCATTGCGGATGATGGAGGCCTCGTAGTTGCCGTCGGCGGTGTATTTCTCCGCCATCTGGTTCCGCTCGGAGATCATCCGGTTGTACACAGCGTTCAGGTTGGACTCCGGCAGATCAAACTGCTTGATTTTCACATCCTCCACCCGAATACCGTAGGTCCGGGCCAGCCGGTCCACATCGGAGGCGATGTTGGTGTAGATGTCATTGCGCCGGGCGCCGTCCTCCATGTTGATGATGTCCGCCTGGGCCAGGGTGCCCATCACGGTTTTCAGCTCATTGTAGGTCAGCGCGTCTAGCCGCTGCTCCGCGGTGCCCGTGGAGCCCAGGGTCTGGTAGAAGAGCTTGGGATCGGCGATGGACCAGAGAATGTAGCAGTCCACGGTCATGTTCTGCTTGTCGCTGGTCAGCACCTCGCTGGGGGGAATGTCGTAGAGCTGGGTTGCTTTGGTGAAATACTTCACGCTGTCGATGAAGGGAAGCTTGAAGTGGAGTCCCGCGTCGGCGGTGGTGCCGATGATCTTGGAGAAACGCACGGTGCAGGCATATTCATCCTCCGCGACGGTGAAGAAGCAGCCGGACAGCAGCACCAGGGCCAGCAGAGCGGCCACGCCAATGACGATCCATTTTGTATTTTTCATATTAGTTTGTACCTCCCGCCATCAGGGTATCCAGGGGCAGCAGCATCTGCACATCGCTGCCCTCTCCGGAGCCGGTATTGACATAGAGCTTTACATCGGGCAGAATTTCGGAAATTGCCTCATAATACATTCTGGAACGGGTGATCTGGGGGTCCGCCGCGTACTCGGTGTACATGGCGTTGAACATGGCCACCTGCTCCAATGCCTCGTTGATTCGCTTCTGCTTCAGGTATTCCGCATTCTGCACCAGTTGGTCCGCCTGGGCCTGGGCCTTGGGCAGCTGGGCATTCTGATAAGCCTTGGCGTCATTGATGACGGTTTCCGCCTTCTGCTTGGCGGTCTCCACTGCCTTGAAGGCCTCAATCACATCCTGCGTGGGGGGCTCCGCGTCCTGAATCTTCACGTCCACCAGGCTCAGGCCAATCTCATACTCGCTGAGAATATTGGTCACAAGGTCCCGGACCTGCATCTGGATGTTTTCCTTGCCGTCGGTAAGCACCGCGTCCACAGTGGAGGAACCCACTACATTGCGAATCTGGCTCTGAATCAGGTTTCGCAGAATCAGCTCCGGGTTGTTGGAGGAGTACAGGTACTGCACCGGGTCGGAAATCTTATATTCCACAAAGAAATCCACGTTGACAATGTTGTAATCGCCGGTAATCATGGTGCTTTCGCTTTCGTTAACCTTATAGCCGTTGCTCTTGTTGGTGGAGTAGCCCAGCTCGATCTTCTGGTAGACATTCACATCCACCTTCTCAACCTGCTGGATGCCGAAGGGAAGCAGGAAGTGCACACCGGCGTCGGTGACATCTGTCACCTTGCCGAAGGTGGTCACTACGGCCTGCTGCTTGTCGTCCACGGTGTAAAAGCAGGTTCCCAGCCCCAGCAGTAAAACTGCTGCCAATACGCACAGAAGAATGAGCTTCAGCTTACTCATGCCGCTGCCTTTCGGCTTTTTGTACTGCGGGGTTTGCGTGGGCCCGGCGTAGTGATAGGTTCCGTTTTCGTCCATAATCTTTTTCTCCTTTTTAATTGTTTCACGTGAAACATCACGCAAGTTTTTCCAGCAAGCCCTCCGCTTCGCTCTTCATCCGGGCAGCCACGTAGGCGATAAGCATGATCCGCAGCACTTGGGCGATTCGCTCCCGGGCGCCGGGAAGAGGCTCCTGATAACCTTCCAGCACCTCCTCAATAGCCGGAAGCCACGCCTGGTTCCGGTCCAGCTCCCTGGCCTGGACCGCCAGCCGGACAAACATAAAATAGAGCTGGGAATCGTCGATGGTGTCGTCGCTGTCGTCGTCCAGCTGGCCGTTGATGTAACCCAGCATTCCGCAGATCCGCTCCATGGGGAGCACACCCTTGAGCATGTTGATGTTCAGGATGCGGCAAAGCTGGCGAAGGGTGTAGCGCTTGTTCTGGGGCGGTGTGAGAAATCCTCGTTTTACCCAATTTTGGATGATGTAGGGCTCCAGTCCCGTGATGCTGGAAACTTGGCTGAGCACCATACCCCCCGCCAAAAACATGGGCTGAAACAGGCCCTCCACATGGTCCGCTTCCTCCATCTCCGCTTCCAGTACCGTGCCCGGCAAAATCCACTGCATGTTTATTCCTCCTCTCTGTTCATGATGTGATAATATCACATGGTCACGTGATTGTCAATAGTCAGCAGATAATTATTTTATAAATTTTATGACTGTATTGCTGGATACATTATAAATAAGGTCAGTGGAAGGTTATGCTCCAACGCCCCGGCAGCATATTTTAACGAATTCGCCGTGCTCCTGTAGGGGCGAGTCTTGACTCGCCCGCTTTCGTATGGGTTTTGAGCACCTCGTTGGTTCCACTGGCGCGGCAGCACCCTTGGCTCTCCCTTTGGGAGAGCTGCCGAGCTTGCGAGGCTGAGAGGGCTCTTTCGTATACCCTCTCCGCCCCAGTGTGCGCTACTTAAGCACCTCTCCCAGAGGGAGAGGCAAGTGAGATGTTGCGTATTCGCCTCCAGTTGGGCGGAAATAGCAACTGCCTGCTGCCCAATCCCCCCCTGCCACTGAGCAGAGGAATGATTGCCACTGGCAATCATGAAAATTTTAATTCGCTGCGGGTCGCACCACCCTTTACACAATGGGGGGCTTGAGCTCAGGAAACCGGAACGTGGTTCCATTTAGGCGGAGCGCTCAGGCATCCAGCAAAAGCGGGAGGATAATATTCTCCCCTGCGGCCACTGATCTATTACCTATTATCTATTCTCTATTATCTATTTCTGACCGGCCCCTACAGTTAAAATCGCTGCGCTGACCCGCTCAATTCCTAATTCCTGACTATCTCCTATCTTGTATCCCATATCTCATATCTCTCCCCCTGTTCCCTGCCCTTTTATCTAATTTTGATAACCCATATCTTTTTCTCTTTTCCCCCTTTACGAATCGTTAAAAATGTTGTAAAATAATTCATTATGTGTCCAAAGGAGGACAGGGGCGTGAAGTGTCTGAAATGCGGCCGGGAAACCGACCAGACCTTCTGCGAAAGCTGCCGGGAGGAAATGAACCGCTACCCGGTGAAGCCCGGCACCATCATTCAGCTGCCAAAAGACCGCAGCGATTCCTACGCCCGGCGCAATTCCAGCTGGCGGGCCATGATTTCACCGGAAACGCAGGTTGAAAATCAGAAACGCACCATTCGCCGCCTGGGCAAGTCGGTAGCCGTTCTGGCGGTGCTGCTCCTGGTGCTTGGTTTTGCCCTGGTTCGGATCATCACAAACTCCGGCCAGCCGCCGGTGGGGCAGAATTACTCCGCCGTCACCAAGCCGACGGACACCAGCGAGGATGCCACCGAGCCAACCACCGGCGCGGAGGATAGAAATTGAATTGTTTCACGTGGAACAAAAAGAGGAGAACAGAAAAATGGGGCAGACCATCGCAGTGGTGAATCAGAAGGGCGGTGTGGGCAAAACCACCACCGCCGTCAACCTGGCCGCCGCCCTGACGGAGCGGGGGCTGCGGGTGCTGGTGTGTGATTTCGATCCCCAGGCCAACGCCACCTCCGGCTTTGGCATCGACAAGCGGAGGGTGAAGCACACCAGCTATCATATGCTTATCGAGGAGGTCAGCGCCGCCCAGACATTGGTGCACACCAAATTCGCGGATGTAATCCCCTCCTCGGCAGACCTGGCCGGAGCGGGTGTGGAGCTCATTGACATGGACCACCGGGAGCAGCAGCTGCGAAGGGGACTGGAGCCTCTACGCCAGGATTATGATGTGATTTTCATCGACTGCCCCCCTTCCCTGGAGATGTTAACGCTGAATGGCCTGGTGGCTGCCGACGGAATTCTGATTCCCGTGCAATGTGAATATTACGCCCTGGAGGGGCTCAGCGACCTAATGGCCACCCTGCGCAGCGTCAAGCGGAAGCTGAATCCCACACTGGACATTTTCGGGGTAATTCTCACCATGTTTGACGGGAGAACCAATTTCTCCACCCAAGTGGCCCAGGAGGTCCGCCGTCACTTCCCCGGCAAGGTGTTCACCGCCTCCATTCCCCGGAATGTGCGCTTGGCAGAGGCCCCCAGCCACGGCCTTCCCATCACGGCCTATGACCGGGCCAGCCGGGGAGCTCTGGCCTACAGGGAACTGGCGGAGGAAGTGGAACGGAAACTGAATCGAAGATAAGGAAGGAGAAGCTATGGCATCTCAGAAAGGATTGGGCAGAGGCCTGGGGGCGCTGCTGGGGGATTACCTGGAAACGCCCCCGGAGGAGAGCGCCTACCGTCTGCTGCCCCTGCACCGGGTAGAACCCAACCCGGATCAACCCCGGCAGGATTTTGACCAGGAGGAGCTGGAAGCTCTGGCGGAATCCATCCGGCAGCACGGAATCTTGCAGCCCCTCACCGTCCGGGAGACGGAGAGCGGTTACTATCAAATTGTGGCCGGAGAACGCCGGTGGAGGGCCGCCAGAATGGCCCAGCTGGCAGAGGTTCCTGCCATTGTGGTGGAAGCGGACAACAAGAAGGCCATGGAGCTGGCCCTGATTGAGAATTTGCAGCGTCAGGACCTGAACTGCGTGGAAGAGGCGCTGGGCTACCAGTCCCTGATTCAGGAGTTTGGCCTGACCCAGGAGGAGGCCGCCGGTCGGGTTGGAAAATCCCGGCCCGCCGTGGCCAACGCCCTCCGGCTGCTAAGTCTTGACGAAAAGGTGCTGGAAATGCTGCGCACCGGCGCCCTCACCGCAGGACACGCCAAGGCGATCCTGATGCTGAAATCCGAAAAAAAGCAGCTGGAAGCCGCTCAGAAAATTGCGAATCTGGGGCTGTCCGTCCGTCAGGCGGAGCTGCTGTGCAAGAACATGTGCCGGGAACCGGCACCGGAAAAGGAAGAGGCCGTGCTCCAGGTGGACTATGTAAAGGAATGCGAAAAATCCCTGAGCAAGCACCTGGGCCGGGGGGTCAAAATCGTCAACGGCAAGCACAAGGGCCGCTTTGAGCTGGAATTCTACGGCCAGGAGGATTTGCAGAACCTGCTGGACGCATTGATGCAGCTGGATAAAAAATAGAAGCCCAAGGCCCCGCGGGACTGGAGGCAATCTCCTCCCCCCGCGCTCAGCCAGGTAACATTTTTACGGAAAATATTATTAACCTGATCAAAAGGAGTTAGAAATTATGCTGGACATCAAAAAAATCAAGGAAAATCCCGACGCGGTAAAGGCAGGCCTCCGGGCCAAGGAAGTGGACTGCGACGCCACCATCGATCGAATTCTGGAGCTGGACGAGCAGATTCGCGGACTGAAAACCAACACTGAAACCCAGACCGCCCAGAAGAACAAGCTGGCCAAGGAAAACGGCAAGCTCTTCGGCATGAAGAAAAAGGCGGAGAAAGAGGGCAAGGCCGTTTCCGACCTGGACGCCGCCATCGCCGCCAACAACGCCCAGTCCATCCAGATTGCCGCGGACATTGAAAAAGAGCTGGAGCAGCTGAAGGCCCTCAGCGACGAGTACCGGGTGGCCATGCTCAGCCTGCCCAACCTGCCCGACCCCGATCTGCTCCCCGGAGGCAAGGAAAACAACCAGCCCCTGCGCTATTTTGGGGAACCTCACAAGTTTGACTTTGAACCCAAGCACCATGTGGATCTGTGCCAGGATTTGGGCCTCATCGACTATGAGCGGGGCGTGAAGCTGGCAGGCGCCGGCAACTGGATGTACACCGGCATGGGCGCCCGGCTGGAGTGGGCCCTGCTGAACTACTTCATCGACACCCACATCGCCGACGGCTACGAGTTCATCCTGCCTCCCCACATGCTGGAGTACCAGTGCGGCGAGACAGCGGGCCAGTTCCCCAAATTCGCCGATGAAGTGTACAAAATCGCCAACCCCACCGACGACCGGGTTCACTATATGCTCCCCACCGCCGAAGCCGCTTTGGCTTCCGTGTACCGGGATGAGATTCTCAGCGAGGCCGATCTGCCTAAGAAATTCTTCTCCTACACCCCCTGCTTCCGTCGGGAGGCCGGTTCCCACCGGGCCGACGAGCGGGGCATGGTTCGCGGCCACCAGTTCAACAAGGTGGAGATGTTCCAGTACACCCGGCCCGAGGATTCCGACGCCGCCTTCGACGAGCTGGTCACAAAGGCCGAAAACCTGGTGAAGGGCCTGGGCTTCCACTTCCGCACCGTGAAGCTGGCCGCCGGAGACTGCTCCGCCTCCATGGCACGAACCTACGACATTGAAATTCAGATTCCCTCCATGAACGGCTACAAGGAGGTCTCCTCCGTGTCCAACGCCCGGGATTACCAGGCCCGCCGGGGCAACATCCGCTTCCGCCGGGAGGCCACGGGCAAGCCCGAATTCGTCCACACCCTGAACGGCTCCGGCCTGGCCACCTCCCGCATCTTCCCCGCCATGGTGGAGCAGAACCAGCGTGCCGACGGCTCCGTGGTGGTTCCCGAGGTTCTGAGAAAATACCTGGGCGGCCTGGAAGTCATTGAAAAGCTGAAAAAATAAAGGGAAGCTCTGATGAAATCGACAAGAGCTGATGGCGAGAGATTTTGCCTCAGCCGAAAGTTCTCAAAATGCGGGAATACTGTATGTATTTCCCATTTTGAGAACTGCGCGGATGGGGCAAAAGATCCGCCACTCAGCCGCAGGCGATTTCATCAGAGTTTCCCAAAGAAAGAGAGGAAAAGAATCTATGAAGAACCCCAAGAAACCCGGCTGGTGGGATGAATTCGTGGCCTTTGCCATCAAGGGCAACGCCATGGCTCTGGCTGTCGGTACCATCATCGGCGCCGCCTTCTCCACCATCACCAAATCCATCACCGACGACATCATCATGCCCATCGTCGCCATCTTCATGGGCGGCATCGACTTCTCCGAGCTGAAGATCACCCTGCCCCGGCTCTTTGGAGAGGCCCCTGTGGACGAGGCTGGCAACGTCATTGCCAACACCCTGAACTACGGCAATTTCATCGCCGCCGTCATCAATTTCCTGATTCTGGCCCTGGTGGTGTTCTTCCTGGTGAAGGGCATCAACAAAGTCACTGACCTGACCAAGAAGAAGGAAGAGCCCGCCCCGGAGCCCGAAGCCCCCGCCGAGCCCGAGCCCACCAAGGAAGAGCTCCTGCTCACCGAGATTCGGGACTTGCTGAAAAACAAGTAAGGAAAATGGCTGTCTCACATTTTTGTGAGACAGCCATTTCTGATATTTATTCAGCCTCCGGGGTGTCGAAGCCCTGGGGGTTCTTTTTCTGCCAGTTCCAGGAATCCCGGCACATATCCGCCAGGGTTTCGGTGGCCTGCCAGTGGAGGATCTCCCGGCTCTTGGCGGGGTCGGCATAGCAGGTGGCAATGTCGCCGGGGCGGCGGTCGGTGATCACATAGGGGATATTCACCCCGTTCACCTCCATGAAGGTGTTCACCATATCCAACACGCTGTAGCCCACGCCGGTGCCCAGATTGAAAACCTCACAGCCCTTGTTTTCGGCGGCATACTTCACCGCGGACACATGGCCCTTGGCCAGATCCACCACGTGGATGTAATCCCGGACGCCGGTGCCGTCGTGGGTGGGGTAGTCGTTGCCATAGACGCTGAGCTTTTCCCGGCGGCCGATGGCGGTCTGGGTGATGTAGGGCATCAGGTTATTGGGAATGCCACGGGGATCCTCGCCGATCAGGCCGCTCTTGTGGGCGCCGATGGGGTTGAAATACCGCAGCAGCACCACGCTCCACTCCCCATCCGCATGGGAAATTCCGGAGAGAATCTGCTCGGTCATGTACTTGGTCCAGCCGTAGGGGTTGGTGCAGCCACCGGTGCGGCTGGTCTCCTTCAGGGGCATCTCGTTGTCGGCGGTGTAGACCGTCGCAGAGGAGGAGAAGATGATGTTCTTCATGCCCACCTGCTTCATCACCTTGGTCAGGGTCAAAGTGGTATTCAGGTTATTATCATAGTATTCCCAGGGCTTGGCCACGCTCTCCCCCACCGCTTTCAGGCCGGCAAAATGGATGACGCAGCCGATGTCATTCTCCCGGAAAATTTTCAGGAGCAGCGCCTCATCCCGGACGTCACCCTGGTAGAATTTCAGGCTTTTTCCGGTGAGCTTCTCCACCCGTTCCAGGGATTTGGGGTTGGAATTGCACAGATTGTCGATGACCACCACACCGTAGCCGCTTTCCAGCAGCTCCAGGCAGGTGTGGGAGCCAATATACCCGGCGCCGCCGGTAACAAGAACGTTCATGAAATTCCCTCCGTCAGTTTTTGGTTTTGCCTCCATTTTACTCTTTCACCGATAGAAAATCAATAGGAAAACAAAGAATATGCTTGTCGTTTTCCCGCATACCTGTAGCATTGGGTCTTGACTCGCCCGCGCGGGGGAGATATGGGATACAAGATAGGAGATAATTAGGAGTTTGGAATGAGGAATTTAACAGGATGCCCGTAAACCTTTAAATTGCCGTATCATTTTTCATGACCATCCGAAAGAGAAAAGGCTTCCAGAACTTTGCCGAAAATATCGCTGACAATGGCAAACTGTTCTGGCGTCAAGCGTTCCAGCCGCTCTGTAATACCCTGCACATCATTCTTTTTTGAAGTTTTATGCAAAAGGGATTCGCTTGAGATGGACAGCACCTTGCAGATTCGCAGCAAAGTGGTCAGCGACACTCCCACAGTTCCCCGCTCAACAGCCGAAAGGGACTTGGTACCGATTCCGATCAATTCAGAAAACCTTTCCTGGGTGTATCCTGCCCTTATTCGCTCCCGTTTGATATTGTTGCCAACCAAAATGTCGATTTCTTTCTTTTCACGCATACCAACACCACCACAAAACAATTACACCTAGTTTATGTAATGATGGCATTGACTTGAACCCATTGACAGCATTATAATTAGTCGTATTACTAATGCGACATATTATAATGCAGATTGGTGGGTAATTATGTGTAAATCATGTTTTATGTTCGGGCATTCCGATGCACCCCAATCAATATATCCCTGCCTCGAACAAGCAATTGAAAATGAGGTAAATAAAGGTATATCAGTTTTCTATGTCGGTTATCATGGGAATTTTGACCATATGGCGGCAAGCGCTTTAAGATCGGCAAAACGCCGACACCCTGCAATTACACTCATGCTGCTACTTGCCTACCATCCAGCAGAGAGATTCATGGAAACACCGCCAGGCTTCGATGGAACCTTTTATCCGCCATTGGAGGGTGTCCCCCGCAAATATGCCTTGATTCGGGCAAATCAGTACATGGTCAAAGCATCAGACAGTTTAATTTGCTTTGTAAAGCATTCTGGGAATGCGGGAAATCTGCTTGAATATGCAGAAAGAACCTCAGGCAAAAAGGCCTTAACAAACATTGCACGGCCTTGATTTGGAACAAAAAATCCATACAGATAAACAGCCCCCGCGGTTTCCCGCGGGGGTGTGAATCAATCGTAGATTTTTCTTCCCTTTTCGTCGTCGATGTCGCTGATGCGGTGGAAGTAGGTGTTGATGATGTCCCGCCAGTCCTTGGAATGCTCCATCTGGTGGGTCAGGCGCTGGTGAAGGCGCTGATAGGCATCCTCCGGCAGCTTTTCCCGGATGGATTCCAGCTTCCGCAGGAACCCTTCCGCCATCTCGGCGCCCTGGAAATGGGTGTCGTAGATGTGCTGGATGATGGTCTTGCCGCTGCTGAGCACATGGGTATAGGGCATGTGGTGGAAGAACAGCAGCAGCTCCTCGGGGCAGGTCTGGGGATTGGCATAGAGACTGCGCAGGGGCTCGTTGTACTGGGAGCAGTAGCCGGTGCCCTCCTCTCCCCGTTCCACACCCAGGCCCCGGTGGTTGGCCCGGTGATAGGTGCCCCAGCGGTCGTATTCATAGCCATCCACATTGGGACCATAGTGATTGCTGGGATTCACCATCCAGCCGATGCCCAGGGGGGAAGTGTAGCACTCATAGGCGGGCCAGGAATCCATCAGAATGGAGGTCAGGCCTTCTACCACATCGGCATCCGCTCCAAAGGTGAGCTGCACCCACTCCCTGGCGATTTTCTCCGGGTCAAGGCTGGTATCATAGGACAGCTGGCCAAAACCGTACCAGTTGGCGGCGGCCAGGTCGTGGCCCGTCCAGTTTTCGTCGTTGCCGGTGTTCGCCACTGCCGCCATGCCGCAGTTGTGATTGCCGTAGCTTCTGCCGCTGACCAGGTCGGCCACGGTGGAGGGAACCCCGGGGACATACATTTCCTGATTCAAAACCTGACGGAACCAGGGCATTAGATAGCACACATGGCGCTGCTGGCCGGTGTACTCCTGGGCGATCTGGAACTCGATCATCATGTTGGTCTTTTTCAGTCCGCCGAAGAGGGGCGTCACGGGCTCACGAACCTGGAAGTCCATGGGGCCGTTCTTGATCTGGAGGATCACATTCTCCCGGAACTGGCCGTCCAGGGGCATGAAATTGTCATAGGCCGCCCTGGCCCGGTCGGTTTTGGCGTCTCTCCAATCCTGACGGCAATTGTACACGAAGCAGCGCCAGATAATCTTTCCGCCGAAGGGGGCCACCGCGTCCGCCAGCATATTGGCGCCGTCGGCGTGGGTGCGGCCATAGGTGAAGGGGCCGGGGCGTCCCTCGGAGTCGGCCTTCACCAAAAAGCCGCCAAAGCCAGGCAGATTCTCCCAGATTTCCTTTGCCTTCTCTTTCCACCACTCCCGCACCGCCATGTCGCAGGGGTCGGAGAGGGTCAGGTTCCCCAGCTCCATGGGGGCGGCAAAGTTGACGGACAGATACAAATCAATGCCGTAGGCGGCAAGAATCTGCTGAATCTGGCGCAGCTTTCCGTAATACCGGTGGGAAATCAGCCAGGAAGCGGCCTTGGCCACATTCACATTGTTGATCACCACGGCGTTGATGCCCACAGAGGAGGTGAGCCGGGCATAGTCCTTGATCCGCTGGTTTACCAGAATTTCATCGTCTTCAAAGAAGAAGGATTTTCCGGAGTAGCCCCGCTCGATGCTGCCGTCCATGTTGTCCCAGTGGTTCAGCATCCGCATGGGATTGGAGGGAGCCGCCTCCTTTTTCCAGCAGAAGCGGTCAAAGCCAATCCCCACAAGCTGAATCTGGCGCAGCAGTGCAAACACGCCGTAGAGCATTCCCCGCGCTCCGCCGGCCTCCAGAACACAGCGGCCTGCCTCGGCGGTGATTCGATAGCCCTCGGGGTGGATTTCTTCGTTTCTTTTCAGGGCAATGTCCGCTTCCCCCTCCACCAGGGAAACGTCCCGGCGGAACATCCGGCCAAAGCCCTCTTTCAGCTCTTCCAGAGCGCTGTCTGCCATGGGGCCGGAGAATTCACAGCGGACGGCTATCCCCTTCCCTGCCTCGTCGGCCAGAAGCGGATAGGTCAGCCAGCAATTTGTGTAAGTCATTTTGTTCATCCTTTATTCCAAATAAGATATGGTTACGGCACCATGCCGAAGCCCAGAATGGTGAAGGTTTTCTCCTCGTCCCCGGGGGCCATGGTGATCTCCACCCGGTGCCTGGCGGACTCCTGCTTGTTGAACAGCACCGTGGTGTGGCAGTGAACCCAGCCGGCCTCCACCGGGTCCAGAATTCGGTGCTTTTCCCCGTCGATGGTCACGAGGGCCTTGCCGAACGCGCTACTGTGGGAATCCTTGAATTCCAGCACCAGCCGGCGGCACTGAACCTCCAGCACAAAGGGCTCGCTGCCCGGCTCCTTCTTCCAGTTGTAGGGGAACATGGGCGTGTTGTGCCGGTCATCGTCCAGAGGCACGGCCTGAAGCTCGCTGTCCGTGCCGGTGAAGCTTCCTTCCGTGACCACGGTGCCGGGGAAGGGATGGGTCCGGTCCATCAGCTGCAAGTTTACATAATCGCATCCATAGTAGGGAGGAACATACCCCTCCCCTTCCAGCTCCGGCTGCTGCTTCTCCAGCCGCTCAATCAGGTAGAGCAGGCAGTCCGCCATGATCCGATGGCCCAAATTGGAGGGGTGGTACACATCATAGAAATACTGCCGCTTGGTGATCACCCGGTTTTCCGCCGTGAACTGGGGGGACACGGCCTCCAGCACATCCACCATGGGCACCTGATACCGGTAGCCGATGGGGGCCAGGCGGCGTTTCAGGTTCCAGTCGTCGGCGAACACGGCAAAGAGCAAAATCACCGCCGGGTGATTGGGGGCGTTCAGAATCCGGCGCACCAGGCTCTCATAGAACACGCCCTCGGTCTCGTCACCGGCGTCGTTGACGGCAAACTCAATCGCCACCAAATCCGGCTGAACGGCTCCGTCCCGGGTGATGTCCCGGTCGTAGCGCATCAGGCCGGTCTCCGAGGGAGTGCCGCCCACACCGGCCTTGATGTAGCGGATGTTTTTTCCGTACCGCTGGCACAGCCCTTCATAGGTCTGCCTGGCGTAGCAGTTCTCCTGCAGGGGGACAGCCCCAGCGCCCTGGGTGATGGAGCCTCCCAGAAAGGCCACGGTCACTTCTTCCCCTGCCTTGGCCCGGCGGAGGAAGGACTGAATCCGCTGATTATTTCCCGCGCTGAGGAAGGAACGGGCGATCATCTCCCGGTAGGCAGGGCTGTCCATGTCCACGGCAGGGTCCGGGTCCACCTGGGGAATGTCATAGCCGTCATTTACATAACATTTCACAGACACGCTGGCCATGTCGGACACCGAGGGGAACTCAAACCGGAATTCTCCCAGACCGGTATCCGCGCCGCTCCACTCCAGAGCGCCCAGGTCGATGACCCGCTCCGCCCCATCGGCGGGGAATGTGAAGTGGTGGCAGCTTCCGGGATTGCCCTTGCAGATCAGGGAGAATCCCACCTCCATCTCCGGCTTGCCGGAGATGGCCACGCCCAGGCTGTGAACCAGCTTTCGGAAGCCCTCCACATTGGTGAGCAGGTTCAGAATCCTTTCGTCCTGGATGCCGCCAGTGACCCGGGCAAAAGAGGTCAGCCGCTCGGGGCTGATGAAGATGGAATGCCTGCCCCGGCCGTCATCCTGGGGAATGCCACCCACCCGGCTTTCCAAAAGAACATAGAACCCGGGCCGCTTCTCGGTGGGGTCCTTTGGAGCTACAACACCTGCCATAAAATCATCCTCCTTATGTAATTGCTTTCCGTATTCTATAGCGTTTGACGCCGTAATACCAACCACATTTTGCGGTTCCGCTGATAAGAAATTGCTTTCTTCCCCCCGGCAGGGCCGGGAGCCAGACTCGCACGGGGGCGATCAGTCGTCGTTTTTTTCCTAACCCGCCCGGTAACGCTTTTGCGGATAAATTTGCTGCCCCCTGTAGGGGCCTCAACTTAAGGATTCCACTGTAGGGGCGAGTCTTGACTCGCCCGTTGGGAATGTCAACAATTGTAGGCAGCGGGCGGGTCTTAACAGTTGACGACATTGCCCTGTAGGGGAGGCCTTCCCACATTGCCGTATACAAAACACCTCCCCTTGTTTTGCGCAAGGGGAGGTGTTAGGGAAGCTCTGATTAAATTGGCAAAAGATTTGTCCGTAAGCCGCAGACGATTTATTCAGAGTTTCCTCAGATTGTGTCTTAGAACAACTCCGCCTGGGCCAGGAGGATATTCTCATACTGGGCGGCGAAGGGGTGCTTTGCCGCAATCTCATTGGCCTGGGTGTTGGCGTTTTCGGTGACGAAGTCGCTCTCCACATACTGCTTCCACAGCAGCTCGCTTCCGCTGAAATACATCACATGGTAGCCGTACTCGGTCTTCACGATGCCGGTGTCGCCCACCTGGCGCTCCGGGTCGAAGCACCAGTCGTTGAAGGCCGTCACCATTTCGCCCTCCTTGACACCCTCGTACAGGCCGCCGTTCTGGTTGGAGCCGGGGTCCTGGGAGTGCTCCCCGGCCAAGGCGGCGAAGGCCTCCTCGGTCTGCTCCCCTGCCAAGAACTCCTCCAGAATGGCCTTGGCGGTCTCCTCGCCGGCGGCCCAGGCTTCCTCGGAGAATTCCCCGGTAAAGATGTTGGTGCCGTCGGCTCCCTCGGGATAGATCAGCACGTGGCGAACGTTCACAGACTTGGTATCCTTGGTGATGCCGGAGGCCTTGTAGCCGTCGGCATGGGCCTCAAAGAAATCCTCCAGGTCCTGGTCGGTGGGGTGAATCTGGCTTGCCAGCTGGTTGTAGTAGCCGTTGGCCTTGTAATACATCTCCATAAAGTAGACATAATCCTCGATTTCCGCGGCGGCGCCCAGGCTGGTGTGAACCATGGCGATGCCGGATTCAAAGCCGTTGGCGGTGGCAGCCTCGTCCAGCTGGGCGGCGGCGTTCTCGATGGCGTCCTTTTGGGCATCGGTCAGCTCATAGCCGTTGGCATCCGCCTCGGCGGCCATGGCCCGGTAGTTGTGCCAGGTGTTGAGGGCCGCTTGCAGGAAATACTGCTGCCAGGTCCAGCCCTCCTCCAGGATGCCGCAGACCTGGGTGTCCAGGCTCTGGTTGATGTCCAGGCCGAAATAGGAGGCATAGGCGCCGTACTGGCTCATGAAATTGCGCATTTCCATCCAGTAGTACACCTGCAGCTGGCCTACGGTCAGTTCATACTCCCCGGCGGTGGCCACCACCGTATCCCGGGCGGCGATCACCGTCTCGTCGGCGGCGGTGTAGGTGCCCTTGCAGGTAACGTCATCGGGGTTGCCGTCGGCGGGGACGGTGGGGGGCTCGGTTTCCACCGTCTCCTGGGTGGCAGCCGGGGCGGTCTGCGCTATCTCGCCCTCTTCCTCCTGGGGCTGGTGCTGGATTCCCAGCAGCACGCCAACGGCCAGAATCACCACCGCCACCACGGCGGCGATGGCCAGCACGGTCTTACCCACGGAGAGGTTCTTGTTATCCTTCGGAGCGTTCTGGACCTCCGCACTTTGGGCGGCAGCTTCCGGTGTCACGCTGGTTTGCTCACAGAGAGGCTCCTCACCGGCTGCCTCGGTATGCTGGGCGGTGGCTTCGTTGTCCTTCCCACAGGCAGGACACACCGAAGTCCCCTCAGGCAGCTCGGCGTTGCAGAATTTACAGGTTTTCATTGGTAATTTCCTTTCAATAGAGAATTTCCTTTTAGTTTACCACAAGTCCCCAGGAAAAACAAGCCACAATTCAACGGGAAGACCTGTAGAGGATAATTAGGAGTTAGGAATTGGGTGGATAACGGCCTGCACCCGTAGGGGCCGGTCAAGACCGGCCCCTACAGTTAATGGGGCACCCCCGCTCAATTCCTAATTCCTCATTCCTAACTCCTAATTATCTCATATCCCATATCTACTATCTCCCAAGTGCCGCCACCTCTCCCACCAGGATAACCGCCGGGGGCTGGGCATCTTTGGCCAGGGACGGTAGGGTTTCCAGGGTGCCCCGGATGCACTGCTTCACTGGGGCGTTCCCCCCGGAGAGCAGGGCGGCGGGGGTATCGGGGCTCTTGCCGCAGCGAATCAGCCCTTCCGTAATCTCCTTCAAATGGCCCAGCCCCATGAGGAACACCAGCGTTCCCTCCAGCTGGGCGTATTTTTCCAAATCCACCACGCCCTGGGCCGTGTGGGCGGTGATGATGTGCAGGCTCCGGCTCACCTGGCGGTAGGTCACGGGAATATCAAATTCCGCCGGGATGCCGATGGCCGAGGGAATCCCCGGCACCTCCTGGCAGAAAATTCCCGCCTGGCGCAGCGCGTCCAGCTCCTCCCCGCCCCGGCCGAAGAGATAGGGGTCGCCGCCTTTCAGCCGCACCACGGTTTTCCCCGCCCGGGCCAGGGAGATCATGGTTTCCATAATATCCTCCTGCCGGGCGCTCTTCCCACCAGCCCGCTTGCCCATGGGGATTTTTTCGGCATGGGCCGGGGCAGAGGTAAGCAGCGCTTTGTCGATGAGCTCGTCATAGACAATGGCGTCGCAGGTCTGAATCAGCCGCAGTCCCCGCACCGTAATCAGATCGGCGCTGCCGCAGCCCGCCCCCACCAGATACACCCGGCCCCGGCGGCCGGATTCTTCCAGCGCCCGCTCCTCCGCCGGTGTCAGGGGAGCCCCTTTTCTCAGGCTCTCCCCGGCCATGGAGCGCAGCAGCTGGGCGCGCCTGCGCCCCTGGGGCAGCCGGGCCTTGACGCCCTCCCGGGCGGAGCGGAGATAGGCCAGGATTTCCCCGGTTTTCTCCGGCAGCGCAGCCTCCAGCAGATGCCGGATATACCCCGCCGCCGCGGGGCTGGCGCCCCCGGTGGAGATGCCCACGATCAGCTCCCCCCGGCGGATGAGCGCCGGGAAGAGGAAGCCTTCCCAGTCCTGTTCGTCCGCCCGGTTCACGGGGATGCCACGGGCATGGCAGATTTCCGCCGCCCGGGCATTCACAGCGGCGTCCCCGGCGGCGGCAATGACAAAATCAAAGCCCTCCAAATCCTCCTCCCGGAAGGGCCGCTGCCAGCATGTCAGGCCGGGAATGTCCTCGATTTCCGGAGCCACCAGGGTCACTTCCGCCCCAAAGGGGAGCAGGGCCTCCGCCTTCCGCCGGGCCACCCTGCCGCCGCCAATGACCAGGCAGCGCTTCCCCTCCAATTCCACAAAAAACGGAAAAACGCTCATATTCTCTCTTCCTTCCGCCTGCATACATAGTGCACGCCCTCCGCCCCCGTCAGACGGGTGAAGCGGATGCCGAAAACCTCTTCCAACTTCCCGGAGTCATAGGCTTGCTCCGGGGTTCCCAGAAAGGCCAGCGTACCCCCATCCAGCAGGGCGATCCGATCCCCATATTCCATGGCCATGGGCAGGTCGTGGAGTACCAGCACCGCCGCGCGGCCCTGAGCCGCCAGCTCCCGAACCCAGTCCATCAGCTCCAGCTGGTGGCGGATGTCCAGGAAGGCGGTGGGCTCGTCCAGAAACACGGTCTGGGTCTGCTGGGCCAGGAGCATGGCCAGATACACGCTCTGCCGCTGGCCCCCGGACAGCTTGCTCACCAGCTCCCCGGCGTATTCCGCCGCCCCGGTGCGCTCCATGGCCTCCCTGGCAATCTCCCGGTCCCGCCCGCTGTACTGTCTGGGGTAGGACAGGTAGGGGAAGCGGCCGTGAAGCACCAGCCGCTCCGCCTGGATTTCCGCCAGGGGGCGGTTCTGGGGCAGCAGGGCGGCCATCTGGGCAACAGCGCGGCGGGAGAGCTTTTCCAGGGGAACCCCGTCATAGAAAATCTCTCCCTTCCCTGCCGGAATCAGCCCCAGAGCGGCTTTTAGCAGGGTGCTTTTCCCGCTTCCGTTGGGGCCCAGGATCACCGTCACCTGCCCCGGTGGGAAGCTGAGGGATACCCCCCGCACCACCTTTTTCCCCCGGTATCCGGCGGATAAATTTTTCAGCTCAATCATCGCCCATGCCTCCTGGAGCTCATCAGCTGCCACAAAAACACCGGCACCCCGATGAAGGACAGCACCACCCCCACCGGCAGCTCATAGGGGGCGAAGGCGGTGCGGGCCAGGGTGTCGCAGAGGCTGACAAAGGCGCCGCCGCCGAAGGCCGAGGCCAGCAGCAATGGCAGCAGCTTCTCCCCGGTGAGCCGCCGGATAAAATGGGGCACAATCAGCCCCACGAAGCCGATGATCCCCGCCAGGCTCACCGCCGAGCCTGCCAGCACCGCCGCCAGCAGCAGCGCGGTGCGGCGCACCGGGCGGACGGAAAGCCCCAGGCTGGAAGCAGTCTCATCCCCCAGGGAGAGAATTTCCAGCTGGGAGGCCATAAGCAGAATTCCCCCCAGGGCGATTGCCACAGGCCATGCAGCCGCCCCCACCCGGGCCATGGTGAGGCCCGCGAAGCTTCCCACCCGGAAATCGGCATAGCCGGTGAGGGCGTCGGGCTGGAAGGTCAAAAGGGCGTCGATGGCGGCGTTAAAGAGGCTGGAGATCATCACGCCGCCCAGCACCAGCGTAATTTTCGAGGCCCCGGTGAGCCGGGAGATCAGCAGCACCAGCGCCACCGCCCCTAGGCTTCCGGCAAAGGCCAGCCAGGGCACGCCGGACACTGCCCCGGGAAAGCACACCGCCGCCAATGCCACGGCAAAGCCCGCCCCGGCGTTGATGCCGATGATGTTGGGAGCCGCCAGGGGATTGTGGAGCACGGTCTGAATCACCACGCCGCTGACCCCCAGGGCCGCCCCGGTGAGCAGGGCCCCAAGCGTTCTCGGCAGGCGGACAAACCGCAAAATTCTTCCTGACACAGTGGACGTTCCCTGGGAAAGGGCCCCCAGCAGCGCCCCGGGAGACAGGCGCACCGCCCCCAGGCACAGACTCAGCAGGGCGCAGAGCGCCGCCGCTGCCACCGTGGCCAGCACCACCGCCCCCTCACGCCGGGGGGTAGAGGATATCCGCAAGTTTTTCATAGGCTTCGCCCCACCGGTCGTTTGGTTTCAGATTGTAAAGAGCCGGGTCCATCAGGAAGAACCGTCCCTCCGCCACCGCCGTCAGGCACTCCCAGGCGGGGTCGCTGAGCAGCGTTTTCTCCAGCACCCCCTGGGCAACGGCCGGGTCGGCGGACTGGAGCACCACGAAGATGAATTCCGGGTCCTGCTCCAGAATCACCTCCATGCTTAGATTTTCCAGCAGCGTCTGCTCGCTGTCGGCGATGTTCACCGCCCCCAGGTCGCACAGCATCTCTCCCAGCACGCTGCCCTGGCTGTTTTTCACCTTGCAGCCGTTGCCGGAGACCCGGATGTACAGCGCCGTGGGGGCGCTGCCGTCGGCCCGGGCCTTGGCATCGTCCACCTGCTGCTGTATATCCAACACATTTTTCCGGTAATTTTCCTGGCAGCCGGTGATGTCCGTCAGTATCTTCATCACCCGCAGATAATCGGGGAAGGTGCTCACCTGGAAGAAGGCCGTGGGGATGCCCATATCCTCCAGCGGCTCCCGGAGGGCCAGGTCGGCGTCGGTGTTGACACTGGCCAGAATGAAATCCGGCTGGGCGGCAATCACCGTTTCCAGGCTCACCTTCTTGGTGGAGCCCAGGTTGATGACCTCCTCCCCCAGGGGGATGTCAAAGCTCGTCCAGGTGTCGGAAGCGGCGGCGGCCAGGCTGTCCAGCCCTCCCGCCAGATACCACATGTGGGCGAAGCTGCCAATCAGCGCCGCCACCCGCTTCGGCTCCTCCACCGTCACCGTCCGGCCCAGGTCATCCTCGAAGGTAACGCTCCCTGCTTCCGCGCCCCTCGCCCCCGGCCCCAGACACAGCGCAAACGCCAGAAACAGGGCAAATATTCTTCTTTTCATTGTGTTTCCTCCCTTATTTTTATGATCATGTGCTGATCGGTTTCACACAGCCCAGCGGTAAATTGGTGTTTATCAGTGGGTTGAATGGTGAGGGGCAAAGGCTTCTGAGCAAAGGCCCCCCTGTGTAAGGGGGGCTGTCGTGCGAACA
>CAZYWM010000013.1:0-31285 GCA_964651615.1 uncultured Oscillospiraceae bacterium | reverse complement strand
CGGCTTTCCTCCACCAGGCGGGCGGCGGCATCCTTCTGCTGCTTGCAGTAGAGCCGGATGTTTTTTAAATATTGCTCACAGGCGTTCTGCGCCGCGGAAAAGACTCCGTTGAGCTGGAGGGCGGCTTCCGCAATGGAACCGGCATTGTCCAGGGCGATGCGGCGGTTTTTCAGCTCTGTCTGCGCCTGGCTCAGGGCGCTTTTCAGCTCCTGATTTTCTTCTACCTGCTCGATGAGCATTTGCAGAAGTTCGCCCCGACTCAAATGCTTTAACTCTTTCTGGGTCATAGAAATCTCCCACTCCAGTCAAAAAGCCCGAGCATACTTCCAACGACTGCCGGACAGGGGAAGGCCGTGAGGAAAATATGCCGGGAAGTGGACACAATGGTATTTACATAACACGGTTAACTGTTTTACAATTTCACAATAATTTCTTAACAATTAACAGTGTATCACATGTCGGAAATTAAGTCAAGCGGTCGAAGACAAAATGATAAAATTTTTGAATGTACTTCCAAAAAATTTTATACAAATTACAGATAAAAAATTTATACAAATTACTGAGGCCGAGGGACACCCCTGCCGGCTGACGGTGTGAACAGTAACGTATCATAAAATGTATGGAGGGGACAAAGAGCGCCGTATAAAAATTTCCGGCTCCGAGTTTTGCCTCGGAGCCGGAGAAAATATTTATTGGAAAATGCTTCCCAACACAACGCCCTCCTGGGGCGGCTGCTGGGGATTCAGCATGTCGTAGAACAGGGCGTAGGAAGCCTGCACCCGGTTCATCAGGAAATAGTTCATAGCGAAATCGGCGGCCAGGTAGACGATGACGGTGACAAAGAACATGGCCGTGGAGGACAGGGGAACTGAAATCCCGAAAATGTCCAGCAGTATGTTCCCATAGAGCAGCACGGTGGAGATAAGCCCACGGAGCAGATAATACCACCAGAAGCTCAAATCCAGCTTGAAAAGGCGCTTGATATTGCCCTTCATTTTCTGGCGGCTGGTGCGCAGAGCCCCGAAGGCGCCCAGCTGGGGCTGATCGATGAGCAGGTAGTCCACCAGCCGGAACCGGTAGGAGACGAACCACACCGCCGCAATGAGCAGCACGCTGTAAATCACCATGGCGGGCATCAGAACGTCATAGGCGGCGAGGATCAGCGCGTCATCATTCATCAATGCTTCCATGCTCAGAACCCCACGGGACGCGATGGTTTGCGCAAAATCGGTAAGCCGGGAGGAATAAGGTGTCACCATATAGATGGCCAGAGCCAGATAGCACAGGGCAAAGGCAAGGCCAAAGTAGATCAGCCCCTGGAGAATCCGGGTCCGCAGCAGCACCCAAAACCGCTCAAAGCCTGCCTTCATCGTCTTTTCCGAGACGAATTGACGGCGGACGACGCGCAGCATGGCGGCGGTATAGCCCAGGGTCAGGCAGGCGATGACCAGCATCTGCACCAGGGGAAACACCGAATTCAGCGTGGAGAGGAAGGACCGGGTGCCGATGTTTTGCAGGCCGCCGGTTTGGGAGATCTGGCTGTCCAGAAAAAAATTCAGGCTGTTGACCGCCAGCGCCGACACGGCAACAATGGCGGAATAGATCAGCACCACCCGCTGGGGGTCCTTCCCGGATTCCAGACGGTTGGCCGCTTTGACCTTTAGATATTTGGCAGAAGGAATGTTCATGGATATGCTCCTTTTTCTTTATCAATACAGTTATATAGCATTTTCGCCAAAATAGCAAATGAAATTTTTGTTACGCTGGAAATTTTCTTTTTTCTGTGGTAAACTGTTGTCAAATGAAAGGATGGGAGGCCGGGAAAATGGAATTGGGGGAGAAGCTGCGCCAGGCCAGGCTCCGTGCCGGGCTCAGCCAGCGGCAGCTGTGCGGCGGCGAGATCACCCGGAATATGCTCTCTCAGATCGAGCACGGGACCTGCAACCCGTCCGTGTCCACCCTGTGCTATTTGGCCCGGCAGCTGAATCTCCCGGTGAGCTATTTTCTGGAGGAGGAATCTGTGGCTTCCTCCAATGGAAGCTGTATGGAGCAGGCTTGGGCCGCCTTTGAAGCGGGGGATGCTGCCGGTGTCCTCCGTTCTTTGGAGCAATACCGGGCACCGGACAGCGTCTATGACCGGGAGTATGCCATTTTGAAGGCGCTGGCGCTGCTTTGCGAGGCGGAGGCCAACCTGGATGACGGCAGAGTAATCTATGCCCAGAAGCTGCTGAGCCAGGTGCAGGAGCTGGAACAGAAGCTTCCATGGCTTGCGGATGTAGCGAAAAGACGGCGGCAGCTTCAGGCCCGGATGGGAAAGCCGGTTGCCCTGGAGGAGCTGCCCAGCCTGGATGAAGAGCTGATGCTCTATGCCCAGGCGGCGCTGGAATCTGGCGCCGTGCAGCCGGCGGGAGCCATGCTGGATGCCTGCCAGGATCAGGCCCTTCCCCGCTGGCAGCTGCTCCGGGCCCGGGTGTATTTGGAGCAGGCGGAGTACGCCGCCGCGGCGAAGCTGCTGCAGGAGGTGGAGCCCAGCGATCCGGATCAGGCGGTGCCGCTGCTGGAGAAATGCTTTTCCGCCCTGGGGGATTACCGTTCCGCCTATTACTATGCCTGCAAGGGCAGAAAATGACCCTTGACATTTTCACGAAATTTCATCATAATGGAAGGGAAATTTATCCCAATGAGGTGATTGATATGGACGGCACCATGCGTGTTGCAATTATGGAAGGAATCGGCAAAATGGGCTTCACCCGGCGGCCCATCCCCACGCCCAAGGAGGATGAGGTCCTGGTAAAGCTGGAATATGTGGGCATCTGCGGCTCCGACCTGCACTACTATGAAAAGGGCGCCATCGGCGATTTTGTGGTGGAGCCTCCCTTTGTCCTGGGCCATGAGCCCGGCGGTACGGTGGTGGAAGTGGGCAGCAAGGTAAAGCACCTGAAGGTGGGCGACCGGGTGGCTCTGGAGCCCGGCAAGACCTGCGGCCACTGCAAATACTGCCGCCAGGGCAAGTACAATCTGTGCCCGGATGTGGTATTCTTCGCCACGCCCCCAGTGGACGGCGTGTTCCAGGAGTATGTGGCCCACGAGGCGGATTTGTGCTTCAAGCTGCCGGAGAATGTGTCCACGTTGGAGGGGGCGCTCATCGAGCCTCTGGCTGTGGGCTTCCACGCCGCCATCCAGGGGGACGCCCACCTGGGGCAGAAGGCCGTGGTCATGGGTGCGGGCTGCATCGGCCTGGTGTCCATGATGGCTTTGAAGGCCCGGGGCGTGCAGCAGGTCTATGTGGTGGACATTATGGACAAGCGGCTGGACAAGGCTCTGGAGCTGGGCGCCACCGGCGTGATCAATGGCCGGAAGGAAGACGTGGTTGCCAGGGTGATGGAGCTCACCGGCGGCGAGGGCACCGATCTGGTGATCGAGACCGCTGGCAGCGAGTTCACCTGCCGCCAGGCCATTGAGATGGCCGGTAAGGGCAGCACCATCGTCCTGGTGGGCTACAGCAGAACCGGCGAGATGACCCTGCCCACGGATTCCATTTTGAACAAGGAGCTGACTCTGAAATCCATTTTCCGCTACCGCCACATCTACCCCACTGCCATCGAGGCAGTGGCCTCCGGAAAGATTAATTTGAAGGGCATTGTTTCTGACATCTTCCCCCTGTCCGACATTCAGCACGCCATGGACGAGAGCGTCCGCAACAAGGCTGACATTGTCAAGGCAGTTATCAAAATTGAAGAATGATTCCGATGCCCGGCCGATTTGGCCGGGCATCTGCTGTCTGCTGCGGCTTTGCTATTCCGGCTTCTGAGCGCCCCGAATGGCCGCCTGGTGCCGGTATTTTTCCCTGGTGGCCTGGCCGCCCCGGATGTGCCGCTCCTGCTTGTTCCGATCCAGCACCGCTCTGGCCTGGGCGTACAGCTGGGGATGATTCCGCCCCAGCCGGCAGGTAATGTCCTTGTGTACGGTGGATTTGGAAATGCCGAAATGTCGGGCGGCAGCCCGGACGGTGGCACCGGTTTCAATGATGTACACAGCCAGTTCACAGGCTCGCTTCTCCATTGGTTCTGTCATATCGCAACCTCCGATGCTGTGTGCTGGAACACATTATGCCGGAATCGGGGCGGGTATTCCCTTGACACTTTTGGGAAGAGGGGATAGAATAGGGGAAACAAAGGAGTGTGAGCCGAAATGATCTATTTTAACAATGACTACAGCGAGGGCTGCCATGAAAAAGTGCTGGAGCGTCTGGCGAAAACCAATCTGATCCAGACCCTGGGCTATGGCGAGGACGAATACTGCGCCGCTGCCGCGGATAAAATCCGGGAAAAATGCGGCCGGGCGGACGTTGCCGTCCATTTTCTGGTGGGCGGCACCCAGGCCAATCTGACGGTGATCGATGCCGCCCTCCGGCCCCACCAGGGCGCATTGGGAGCGGACACTGCCCACATCAATGGCCATGAGACCGGCGCTGTGGAGGCCACGGGCCACAAGGTGCTTTCCGTGCCCCATCAGGACGGGAAAATTACCGCCGCCCAGGTGGAGCAGACAGTCCATGCCCACCGAACCAACGGAGCCACTGAGCACACCGTCCAGCCCAAGCTGGTGTACATCTCCCAGCCCACGGAGCTGGGCACCCTGTACACCCTGGCGGAGCTGGAGGCGCTGTCCAAAACCTGCCGGGAGCTGGGATTGTTTCTGTTCCTGGACGGGGCCAGACTGGGCTACGGTCTGGAGGCCAGGGGGAACGATGTGACCCTGCCGGACATCGCAAGGCTCTGCGACGTGTTCTATATCGGCGGCACCAAGGTTGGAGCCCTCTTCGGGGAGGCGGTGGTGATTGCCAATCCCGCCATCAACGAGGATTTCCGCTATCTCATCAAGCAGCACGGCGGTATGCTGGCCAAGGGGCGGCTGCTGGGCGTCCAATTTGAGGCGCTGATGGAGGATGATCTCTATTTCAAAATCGCCGCCCGGGCCGACCGGCTGGCGGACCAGCTGCGCGGCTGCATGAAGGAGCTGGGCGTCCCCTTCCTGGTGGAGAGCACCACCAATCAGCTTTTCCCCATTCTGCCGGATGGGGTGCTGGAAAAATTAGCCGAAAAATATGTGTACTGTGAGCAGGAGCGGGTGGACGAGTCCCACCGGGCCGTCCGCTTCTGCACCAGCTGGGCAACCAAAGAGGAAAACGTGGATGAGCTCTGCCGGGATTTGAAGGCGCTTTTGGGCGGGAGATAAGGCCATGGAGCGCCGGGATAACTACGCCATCGCAGCCCAGCGGGCCAAAAAGCTTTTTCTGGAATATGACCAGCCGCTTCTCGCCCGGAAGCTGGGGGCAAAGATGGACGAGGATTATTTTTATACCACCTTTCTCTCGGAGCCCTGGCGGATTCACCGCCGAACCGGGGACATGTCCCGGCGGTCGGGGGAAACCTGGGTGGATGCAAACTCCTTTGATGAAGTGCTGACGCTGCTGGATTTGATCTGTGACAGCCGGGAGGATCGGCACCCCTCCGGGAGCTGGAAGAATATGCGGGATTTCGGCCACGGGTTTCATCAGTCCCTTTTGGAGGGGCGGGACCCCCTGGCGGAAAAATTTCAGGCGCGGCCGGAAGCCTTCGCCAGAGCCTGTGAGGACCTGGGCGGGGAGCGGTATCCCCTGGGGGACGTGGCCTATTCCATCCCGATTTTTGAAGATCTGCGTCTTCTGGTGCAGCTCTGGTTCGGTGATGAGGAATTTAACGCCCAGCTGCGGTTTCTCTGGGATGAAAACGCCCTGATGTATCTGAAATACGAGACCATGTACTATGCCCTCCCTCTGGTGCTTGAGCGAATCCGGGAGAGAATGACAGAATAAGGCAGACAAAGCGGCTGTGAGATTTTCCTCACAGCCGCTGCTTTTACAGGTTTTCTTTGATTTTCTCGATCATTTCCTGGTATTCTTCGTCGGTAAGCGTTACCTTTCCGGGGTTCATGGCAAAGGTGGTGCCCCACTCAAATTCATCCTTATATTTGGGAACCAGATGGAAATGCAGGTGGCAGCCGCCGTCCCCGTAGGCACCGTAGTTTACCTTGTCCGGGTGGAAGGCCCGGTGGATGGCCCGGGACGCTCTGGCCACGTCGGCAAAAAAGCGGGCCCGCTCCTCGTCACTGATGTCCACCAATTCGCTGACGTGATCCCGATAGGCCACGATCACCCGGCCGGGGTGGCTCTGCTCCTTGAATAAAATCAGCTGGCTCACGTCCAAATCGCATATCTTGATGCCGAAGCCCGCCAGAATTTCGCCGCCCATGCAGTAGCCGCAGTTACAGTCTTTCATCTGAAAACCGCCCTTTCTGTTTTTCAAAATCAGAAGGGCAATCCGGCCCCTCCTTTTGGTATGGTAGCACAGAAAATGCCCGGCGTCAAGGGGGAGCCATTTGTATATTTTGCAATATTGCATACCTTTTAATTCAAAATTGACTGGAATTCTGGTTGTTTTTTATATTGTAATCCCAGAGGAAAGATGATATTATAATCAGTAAAAAAGTATCTGTTGTCCGTGCGAAACGGACAAATATTGATGGAAGGAGAACATCCTCATGAAGTACATCGTAGTATTGGGTGACGGAATGGCCGATGAGCCCATTGCGGAGCTGGGCGGCAGGACTCCCATGGAGGCGGCCAATACCCCTGTGATGGATGAGCTGGCCAGCAAAGGCACCCTGGGGATGGTGCAGAATGTGCCCCAGGGAATGGCTCCCGGCAGTGACGTGGCAAATCTTTCCGTGCTGGGCTATGATCCGGCGAAGAATTATTCCGGACGATCTCCCCTGGAAGCCCTCAGCGTGGGGGTTAACATGGAGGAGGGAGATGTGATCTTCCGCAGCAACATCGTCACTCTGACAGAGGAGGAAGCCTATCCGCGCAAGACCATCCTGGACCACAGCTCCGGGGAAATCTCCACCGCCGATGCCGATGTGCTGATGGATGCCATCCGGGAGCGGTTCAACAATGAGACCTTCCAGTTTTACACCGGCACCAGCTACCGGCATATACTGGTTTGGAAAAACGGTCGGGTGCCCAGGCTGGAGCCGCCCCACGACCATCTGGGCAGCGTCATTGGGCCATACCTTCCCCAGGAGGAAGTGCTGAGGGCCATGATGGAGGAGAGCTTCTCCATCCTCAATGACCATCCCCTGAACCGGGAGCGCTCAGCCGCCGGGAAGAACAAGGCCAATTCCCTCTGGTTCTGGGGAGCGGGCACCAAGCCCAAGGTTCAGAATTTCCAGGAGAAGACCGGCTTGAAGGGCGCCATGATTTCGGCGGTGGATTTGCTCAAGGGCATCGCCGTGGGAGCTGGTATGAAGGTCTGCCAGGTGGCGGGCGCCACCGGCTCCATCGACACCAATTTCGAGGGCAAGGCCCAGGCGGCGTTGGATGCCCTGCTGAAGGACGGGTGCGACTTCGCCTACATTCACGTGGAGGCTCCCGACGAAATGGGCCACCAGGGGAAAATCGCCGAGAAGGTCAAATCTATTGAATATCTGGACAGCCGCTTGATCGCCCTGGTGAAAAAGGGCATGGAGGAGGCAGGGGAGGACTATCGGATGCTGATTCTGCCCGACCATCCTACCCCCATCCGCATCCGCACCCACACCGGCGACCCGGTGCCCTATCTGCTCTACGACAGCACCAGACAGCTGAAAAAGCGGGAGCGCTTCACCGAGGCCAACGCCCGGGCTGCCCACAATTTTGAACCCAATGGCCATCGGCTGATTGACCGGCTGATTGCCGCCGAATAAGGGAGGATTATCAATGAGAGTTTACAATTTTTCCGCCGGCCCTGCCGTACTGCCCGAAGAGGTCTTGAAGGAGGCCGCCGCTGAGATGCTGGACTACCGGGGAACCGGCATGTCCGTGATGGAGATGAGCCACCGCTCCAAGCCCTATCAGAAAATCATCGACGAGGCGGAGGCGGACCTGAGAAAGCTGCTGAATATCCCCGATAACTACAAGGTGCTGTTCCTCCAGGGCGGCGCCCACACCCAGTTCTCCATGGTGCCCATGAACCTGATGCCCCATGGGGTGGCGGACTATATCATCACCGGCGCCTGGGCCAAGAAGGCCTGGAAGGAGGCCCAGATGTACGGCCAGGCCAATGCCATTGCCTCCTCCGCCGACCGGAATTTCTGCTACATTCCCGACTGCTCCGACCTGCCCATCAGCGAGAACGCGGACTATGTCTATATCTGCGAGAACAATACCATCTTCGGCACCAAGTTCCACGGGCTCCCCAACACCAAGGGGAAAATGCTGGTTTCCGACGTCTCCAGCTGCTTCCTGTCCGAGCCCATGGACGTGACCAGGTATGGCTATGTCTACGGCGGCGTGCAGAAGAACATCGGCCCCGCCGGTGTGGTCATCGGCATCATCCGGGAGGATTTGATTACCGAAAACTGCTATCCCAACACCCCCACCATGCTCCGCTACAAGACCTATGCCGACAACGGCTCCATGTACAACACGCCTCCCTGCTACAATATCTACATCTGCGGCAAGGTGTTCAAGTGGCTGCTGGAGCAGGGCGGCCTGGAAGTGATGAAGAAGCGCAACGAGGAGAAGGCCAAAATCCTCTATGACTATCTGGATTCCAGCAAGCTGTTCGTCGGCACGGTGGAGAAGAAGGACCGCTCCCTGATGAACGTGACCTTCGTCACCGGCAGCGACGAGATGAACGCGAAATTTGTGGCCGAGGCGGATGCCGCCGGATTCAAAAACCTGAAGGGCCACCGCTCGGTGGGCGGTATGCGGGCCAGCATCTACAACGCCATGCCAAAGAAGGGCGTGGAGAGCCTGGTTGCCTTCATGCAGGAGTTTGAAGAGAAGAACGGCTGAGAGGAAGAGAGGAACATCCTATGTATCAGGTGCATTATTTGAATAAAATCTCCCCCAAGGGCACGGCCCTTTGGAAGCAAGATTACTCCCTGACAGAAAATGTAGATGACGCCGATGCCATTCTGGTTCGCAGCGCCGCCATGCACGAGATGGAGCTTCCCCGGAAGCTTCTGGCGGTGGCCCGGGCCGGTGCCGGTGTGAATAACATCCCTCTGGACAAATGTGCCCAGCAGGGCGTGGTGGTCTTCAATACCCCCGGCGCCAACGCCCGCAGCGTGATGGAGCTGACCCTCTGCGGCCTGCTCCTGGGCAGCCGGGACGTGGTGGGCGGCATCAACTGGGTGCGCTCCATTGCCGACCAGCCGGATGTGGCCAAGAAGGTGGAGAAGGGCAAGTCCCAGTTTGCCGGTCATGAGATTCTGGGCCGGAAGCTGGGCGTGGTGGGTCTGGGGGCTGTGGGCGGCCCTCTGGCAAATGCCGCCCGCCGTCTGGGCATGGAGGTCTATGGCTGCGACCCCTTCATCTCCATTGACGCCGCCTGGCATCTGGACAGCCACATCACCCGGGTGAACAAGCGGGAGGAAATCTTCGCGAACTGCGATGTGATTTCCCTGCATACCCCGCTGCTGGACGACACCCGGAAGATGATTAACGCCGAGACCATCGCCATGATGAAGGACGGCGTCATCATCCTGAACTTCGCCCGGGACCTGCTGGTGGACGATGAGGCCATGGCCCAGGCTCTGGCCTCCGGCAAGGTCAGCCGCTATGTCACCGATTTCCCCAACGACAAGACCGCCAAAATGCCCGGCTGCATCGCCATTCCCCACCTGGGCGCTTCCACCGAGGAATCCGAGGACAACTGCGCCCGGATGGCTGTGAACGAAGTGATGAATTACCTGGAAAACGGCAACATCGTCAACTCCGTGAACTTCCCCAACTGTGACATGGGCGTGTGCACCGCCGCCGGACGGATTGTGATTCTCCACCGGAACATTCCCAATTCCCTGAGCCGGTTTACCACCGCTGTGGCCGCGGAGGGGATCAACATCGCTGGCTTGATGAACAAGAGCCGGGGCGAGTATGCCGTGACCATGCTGGATTTGGACCACCAGGCATCCCCCTGCGTCGCCGAGGATTTGCAGAAAATCGAGGGCGTTCTGAAGGTAAGGGTTATCAAGTAATTAGGAATTAGGGGTTAGGAATTTGGTGTATTTCCGTGCCAGAGGATGCCGTTTGCTTGCCAAATTGGTGTTTGGCGGGATGATTTGCCCGGCTGCAGAACCCTACTTGCCTCTCCCTTTGGGAGAGGTGCTTAAGTAGCGCACACTGGGGCGGAGAGGGTATACGAAAGAACCTTCTCAGTCTCGCTTTGCTCGACAGCTCCCCCAGAGGGGGAGCCAAGGCACCTCACAACAGAACGGGGGCAGCAAAATGATTCAACCTGAAATGGATGGCCACGTATGTGAAGCTAGTTATCTCATTACAAGATGCTTCATTCCTCTCCTGGCGGCGATCATCGTTATTCCACTGATATATGGGATGAAAGAGGTTGCTGAGAATCCGGATGAGCGTGTGTTCACCATAGTTTCTGCTTTGATACTGCCCTGCATCGGTCTTTCCCTGCTGATCAGCACGTTCAGAAGCAAAAGCTTGAATATGACCTATCACTGCGACAGGAGCTCCATTGAAAATTGCAGCTTTGGAAGGATACAAAGCGTGGATATCAATGTGCCCTTCTTTATTTCTGATTTGCCATTAAAGTGTTATTTCAAAGGGGCGGTCTGGTATGAGCACTATATCATTCTGTCTAGCAGCCCATTTTCGCCAATTCCTGATTTGAGAGAACAGGGCGGTGGCATATTCAATAAGCTTTGGGAAAAGGGCACCGTTGTTTTGCCAGCCGATGATGATGTCAAAGCCTGGCTGTGCGCAGTAACCGGAATCAGTTCCATTCCCCAATATCCCAAGGTGGCCTATGTCCAGCGAGACGATTTTTGGAGAAGCTATGAATAGCGCAGCGATGATTTTATGGCGGCCTGAATCACCTGAAATCCCTTCACATAATTTGCAAAATGAATTGCCCTGGAAATTTTTCCAGGGCAATTTTTGAGCTGTTATGCAATCGGGACATCCTCTGCTTATCCATTCTTCCAGGTTTGGAAGGAGAAGAGCACCAGAATGGGGAAGATTTCCAGCCGGCCCAGCAGCATATCCATGGTCAGCACCAGCTTGCTGAGAATGCCGAAACTGGCGTAATTGCAGGATGGACCCACCAGCTCCAACCCGGGGCCGATGTTATTCAGACAGGCCAGCACGGCGGAGAAATTGGTTCCGGTGGTGAAGCCGTCCAGAGAGACGAGTATAAAGCTGAGAAACACAATCAGCACATAGGCGGACAGGTAAGCGTTGGTATTGGAGATGATCCGTTCGTCCACCACCGAGCCGTTGTTGCGCACCAGCTTTACCTTCCGGGGGTGGAGCATCTGGGCGATGTTTCGTTTCAGACTTTTGAACAGCAGCAGAACTCTTGCCACCTTGATGCCGCCTCCGGTAGAGCCGGCGCAGGCGCCCACCACCATCAGGCACAGCAGAATGGTCTTGGAAAAGCTGGGCCAGAGGTCGAAATCCGTGGTGGCGTAGCCGGTGGTGGTGATGATGCTGCTGACCTGGAACAGGGCATGGCGCACCGTCTCTTCCACGGTGGGGAAGAAGCCCCACAGGTTCCAGACGATCAGGGCGACGCTTCCCAGGACAATGGCGATATACAGCCGAAGCTCCTCATCCTTAAACACGCTCCGGAACTGACGCATCACCATCAGGTAGTAGCAGCTGAAATTCACACCGAAAAGCAGCATGAAAATGGAAGTTACATTCTGAATATAGGGGCTGTAGCTGGCGATGGAGTCATTTTTCACGCCGAAGCCGCCGGTGCCCGCCGTTCCAAAGGCGGTGCAGAGAGCCTCGAACAGAGACATTCCTCCCGCCAGGAGCATCAGAATGTCGATCACGGTCAGTCCGATGTAGAGCAGATACAAAATAGCGGCGGTTTTGCGCATCTTGGGCACCAGCTTGCCCACGCTGGGGCCGGGACTCTCCGCCCGGAGCAGGTGCATGGTGAAGCCCCGTTCGGCACCCTTTGCCGGGGCGATGGCCAGCAGAAACACCAGCACGCCCATGCCGCCGATCCAGTGGGTGAAGCTGCGCCAGAACAGCAGCCCCTTTTCCACGGACTCAACCTCCGGCAATATGGAGGCGCCGGTGGTGGTGAAGCCGGAGACAGTCTCGAAGAGGGCATCCACAAAGCTGGGAATCGCCCCTGAAAGGTAGAAGGGCAGGGCGCCAATCACACTCAGGACAATCCAGCTGAACGCCACGCTGACCATGCCGTCGGTGGCATAAAAAGCGCTTTTGGCGTTCCTGCAAAACAGAAATAAAACCCCCGCCAGCGCCGCCGCAATGGCCACTGTGACAAGAAGGCCGTGGATGGCGGCGGTTTCTTTCAGATACAGGCTGATGCCCAGGGGAGGGAGGAGGAAGAGCCCTTCGATAAACAGAATCTGGGCGGTGAGACGCCCCATCATTTTGTAGTTCATGAGCTTCCCCCGCAGTTACGCAAAAATATCATTCAGCTGGTAAAGCACTTCCCGGCCGTTGGTGACCACCACAACCGTGTCCCCCTGATGGAATACGGAGTCGCCGTTGGCAATTTCGGGGTTTTCCCCATGGCCGATGGAAACCAGCAGCACATTGGGCTTCAGCTTGATCTGCTTCAGGGGCTCACCGCAGTGGAGGGTGTGCTCGTCCACCCGGAATTCCATGGCCTCCGCCTGACCGTCGGCGATGGTGTGGACGGTGAGGGCGGCTCCGGTCTGGTTCTTCATGGCCCGGACATAGCGGGCAATGTTGACGCTGCAAAGGTCCTTGGGGCAGACCACGCTTCCCAGGCAGAGGCTGTCGATGAGGCTCCGGTTGTCCGCGTTGCTCAGCCGGGTGATCACCTGGGGAACCCCGCAGCTGGCGGCATAGAGGGAGACGATCATGTTCAGCTCATTGGAGCCGGTGCAGGTCACGAGGGCGTCAAATTGGGCCATGCCCTCGCTGAGCAGCAGGTCCTGGTCGCTGACGTCTCCGTGGATGATGTCGGATCCCGGCAGCAGACCACTGAGCTCCGTGCAGCGCTGGCGGTCGGATTCCACAATCTTAACCGTCACGCCCTCCTTTTCCAGGTGGGTGGCCAGATAGTAGCCCACCGTGCCGCCGCCGCAGATCAGCACTCTCCGGACCCGGCGGGGGAGAATGCCCAGATTATTCAGCAGGGTGGTCAGGTTTTCCGACAGCGCGGTGACAAAAATCCGGTCCCCTTCCCGCAGGGTAAAGTCGCCGCCGGGGGCCATGGAGGAGCCATTTCGCAGCACGGCGCATACCAGCACCTTGCACTTGACAATGCTCTTTAAATCTACCAGCTTCACATTGCACAGCTTGCTGCCCGGGTCCACCCGCAGCTCCACAATTTCCGTGCGGCCCTTGGCAAAGGTGTCCCGGCGGAGAAAGCCCGGGTATTTCAGCAGCCGATGGATTTCCGTGGCGGCCTGATTCTCCGGGTTGATAACCATGGACAGCCCGAACACGTCCCGCATTTTGTAGGCCTGGTCGTTGTATTCCGGGTTGCGGATGCGGGCGATGGTGTGCAGCTTGGGATTCATGGAGTGGGCCGTGGTGCAGCAGAGCAGATTAATCTCGTCGTGATTGGTCACGGCAATCAGCAGGTCCGCATCCTTCACACCGGCCTGGTTCAGCACGGACATGGAAGCGCAGTTTCCCTGGACAGAGATCACGTCGTAGCGCTCCACGCTGGAATCCAGAATTCCGGAGTTATAGTCGATGACTGTCACATCATGATTTTCACTGGTGAATTGCCTGGTCAGCGCGGCGCCGACCTTGCCGTCTCCGGCGATGATTATCTTCATAATACCCTCCGAAAATGGAAAATCGCTATATCTTGCCCATTATACCAGAGTATGGTGTGTTTTACAAGTTTTTCCGCAAAAAATCAGGGATTTGTCAACGCTTCCACCGCTGCCATGATCTGAGGATCGTCCTGGGGCTCCAGGGTGCCGAGGTAAATGGCGTCCTCCGTTTCCTCATCCACTTCCACCAGAATATCCGGCTGAATGCCCACGTCTGCCAGGCTTTTGCCCTGGGGAGTGAAATACTTGCCCACGGACAGGTTGAGGCCTGAGCCGTCGCTGAGCTGATAGGTGTACTGGAAATAGCCCTTGCCGACGGTGGGTGTGCCGACGATGACGCCGGCCCCGTATTCCTGAATGGCGGCGGGGAAGAACTCGGCGGCGGAATAGGAGCTTTGGTTGCAGACCACAGCGATGGGCATATCCAGGAAGGACTCGTCGGAATAGTCGATTTTCTCCTTCCCGGTGTAGTCTATGGTGCGGAACAGCTCTCCCTGGGGAAGCAGGTAATCCAGAAGCTCCACCAGTTCTGAGGCGTAACCGCCGGGATTATAGCGCACATCAAAAATCAGCGCTACGGCGCCCTGCTCCCGGAGGGATTCAATGGCGGCGATGGACTCCTGGGCACAGCGGGTATCAAAATTGGAGATGGCAATCAGGCCGATGTTTCCATCCAGCATTTGGGAGGATACCACCTGGGTCAGAATCTGCCGCCGCTCCACCTCCGGGGAGAGGGATTCCCCATCCCGCAGAATTTCCAGGGTCACGGTGGTGCCCTCTGGCCCCCGGATTAAATCCCGCAGCTGGGAGGTGGTGATGCCCTGGGCGCTTTGCCCCTGGGCGCCGACGATAATGTCCCCTGGGAGGATGCCTGCCTCCTGGGCGCCGCTATCGGGCTGAACATCAGTCACCAGAAAGCCGTTTTCGTCGGGGGAAATGGTAACGCCGATGCCCACATAGGCGTTGGCGGTCTGCTCGCTGTAGGCGGCATTTTCCTGGGCGGTGAGGTATTGGCTCCACCGATCCCCCAGAGAGGCAACCATGGCCTTTGCCGCCGCGTCGTCCGCCTGGTCCATGTCCGCTTCGCCGATGAAGCGTGTTTCAATCAGGTATTTCACCTGATCCAGCTTGGAGACTCCGGACAGATTTCCGGTACACAGGTGCAGGGTCAGGGCGCAGGCCAGCAGGGCTGTGGCAAGATAGGACATGACTCGGATAAAAGTTTTCATATTCATCACCTGAGATTTAGAATATGCCCACAGCCGCGTTCGGCTGTGGGCATGAGATTAGTAGAGACTGACGTAGTTGCAGGGGTTTACGTAAGAGCCGTTTTTGAGGATTCCGAAGTGCAGATGGTTGCCGGAGGCGATACCGGTTTTTCCGACGTAACCGATGGTCTGACCCTGGTTTACCGTCTGCCCAGCGCTGACGATGTAATTGCTCATGTGCATATAGATGGAGGAGAAGCCGTCGCCGTGGTTGATGGTGACGTAGTAACCGGCGGAATTTGAGTAGGTAGCGGTGGTTACAGTGCCGCCCCGGGAGGCCACGATGGGGGTGCCCGCGTTGGCGGAGAGGTCAACGCCCTGGTGATAGGTGGAAGCCCCGGCGATGCCCGTATCCCGGAAGCCAAAGGGGCTGGTCAGCTTCTTGTAGCTGCAGGGAACCATCCAGGAGCTGCCCACATTCACGTTGTTGTTGCCGCTGCCGGAGCCTCCGCCCGAGGCGCTGTTGTTGCCGTCGGGATCGCTGATGGGGATGGAGGGAGCCTGAGTGGTGGGGGGGACGTAGGTGGCCATATAGGCAATCCACTCGGCCTCCTTGGCCTCGTTGTACTCCTGCTCCTTCAGGGCGATTGCATCCAGAAGCGCCTGGTCTTCCTCCATCAGGTGATCTTCCTGAAGCTTCAGCTCGTCACTCTTGGCAATCAGCTGCAAAATCAGCTCGTCGGCCTCGGCCCGCTTTGCGTCCAGCTCGGCCTGGGTGTTGTTGAGCTCGATGCGGGTCTGCTCCAGCTCGCTCTTTTCCTGGGCCAGCTCGTTCTGCGCCGCTTCCACGGCATTGGCAGCATCGCTGAGCTCCTGCAGGCGGCGGGTGTCGGAGGAGGCGATTTCCTCCACCATATTCAGCCGGTCCAGCAGGTCAGAGAAGCTGTTGGCCTTGAAGAGCACCGACCAATAGGAGATGGTGCCCTCTTCCTCCATGGCCTGGATGCGGGTTTTGCAGTCGCTGTTGAGCTGATTGAACCGTTCCTGAGCCCGGTCCAGCTCCTCCTGCTGGTCGGCAATGAGGACGCTGTAGGCGGAAAGCTGCTCGTTGATGTTGATGATGTCGGTATGCAGCAGACCGATCTCCTGGTCGATGATGTTCTTCCTGGCCACCATGTCGGAGATTTCGTCAGAGGTGGCCTGATACTGCTCTTTCAAATCCGAAATCTGGGATTTGATGTCCTTGCGGTTCTCCTGCAAAGCGTTGATCTGCTTCCGGATTTCGCTGGAGGACATGGCCCAGGCCCGGGTGGGGAGGATGCTCAGCAGCAATGACAGGATCATGATGCCTGCCATGACACCGGCCAGAATGGCCACAAACCGTTTGCGATTTTTCATAGTATGCTCCTTTTTTGCTGGGGGAAACCACAAAATCAGCGTGCGCCGATTTGGGCTTCCTTAGAGGTATGCCATGGGGTTGACGTAGGTGCCGCCATAGGAGATGCCGAAGTGCAGGTGGGGGCCGGTGGAAATGCCGGTGCTGCCCACATAGCCAATCAGCTGCCCCTGGGACACGGACTGCCCCGCGGAGACCACGTAACGGGTCATGTGCATGTAGATAGAACCAAACCCGTCTCCATGGTTGATGGAGACATAGTAGCCTGCACCACCGGCCTGATAGGAGGCTTTGGTGATGGTGCCGCTGCGGGTGGCGTAGATGGGGGTGCCGGAGTCACAGGCCATGTCGATGCCCTGGTGATAGGTGGATGCACCGGCGGTGGGGGCCTTCCGATAGCCGAAGGGACTGGTGATGGTGTAGCCGGAAACCGGCTCCTGCCAAGTGGCGTTGGAGGGGGGATTTTCGCCCCGCAGTGCCATTTTTACCAGCTCTTCCTTGTACTGGGCGGCCTGGAGTTCCTTCTGCTTCTGTGCCAGCTCGTTCATCAGCTGATCCTGAAGGGCCTCGGACTCATCCAGCATCACCTGGAACTCCGTCTGCTTGGAGATGAGCTCCCGGAGGATGTCGTCGGACTCGGTGCGCTTTACGGAAAGCATTTCCTCGCTTTCGGCCAGCATCTGCCGGGTCTCCTGCAGGTCGGACATTTCCTCGCTCAGAATCCGCTGGTTTTCCTCTACGGTGGCGGAGGCAATTTGCAGGTCCAGCAGGCGCTGGGTGTCGGCGGCGGCGATTTCGTCCACCATGTTCATCCGGTCCAGGAAATCCGTAAAGCTGCTGGATTCAAAGATCACCTGCCAATAGGTGATCTCGCCCTCCTCCTCCATGGCGCGAATCCGGTCCTTGTACTGCCGGTTCAGGTGATTCAGCTGGGCATTGGATTCGTCCAGCCGGTCCTGGGTGTCGGCGATCATCTGACCATAGACACGAAGCTGCTCGTTGACGTTGATGATCTGCTCATGGAGCAGGGAAATTTCCTGATCCACAGCGTTCTTCTTGTCAACCAGGGCCTGAATCTCGCTGGCATTGGCGTTGTATTGACTTCTGACCGCATCGATCTGTGCCTGAATGACGGCGTTCTCTACTTTAAGATCGGTGATTTCTTCTTTGATCTCTGAGGTGGTTGCGGCATGGGCCGCAGGTGAAAGGGTGCAGAAAACCGTCACAGCTGACAAAAGGACAGCGACAACAGACCGAGAAAGATTTCGTTTTCTCATAGTCTCTCCTTGCGGAGCCGGTTGCTCCGGCTCCTGTTTGTCAGCTTACACGTCCATGAATTTCCGGATGGAGGTCCAGCTGCCCACGATACCCACGAACAGTCCGGCGGAGCCGAAGGTCAGCAGCATGGGAATCATCAAATCTCCCGTGAAGGGAACGAAGCTGAACAGGCGCAGGGCATCCACGGAGGAAATCCGCTCCACCAGCGTGTCATACAGCACCCATTCCAGACCGAAGGCCAGCACGGCGCCGGTCATGCCCAGGGTGAAGCCCTCCACCACGAAGGGAAGGCGGATGAAGCTGTTGGTGGCGCCCACCATTTTCATGATGGCAATCTCGTCTCTGCGGTCATACATGGCCAGCTTGATGGTGTTGGAGATAATCAGCAGGGAGATTACCAGCAGCATGGCGATCAGGGCCACGGAGGCGATGTTCAGAACATTCTGGATGGTGGTGAAGCCCTCTGCCAGCTCATAGGCGGCGTCGGTTTTGGCCACGCCGGGAATCTGCTGAAGCTGATTGTCGGTCTGCTCCATCAGGGTGTTGTCCTCCAGGGTGACTACGTACCGGTGGCGCAGGTCCTCGGCCTGGACGCCATTGAAGGCGGCGTTGTTGTTGTGGTCGTTGACGAAGTTCTCCAGGGCTTCCTCCCGGGAGACAAACACGGCCTTCTGAACATTGTCCAATTGATTGATTCTGGTGCTGATGCTTCTGGCCTCGGCGTCAGAGAGGCTGCTGTCCACATACACCATGATCTCGCTGGTCTGGTTCAGCTTGTCCACCATCACGTCCAGGTTGTAGGCCAGGATGGAAAAGCTGCCCACGATCAGAAGACAGGCGATGGTGACGCAGATAGCGGCGAAGGACATGAAGCCGTGGAGGAAGATGCCGTGGAAACCTTCCTTAATCAAATAGCCTAAATTGTTAATCTTCATCGTAGTAGCCCTCCCCGTCGCTGACAACAATACCGTCGTCGATGACGATTACCCGCTTGGAGAACAGCTGAACCAGGTCTTTTTCGTGGGTCACAACCAGAACGGTGGTGCCCAGGTTGTTGATCTCCTGAAGCAGGGACATGATTTCAAAGGAACGGGCCGGGTCCAGGTTGCCGGTGGGCTCGTCGGCGATGATGGTGGAGGGGTTGTTCACCAGAGCGCGGGCGATGGCCAGACGCTGCTGCTCGCCGCCGGACATCTCGGTGGGCAGACGCTTGGCCTTGTTTTCCAGGCCCACCAGCTCCAGCACATAGGGCACACGGTCCCGGATTTCCCGCTCCCTGGCGCCGATGACCCGCATGGCGAAGGCCACGTTGTCATAAACGCTCATTTTGGGAATCAGGCGGAAATCCTGGAACACCACGCCGGTGGTGCGGCGCAGATAGGGAATCTCCCGCTTGCGAATGCGCTCCAGATTATAGCCGTTGACATGGACGGTGCCGGAGGTGGGCCGAAGCTCACCGCTGATGAGCTTGATGATGGTGGATTTGCCGGAGCCGGAGGGGCCCACCAGGAAGCAAAACTCTCCGTCCTCAATCTGCATCGTCACCCCGTTCAGTGCCGGTGAGCCATGACCGTAGGACTTAACCACATCGGTAAATTCAATCATTTGCATCTATCTCCATTATAGATTGGTCATAGAGGTACTTTGACCGCAATGTAACCGAATTGTAACACATTTCGCCCATAAAGTCAATGCTATTTGGTCGAAAACTGGAATCTTGGAAAAGAATTAATAAAAATTCAATATTCATTTTCCAGGTATTTTCCCTGGAATTTCTAATTTTTGGTATTATGTAACCCGGTGGGCTTCCCATAAAATCGGCACCGGCGGGTTTCCGCCGGTGCCAGAATGTCAGGAGCATTTTAATAGTGTTTTCCGGTAGCTTCGATACAGCAGATACAGCCCCAGGGTGCACAGAACGCCGATGCCCAGGATGCCCGCCGGGGGAGAAACCGCTCCGAGGGCGGCAGCGATGAGCCAGCATAGCCCATACCGCTGAAATGCCGCGCCCATTTTCTGGTTGTAGAGCGGCACATCCTTTACGACCTGCCTCAGCCTTTCTTCGCTTCCCGTCCAGAACTGCACCGGATTTGTGCTGATGCTGCACTGGTATCGAAGCAACAAAAAGGGCCCGGCGCACAGCAGACAGGAAAGGGAAATAAGAATCCGTCCGGCCATAGGATTTCCCTTACACCGCCAGCGACAGCGCCATGATGACCGCGCTGAGGAAAATCATCAGGAGCATACCGACGTTGAGCACGGCGGTCCGGAAACGCTTTCCCCGGGGCAGCTCCAGGGCGGCCTGGGGGTAGCGGAGGTTCCGGGCGTTCATGCACAGCAGCACCAGTCCCGCCAGAGCGGCACAGACCAGCAGCAGCGCATAGCCCAGGTAGCCCCGCATCCAGGGATTTTGCAGTGACTGGAGGGTAATATCGGGTGTATCCAGGGAGGCGCGCCGCACCAGCTCGGGGGCAAATACAGACCCCATGAAATTGATGCACATGTGGGCGATTACGGTGTAGCGGAGCTTTCCGGTGTTCAGATAGATGTAGCCAAAGGCCAGGCCCAGGCCGAAGGCGTAGAAGAACTGGGAGAAATTCCCGTGGCACAGCCCGAACAGCAGAGCGGAGAGCAGCACCGCCGTCTTGCCGCCGTAGATGCCCATCCGGTCGATGAGCTGCTTGCGGAACACATATTCCTCAACCAGGGGAGCGAGGACGGCGATCATCAGAATCTGGGCTGCCAGATTGTCGCCGGTGACATAGTCCATCAGGGGATTGACCACAGTGCCCCCCTGAATGGCTCCCATCAGAGCGGTGAACAGGGTGCCGATCAGATTGCCCGCGTACATCAGAAACACGCAGATAAACCCGAATTTGGCGGCTCTGGCGCCGCCCAGCTTCTGCTTTTCGGGGGGATGGGCTGGGGCCCTTTTCAGCAGCAGCAGTGCCACGGGAATGCCAAGCAGATATTCGGGGACACAGGTCAGCAGCCAGATGCCCCAGTTATTTGAGTAAATCTGGGGAAACCAGGTGTTCGCTGCCAGCACCAGTCCCCACTGCCCCAACGTGGTCAGCGGAAGGATGGAGAAAACGCCAAGCCCCACCCGGGAGAAATTCCGCCTGGCAGCCTTCAAATCCTGTTCCTTGCCGATGGCCACATCCTTTCCCTTGGGCTGCAAAAACACCGAGGCCAGGCTGAACGCCACCAGGCCCAGCAGCAGATTCACCGCTGTGGCACCCAGCGCCGCCGGAAGGGTGTGGCCCAGGACAATGCCGAAGGTCAGAATGCCAATGTCCGGCAGCAGGCCAAAGTAGATGAACAAAATGGTAATCAGCTGCTTGATGGTCTTGCCGATGGAGGCGGGGATGGACAGGTCGATGAATGTGACCATGCTGGTGGCGTAGAAATCTACGGAGACAATCAGCGGCAGCCATTTCAGCAGCTCCAAGGGATTCACCATCAGAATGGCGCTGGCCCCCAGCAGGGGCAGCAGCAAATCCAGCAGGCAGTTCACCGTGCCGCCCAGTAGGGAAAAGAAGAGCTTCTGCCAGGTGGATTCCGGAATCATCCGAAAGTAATCCAATCCCGTGTCCTCAGCCAGGGGGTCTGCCATGGCCCGGAAGAAGACCAGAACGCCCAGACTCAGCACCACGCCCAGGGGATTGGTGGTGTCAAAATAGAACCGCAGCACGGCCGCCATGCCCAGACCTGCCACCAGGTAGGTTTCCATGGTCTTGGTGAGAAAGCCAAAATGGGCAAAGCGGAAGCGGTTATACATGGTTTTGTGGAAATAGACGCTGGCGCCCCAGCCGTGGTTCAGACCGTCCCGCCGGAGGGAGGATTTGCGCTCCTTTTTCCGCCGGCCGGTGGCGGCGGTGCCGCTGGTCTTCTCGGATTTCGCCCGCTCCATCAGAGCGGCGGTCTCCTCCGATTTTGCCATGGCGTCCTCATAGAAATCCGCGTTGATGTGCCAGATGAAGTATACCACGCCAATGCAGCCCAGAATCAGCAGCCCCAGGCAGATACCGGCGCCGGTCAAATTGCCCTCCATGACGAAGGCAGCCAGCCCCTTCAGCCAGCCCCAGAAGGGGATCCACCGGCTGAAAGCGGGGTTGAAGAATTTGTCGGCGGCGCTCAGAACATCCAGCCCACTGGCCTTGAAGAATACCAGGAAAGAGGCCGCCAGCACGAGCACAGCGGCGTAGACCCCGTGGCGCAGATGCTTTTTGAACCCGGCGTGGGTGGAGCAGACGGTGTACAGCAGAACCTGGAGCAGCTTCCCGATCAGGACGGCGCAGAACCAGGTGACAAGAATTGCCGCCGCCCCCCAGCCGGAGAGCCCCAGATTCAGGATCAGGTTCGGCAGCTGGAATACAATGTAAATGGTGGCAATCAGCGCCATTCCCAGCTGGGTGGCCAGCCGGAACATGAGAACGGACTGGGGCTTCATGGGAGAGGGGAAGAGCAGATTCACATCGGCGGGGAGAAAAATCCTGCTGCCGTTTTTATCCGCGCTCACTGCCTCGAAGAAGAACAGAAACAGAATCGCCCCGCCCGCAATCAGCTCTGTCAGGGCGGTGGAGGAAATGCTCAGGGAGAGGGATTCTTCCTCTTCCTCCACTTCCTCTTCTTCCGGTATGACGGGGATTTCCACAGTGACTTCCGGCTCCCGGTTTGCTTCTACGGTGTCCTCCAGGGTGGCGGCGAAGAAACCGATGACCACGCCCAGGAGCAGACAGACCGCCAGAAACACCAGCACCCAGGTTTTGCAGAGCTTGCGTATCTGATTGACGAAGCTGTGCAGCGCGTAATATCCAAATAATCTCATGCGCTCATTCCTCCCGGCCGCCCTCGGTGACGTCGAAGAACAGCTGCTCCAGGGTCCGCCCGTCCGCTTCCAGCTCCTGGCGGGTGAGGTTGGCGTGAATGACGCCGTTTTGCATGATCAGGGCCCGATCCCACAGCATGTCCACACTGTCGATGATGTGGGTGGAGACCAGCAGCGTCCGCCCCTCCTGGCGCATTTCCTCCATGCACTCCTTCAGCTCCTTGATGGCATGGGGGTCCAGGCCGATCATGGGCTCGTCCAGCAGCAGCAGACTGGGCTGGGGCAGCAGGCCTAAGCAGATGTTGAGCTTCTGCTGCATTCCCTTGGATAGCTCGTCGCCGAATTTCTTCTGCTTGTCCTCCAGTTCAAAGCGGTTGAAAAGCTGATGAATCCGATCCTTGTAGTCCTTCAGTCGATAGGCTCTGGCCAGAAATTCCATGTGCTCCGAAACCGTCAGATTTGGATACAGGCTGGGCAGCTCCGGGATATAGCCCATCACCGCCCGGGCCTGGGTGGACTTGTTGGGAAAGCCGTCCACGGTGATGTTGCCCTCATACTGCAAAAAGCCGATGATGGATTTCATCAGGGTGCTTTTTCCCGCGCCGTTGGGTCCAAGCAGCACCGTGACGCTGCCCGGGTCCAGGTGGAGGCTTACGTCATCGCAGGCCAGAACCTTGCCGTATTTTTTGGTCAGATGTTCTACAGTAAGCATACCAAAATCTCTTCTTTCCTTATGATTTTCTCCATTGTAACTCGCTGCTTTCCGGCTGTCAATAGGCCTGGAAAATTTAATATATTCTGGAAAGATGACAGGAAAACGGTTCTTTTGACTGAAAAATTAAAGAATAAATTCTGTTTCACAGTCAGATGACGGCGTGGCCGGATGACCTCCCCGCAAAGGGCAAAGTCATAATTTATTTACAGTTCTGCCATAAACGAATCTTGAATTGCGGCTGTCTTGGCATTATAATCATTATGTCAAATTTGAAGCAATTTTTCACCCTGACTCACGGCGGGGCGGAAATACAAAAGAGAGTTGGTAGAATATATGGAAACAATGGAAGCTGGCACTGTGCTGATTGGCCGAGACGAGTCCGTGGACATGGATCATCTTCAAAACTTTAATCAGTGGATGAAGCAGTATGCCCGGCCTTACCGGGAGCTGATGTCCTTTTACAGCTGCGCCATTATGGAGGTGGAGACAAAATTCCGAGTGCTCAGCGAGGATATGGCGTTGGCCTTTGAGCGCAGCCCCATCGAGACCATTCACACCCGCCTGAAAAGCCCCGAGAGCATCATGAATAAGCTGGTGCGCCGCCAGCTGCCCCTGTCCGTGGAGAGCATACAGGAGAATATCCACGACATTGCCGGGGTGCGGGTGGTGTGCTCCTTCCAGTCGGACATCTACATGCTGGCAGATGCCTTCTTGATGCAGGACGATGTGACATTGATCCAGCGCAAGGACTATTTCCGCAATCCCAAGCCCAACGGCTACCGAAGCCTGCACCTGATTGTCAGCGTGCCCATCTTCCTGCACAATGAGAAGAAGTCCATGAAGGTGGAGGTTCAGCTTCGCACCCTGGCCATGGACCTGTGGGCCAGTACGGAGCACAAGATTCGCTACAAGAAGGACAATTTCCTCTCCCCCCAGGATCACCAGGCCCTCTATGAATGCGCCGAAAGCTGCTCGGAAATTGACCGGAAGCTGGAACAAATCTATGAAAACGTATTGAAAAACAAAGCAGGCCGGGGAATCAGGGGAAACGCGGATTAAATAAAGGCAGCCCTGCACAATAGGAGCTGCGGGCCTCGGCGGATCTTTTGCCCCCACTCTTCAGTTTGGAAAATGGGAAATACACAAAGTATTCCGCCATTTTCCAAACTTTGATTGGGGACAAAATCTCTCGCCGAGAACCCTTGCCCTATTATGCGGTGTTGCCTAAATACAAAAAGCCACGCACGCAGCCGGAAACCGGAAGCGCGCGTGGCTTTTTCATCAATAGGTGGCGGACATGTCGTGGTAGAATTCGCTCATTTCTTCTTCGGTGTCGAAATTACAGACATACATCTGGTTGGCCATGGCGCCGGAGAGGGCCTCGGGGATGCGGCCGGTCATTTTCAGGCAGTGGCCGTACTTCATGGTGATCTCGTAATCGTCCATTTTGTAGGTTTTGCCGTCCCGGCGGCCATAGAAGGCGCAGTAGTGATGGCTGCCGATGGGCTTGGTGTTGGTGTCAAAGGCCACCATGTCCGCCCAAATCTTGTAGACATCGGTCTCCTGGCTGTAGTTGTACATTTCGGGGGTGTAGCCGCCGGCGGGGCGCATGTTGACCTCCAGGCCCAGAATGTCGCCCTTCTTGCCCAGTCCTTCCTGATCCTCGTTGAGAATGAAGAATTCCAGGTGGATGAACCGGCTCTTCACGCCAAAGGACTTCACCGTGCGAAGACCGGCGTCCCGAATCCGGTCGGGCAGGTCCTTCACCAGATAGTACACGGAGTCGCCGCCCTCGTTCACAATGTCCATCAGGGACAGGGGAGTGACGTTGCCGGACTCGAAGAGGGGATTGCCCTGGGAGTCGATGATGGCGTCGTAGGTCTGGATATGGCCGTTGACGAACTCCTCCATGATGTACACCTGGTCATCCTTGGTATTGATGAACCAGCGCACATCGTCGTCGGACATCAGCTTATAGGTGTTGTTGGCGCCCACGCCGTTGTCCGGCTTCACCACCACGGGGTAGCCCACATAGCCCGCGAATTCCAGCGCGTCGTCCAGCCCGTCCACCAGGTGATAGCGGGCGGTGGGCAGACCGGCCTTGGCGTAGTATTCCTTCATGGCGGATTTGAACTTGATCTTTGCCATATCGTCGATCTTGGGACCGGTGGTGATGTTGAACTCGGTGCGCAGCTGGGCATCCCGCATCAGCCAGTATTCGTTGTTGGATTCCAGCCAGTCGATCTTGCCGTATTTGAAGGTGAAGAAGGCCACGGCCTTGAACACCTCGTCGTAATTTTCCAGGCTGGAAACCTTGTAGTATTCATCCAGCGACTCCTTCAGCTCCTTTACCAGGTCGTTGTAGGGGCTGTCGCCGATGCCCAGAACCCGCATTCCGTTGTTGCGGAGCTCCCGGCAGAACCGCCAGTAGGTCATGGGGAAGTTTGGGGAGATAAAAACAAAATTCTTCATAGCGCACTCTCTTTCCGATAAGTTCATCAGCCCAGGAACCAGGGCAGATAGGTTTCGACCATTTTAAACCACCAGGGCCAGTCGTGGTTGACGTCGTAGCCCCAGTATTCAAACCGGGTGTGGATGCCCTTCTGGGCACAGACGGTATCCAGCTTCCGGGTGCTCTCCAGCAGAATGTCCTCCCAGGCACCCTGACCGCAGACAATCAGGGACTTCTGGTGGTTGTACATATCCATCCAGGGGTGGTCGGGGGACATGTTGGCCAGGTAAAATACCGGGCAGTTGTTATAAACCAGATCGTCGCAGTAGTCGCCGAAGAACTCCTTGTTGTCGTACAGACCGGAGATGGCGAAGCAGCTGTCGAACAGGTCCGGGCGGCGGTAGTACAGATTGGCGGCGTGCATGGCGCCCATGGAGGCGCCGAAGGTGAGGATACCCTGGTCATAGCCGTTGCGCTCCCCGCTGAGATGCTTGATGTAGGGTACCAGCTCCTGAGTGATGTAGCCAAACCAGCGCTCGTGGTTCTCAATCCGCCAGCGGTTGTCGGCGCCCTTGGCGGCCCAGGCTTCATTGTCGATGCAGTCGCAGGCATAGACGGTGCAGCGGCCCGCTTCAATCCAGCCGGCCCAGTGATCCAGCATGTGGAAGTTTTCAAAATCAAAGAACCGCCCGCCCTGGCAGGGGATGAACAGAACCGGCTTTCCACCGTGGCCGTAGACCTTGAATTCCATGTCCCGGTTCAGGTTGCTGCTGTAGTGCTTGTAGTAACGAATCTCCATTGGCTTCTCTCCTCGTGTCTATGTTGGGGGCCGGTTACAGGCCCAGGCAATCCATAAAAATGGGAATCTGCTTTTCCCAGGAGGCTTCGGAATGGGTGCCTCCGGGGACAATCCGCATGGCCAGATTCACCCGCTTGGTCATCAGCAGATGGGCGGTAGAGATCAGGGCCTCGGCGTTGGCGGCGTGGTTGAACATTTCTAGCTCGCCGTAGTCCATGTAGATGCAGGTGTCCCGCCGGATGTGGGCCCGGGCGATCAATTCCAGCACCTTGCCGGAGGAAACCCACAAGCTGGGGCTGAGACAGGCGGCCCGCTGGAATACATGGTTATAGGTGGTAACGGCGTACAAAGCCATGAGCCCGCCCATGGAGGAACCGGCGATGATGGTGTTGCACCGGTCGGGCAGGGTCCGGTAGTTCTGGTCAATGTAGGGCTTCAGCTCCTTGACCATCCAGTTCATGTACACATTTCCCTTGCCCCGGATTTTCCCCAGGGAGGAATTTTCGTAGTTCAGGGGAGAATATTCCACCAGACGGCGGTTGCCCTCGTGGTTGCACTCCACGGCTACGATGATCAGGTCCTTGCCGCTCTCCTCCATGTATTTGTTCATGCCCCAGGATTTTCCGAAGGTGGCGTCCTCATCGAAGAAGACATTGTGGCCGTCGAACATATACATAACACTGTAGCGGCGGTCGGGTTCTCTTTCATAGGATTCCGGCAGATAGATGTAGGCGGTGCGCTCCGCGTCACCGGACAGCTTGGGAATGGTGACACTCCACTTTTTGACCATGAACCATTGTTCCCTCTTTCTGTTTCGTGATTGTGATATACAGTGAAGATTAGTATATCCGTTTCTTCCTGCCTTGTCAACAGAAAAACCGAAAATGTCCCCCTAAAAAAATCATCCGCCCGTGATGGGCGGACAATTCGTGAAAAATATACAAAACGGAAATACAAAATGTGTGGAATCTCACGGCTGGCGTTTTGAACAGGACGCGGGGCCTACAGCTTGTGGAAAATGGGCTTCCTTCCCTCAAAGGTGCACACATACCCGAAGATGTCCGCCAGAACCTGGCAGGCCTGGGAGCTGTACTGCCCCACCCGGTCGCTCCGGTGGGCGTCGGAGCCGATGGTAACAATTTCGCCTCCCAGCTCCTTGAACCGGCGAAAATACTCCGGGGTGGGAAGAAATCCACCGCACCGGTCCATGCCGCTGGTGTTTAATTCCAGACCCTTCCCCTTGGCGGCCAAAACTTTGAGAATCTCATCGATGATCTCCCGGTGGTCCTCATAGGGCAGGGGCGTCTTGATGGGGCTTCCGGAGCCCTTGTGCAGGTAGGTCATATGGGCCAGCACGTCATAGTCCTCATGAACCCGGACGCATTCCAGCATGGCTTCAAAATACCGCCGCTGGGCCTGGAAGATGGTCTTGCCCTGCCAGTATTCCCCGAAATAAACGTCCATATCGTCCACAAAGTGGATGGAGCCCAGAACAAAGTCATAGCTCCGCTGCGCCAATTCCTCTTTCATGCGGGCCTGGTTGTCGGGGTAGAGGCCGTATTCCACGCCCCGGCGGATGGTCAGCCCGGGCAGGCGCAGATCGTCGTATTCCGCGCTGTAGGCATCCGGATTGAAAACCATGGGCTGCTCCTTCTGATGCCGGAGATAATCCCGGTGGTCGGTGAAGCAGATTTTCTTCAATCCCGCGTTCAGGGCAGCCTGGGCCAGCTGGATTCCGGTGTCATGGCCGTCGAAGGACACTCTGGAATGAATGTGAAAATCATACATGGTCTATCTCCTCCCAAAATTGACGAAACGCCGTGGGCAGCGCCGCCTGGCTCCGGATTTCCCCTCCGGAGAACCACTGAAAGCGGCCGCCGCGTTCCGATACTTCTATATAATAGCCCCGCAGATTCCACTGAATGTGGGTGAAAATGTGCTTCCGCTCCACCTGACGCAGCAGATTCCGGGGCCGCACCCCCATTCCCTCCGCCGCCTCCAGCGCCTGGGGCAGCTCCAGCTTTCCGGGCACGTTGGGAAACTCCCAGAGCCCCGCCAGCAGTCCCGAGGGCGGCCGCTTGGAGAGGGCGTAATACCCTTCACAGGAGAAGACGAACACCGTCCGGTCCTCCTGCCGCTTGGGCTTTTTGGGGGATTTCACGGGGAGGGCTTCCGCCGTCCCCGCCTGGCAGGCCAGGCAAAGGGAAGCGCAGGGGCAGCCTTCACATCGCGGCTTCCAGTTGGGGCCGCAGAGGGTGGCTCCCAGCTCCATCAGGGCCTGGGTAAAGTCCCCGGCGTTTTCGGGGTAAATCCGTTCCAGGGCCTCCCGAACCTTTTCCCTGGTGTCGGGCAGATCGATGGGGGAGGCATCCTCCGTCAGCCGGGCGCAGACCCGGAGCACATTCCCGTCCACTGCCGGGGTGGGCAGATTGAAGGCGATGGAGCCGATGGCGCCGGCGGTGTAGGCCCCGATGCCGGGCAGCTTCAGAATTTCCCGGTAGGTGCTTGGAAAGACCCCACCGTATTGCTCCATGATCATCTGAGCCGCCTTTTTCAGATTCCGCACCCGGCTGTAGTAGCCCAGGCCCTCCCAGAGCTTGTGCAGCTTCTCGTCGTCGCACCGGGCCAGGGCCTCAATGGTTGGAAGTTCTTCCAGAAACCGGGCATAATATCCCTTGACGGCCTCCACCCTGGTCTGCTGGAGCATGATTTCGGAAATCCAGATGTGATAGGCCTGCCGGTCCTCCCGCCAGGGCAGGGAGCGCCGGTTCTCCTGATACCAGGGCAGCAGCAGCGCCGGAAGGGAAGAGGGGAGAGAATATTCCCCCATACAGCCGCCCCCTTTCGTCAGATTGCCTTCTATTTTACAGGGGAGGAAACTGCTTGTCAAGCGGGAAAGAACACCATACCGGAGGAATGATTTATGGGAAAATTGGCTTTGTTGCTTTTTACAGTCCTGCTCTGCCTTTTCCCCGCCGGGGCGGAGGCCGCTGTGCCGGTGGACCTGGTGGAGGGGAGCGGCGGCATCCCGGTGGTGGAGCAGCTGTTCGATGAGGATATGGAAACCACCCAGCGCCTGGAGGAGAATGCCAGCATCACAGTCTGCCGGGAGGAGGGAATTGCGGCCCTCTATTTTGTTTTTGACCGGGAGTACGGTACGCTGAATCTGACAAATGAGGAAACCGGAGCGGTGGCGGAGGTGCCTACAGAGGGGATGCTCCATTTTTATGTGGATTTGAAGGACTGCTTTGGAAAGCGTCCCCAGTCGGTGACGGTGAGCTTTCTCACCGGGGAGGCGCTGGTGAATGAGCTGGGGGTGTTCGCGCCGGGGCAGGTGCCGGACTGGGTGCAGCGGTGGGGGAAAATCCCCCCGGGGCAAGCGGATTTGCTGCTGCTGTCCACCCACGGGGACGATGAGCAGCTTTTTTTCGCCGGACTGCTGCCGTGGTACGCCGGGGAGGAGGGCTATCGGGTTCAGGTGGTGTATTTCACCGACCACCGGAATCTCACCGCCCATCGGGTTCACGAGATGCTGAACGGCCTCTGGGCGGTGGGGGTGCGGGATTATCCCGTGTTCGGGCATTTCGATGACTACTATACCTTCGATTTGGAGGACGCCTACCGCTACTACGAGCAAACCGGCCACCCCCGGCGCTCGCTGCTGGCATTCGTGACAGAGCTGCTGCGATGCTACCGCCCGCTGGTGGCGGTGGGCCACGACCAGGCAGGGGAGTATGGGCATGGAATGCACCAGCTGACGGCGGACCTTTTGAAGAAGGCGGTGCAGCTCAGCGGCGACGCTGATGCCTTCCCGGAGCAGCTGGACCGCTTTGCCCCCTGGCAGGTGCCAAAGACCTATCTGCATCTGTATCCGGACAATCCCATCACCCTGGACCTGGATGTTTCGCTGGAGGCCTTTGACGGAATGACCGCCTATGAAGTCACCAAGGAGCGGGGCTTTCCCTGCCACGCCAGCCAGACAGCGGATTTTGCCTGGTATTTCCGGGGGGCCGACCGGGCGACGGAGGTAACGAGATACAGTCCCTGCCGCTATGGCCTGTTCCACACAACCGTGGGGCTGGACACGGGCAAGGGCGATTTCTTTGAGAATCTGGAAGAATATTTTGAGGTTCCCACGCAGCCCAGCCTGCCCGAGCCCATCACCGCGCTGGTAACTCAGCCCACCGCGCAGCCCCGGCCGGAGCCGACCTCCACGCCAGGGGAGAAAGCCTGGATTCTCCTCCCCGCCGTGGGCGCCGCTGTGCTGACGATCCTGACCGTTTGCCTGAACGCCCCGGATGAAAAAGAAAAATTCTGAAATTTTAGAAAAAAACACTTGCATTTTCCCCAGTGCTGTGCTATTATACTCAGGCACTCGGTAATGCGGTGTATGCGCCAGTAGCTCAGCTGGATAGAGTGACTGACTACGAATCAGTAGGTCGGGGGTTCGAGTCCCTTCTGGCGTACCAAAAATCGGCAATCTTCGACAGAAGATTGCCGATTTTACTTATTATCTCTTCACTATTCACTCTTCGCTAAAAACGTGGAGCCGATTTTTGGAAAGTAATAGGTAATAGTGAAGAGTGAAGAAGTAGGATGCGGGGAGCGGCCTTTGATGGTTGCCCCCGGTTATTTTCATTTGCTGGAACCAACGGCATTGCCTGTAGAGCTGTGTAAAATCTAAATTTATACGATTTGCAAACACTGGCCTGGTTTATTGCTTTCGGTGCCAAGCGGAGGTGTTACTTTCTTGTCTCC
>CAZYWM010000012.1:0-31504 GCA_964651615.1 uncultured Oscillospiraceae bacterium | reverse complement strand
CTTTACGCCATGTGGAGCGCCCGGGGCCTTGCCGGCCGCCTCAGCAAAACCATGACCAGGATCATCCCCGTTCTCGTTGTGAGCAGCCTGCTTCCGGCGCCCTACGGACTGCGGCTGACCATTTCCTTCCCGGTGTTTCTGGTGTTCCTTTTTTCCATGGCCCTTACCCTGTGGCTCTGTGTGGCCATCTGTATGCTCTGCTACAGCCTGACCTTTTACATGACGGACTACCGGGGGATTATCACCTTTGTACCTGCGGTGGCGGAGCTGCTTTCCGGCGATGTGCTGCCCCTGCCCTTTTTCCCACCGGTACTTCGGAAAATCGCGGAGCTCAGCCCCTTCGGCTCGCTGCAGAATGTCCCCCTTCGGATTTTTGGCGGGGACATTGGAGGAACGGGAATTTTGGAGGCTGTGGGCTTGCAGGTATTTTGGTGCCTTTGCGTGACGACTCTGGGATACGCGCTCATGAACCGGGGGCTGCGGCGCACCGTGATTGCGGGAGGCTGAGGATATGAAACTGTATTGGAAATTTTTCTCCATCCATCTGAAAAGCGAGATGGCCTATCCCGCCTCCTTCTTCCTCTCCTGCGTCGGCAGGCTCCTTTGCACCATCAACTGCCTGGTGGGGATTGGCTTGATGATGTGGCGCTTCGGCTCCATTGGCGACTACACGGCGGGGGAGGTTCTGCTGGGCTTCGGCGTTGTGATGACGGCCTTTAACATCGCGGAATGCTTCGCCAGGGGCTTCGACCAATTCAGCAAAATCGTTCGGGAGGGAACCCTTGACCGCCTGGTGGTTCGCCCCAGAGGGCTGGTCTTTCAGGTGATTTGCCAGGACACGCGGATGGCGTCTTTGCCGAACATTGTCCTGGGAATCGCCGTGATTGCCTACGGAGTATCAGTGAGCGGGATTGCCTGGACGGTTCCCAAAGCGCTGGTGCTGCTGTCCATGGTGGCCTGCGGGAGCCTTCTCTTCTTTGGAATGTTTCTGGTGTATGCCGCGCTGTGCTTTTTCACCATGGAGGGACTGGAGGTGCTGAACATTTTCACCGACGGCATCCGGACCTTCAGCCAGTTCCCCTTCGACATCTATGGCAAGGGCGTGCTGTTTTTCACCACCGCCGTGATGCCCATGGCCATGGTGCAGTATTGGCCGCTGCAGTATCTGATGGGGAAGGGAGGGCCGATTTACGGCATGTTTCCGGTGTTGTCACTGTGGTTTCTGATTCCCTGCTGGCTTGCCTGGCGGCTGGGGATCAGACACTATGCCTCTGCTGGATCATAATAGACAAAAAAGGCAAATTTCTCTTGCAATTATTCGGTAATTTGCTATAATAACACCAGAGCCCCGGCGGACTGGCTGGGGCCCATAAATAGAATGAAAGGGAGCGAAGTACAAATGAAACGAATCCTCGGTTTGGTTCTGGCAATGGCCATGCTGCTGTCCCTGGCAGGCGTGGTCTGCGCGGAACCGGGACAGCTGGAAAAGGACGTGGTCGTGCTTTTCACCAGCGACGTACACTGCGGCATTGACCAGGGGTTTGGCTACGCCGGACTTGCGGCCATCCGCCAGAGCATGGAGGACGCCGGCAACCATGTGGTGCTGGTGGACAACGGCGATTCCGTTCAGGGAGAGCCCATCGGCACCATGACCACCGGCGAGGCGCTGATCGAGCTGATGAATGCGGTGGGCTATGACATGGCCATCCCCGGAAACCATGAGTTTGACTACGGCATGGACCGGTTCCTGGAGCTGACGGAAAAGGCCAGCTTCCCCTACATCAGCGCAAACTTCAACAAAGACGGCGAGCTGGTGTTTGCGCCCTATCTCATGAAGGAATTCGACGGTGTGAAGATCGCCTTTGTGGGCATCACCACCCCCAAGACCATCACCACCTCCACCCCCAAGTATTTCCAGGACGAAAACGGCAACTTCATCTACGGCTTTATGCAGGATGAGTCCGGTGAAAAGCTCTATGCCGCGGTGCAGAGCGCTGTGGACGCGGCCCGTGAGGAAGGGGCGGCCTATGTGATCGCGCTGGGGCACCTGGGCAACGAGCAGGCCTGCGAGCCCTGGACCTATGCGGATGTGATTGGCAATACCACCGGCATCGACGCCCTGCTAGACGGCCACAGCCACGATACCGATCAGGTGGAAATGGTGAACAAGGATGGCCAGACGGTGCTGCGCTCCGGCTGCGGCACGAAGCTGGCCGGTGTCGGCTGCCTGCGCATCGGCAAGGACGGGAAGCTCTCCACCGAGCTGTTCCTGTGGAACAACAAAACCGACGCTCCCACGCTGATGGGTATTCACAATGATGTTGACGCGGCCGTGAAATCCGCAAAGGACGCGCTGGGCGATAAGCTGTCCGAGGTGGTGGCAAAGACCGCGGTGGAGCTGACCATCAATGATCCCGTTGCCACCAAGGACGACGGTTCTCCCATCCGCATTGTGCGCCGGGCAGAGACCAATCTGGGCGACCTGTGCGCGGATGCTTACCGGGAGCTGTCCGGCGCCCAGATCGCGTTCGTCAATGGCGGCGGCATTCGTACCTCCATCAAGGAGGGAGACATTACCCTGAACGACATTCTCAAGGTTCATCCCTTCGGCAACGCCATGTGCGTCATTGAGGCCACCGGCCAGCAGATCCTGGACGCGCTGGAATGGGGCGCCCGGGCAGTGCCCAGCGAATCCGGCGGCTTCCTCCAGGTTTCCGGCCTGACCTATGAGATACATACCTATATCGAATCCACGGCCAAGGCGGACGAAAACACCATGTTCGCCGGTGTGGAGGGCGAGTATCGGGTCAAAAATGTGATGGTCGGCGGCGAGCCGCTGGAGCTGGATAAGACCTATACCCTGGCTTCTCACAACTACATGCTCAAAAACGGCGGCGACGGCTTCTCCATGTTCGGCGGCTGCAACGTGCTCCAGGATGAAGTGATGCTGGACAACCAGGTGCTCATCAACTACATCACCGGTGTTCTGGACGGTGTGGTCGGCCAGGAGTACGCCGATCCCTATGGCGCGGGCAGAATCGTAGCGGTGGAGGAAGAACCGGCCGCGTAAGCAGGACTTTCTGACGGGTTCCATTTTTCTCCGAAAATATGAAAAAATACTTGATTTTCTGAAAATGCTGTGCTAGAATAAATCGGTCTGAAATCAAGGTGCGTCCTCTGCCACAGATGTGTGGGTATGAACGCCTAATATTTAAGGAGGACAAAGAAATGGATCTTGTTAAGGCTCTGAACAGCCAGTACATGAAGGAAGAGCTGCCCGAAGTCCGGGTGGGCGACACCGTTCGTGTGCATGTTCGCATCAAGGAAGGTTCCCGTGAGCGTATCCAGGTCTTCGAGGGTATCGTCATTGCCCGCAAGCACGGCGGCATCGGCGAGACCATCACCGTTCGCCGTATTTCCTACGGCGTGGGCTGCGAGAAGGTCTTCCCCCTGCATTCTCCCAATGTGGCGATGATCGAGACTGTCCGCAAGGGCAAGGTTCGTCGTGCCAAGCTGTACTACCTGCGTGGTCGTTTCGGCAAGGCTGCCAAGATCAAGGAGAACGTCTGATTCCCAACAATATAAAAAGAGAGGGCTCGTCCCTCTCTTTTTATATTGTGAAATTTTTTCTACAGGTGTGGAAATATCCTGATGAATATGATACAATCAAAAAAGCATCTTTTGATACAGGAAAGGATCTTTCGTATGTTTGGTAAAAAGAATGATACCGCCGAAAAAGTGACCTATACCTGGCAGCAGAACGTGGCGCTGTACCTGCGTGACCTGGTGTACATGCTGGTAGTTGTGATGGTGCTGTTGATGCTCTTCTTCCGCATCATTGTGGTGAATGGCCCCTCCATGGAAAATACCCTGCTCAACGGGGACTATATGCTTCTGGTGAGCAATCTGTTCTATAAGGACCCCAGAGCGGGAGACGTGGTGGTGGTGAGCAAGCAGGCCTATGACAACGGCAAGCCCATTGTCAAGCGGGTGATCGCCACCGAGGGCCAGGTGGTGGACATTGACTTTGAAGAGGGCATCGTCTATGTGGACGGAGCGCCCTTGGACGAGCCCTACACCAAAACCCTCACCACCCTGAAAGAGGGCAACACCTTCCCCCAGACGGTGGAGGAGGGCCATGTATTTATTATGGGCGACAACCGGAACAATTCCAAGGACGGTCGTTCTCCCCAGATCGGCCAGGTGGATAAGCGGGAGGTACTGGGCAGGGTCTGCTACCTTCTGTTCCCCGGTACGGGCATGGGAGGCACCCAGGAGCGGGACTTCCATCGTATTGGAGCGATAAAATGACGGAAAATCTGAACATTCAGTGGTATCCCGGCCACATGACCAAGACCCGCCGCCAAATCGAATCGGATTTGAAGCAGGTGGATGCGGTATGCGAGATTGTGGATGCCCGGATTCCCATATCCAGCCGGAATCCGGATATCGACGCCATCTGCGGCTCCAAGCCCCGGATCATCGTGCTGAACCGGATGGATTTGGCCGACCCTGCCGCAACCAGAAAATGGCGGGATTATTTTAAAAGCAAAGGGATGGCGGTGATCGCCACCGACTGCAAGAGCCGCCAGGGCATCAGCGATTTCACTCCCGCTGCCCGGGCCGCCTGTGCCGAAAAGCTGGAGCGGGACGCCGCCCGGGGGATGAACCGTCCCCTGCGGGTGATGGTGGTGGGCATTCCCAATGTGGGGAAATCCACCCTCATCAATCAGATTGCGGGACGCAAGGGCGCCAAGGCGGAAAACCGGCCCGGCGTCACCCGGGGCAAGCAGTGGGTCACGGTGGACAGCGGATTGCTGCTGCTGGATACCCCGGGCATCCTCTGGCCCAAATTTGAGGACCCCCGGGTGGGGATGATGCTGGCCTTCACCGGCGCGGTGAAGGAGGGAGTCATCGACCTGGAGGAGCTGGCCTGCGGACTGATGGAGCTGCTGCTGAAATATTACCCCCAGGTGCTGCTGGAACGCTACAAGGTGGAAGCCCAGCCCGGCACTCCCGGCTATGAGCTGCTGGAGCTGGCGGGAAGAAAGCGGGGCTTTCTGCTCCGGGGGGGAGAGGTCCACACCGAGCGGATGGCCAAGGTGCTGATGGACGAGTTCCGCGGCGGCAGACTGGGAAAATTCACGCTGGAAATGCCGGAGGATATGCCATGACGCAGCGTACCATGTGGGAAATTGAAGACGAAAATTACGCTGCCGGATTCTCCACCATCTGCGGCGTAGACGAGGCGGGCCGGGGCCCTCTGGCGGGGCCGGTGTGTGCCGCCGCGGTGATTCTGCCGCCCCATACGGTGATTGCCGGGCTGGACGACAGCAAAAAGCTCTCCGACAAGCGCCGCCGGGAGCTCTTTCCCGTGATCTGTGACCAGGCCCTTGCCTACGGCATCGCCTTCGCCACGGAGCAGGAAATTGACGAAATGAATATTTTGCAGGCTACCTTCCTGGCCATGGAGCGCTCTCTGGCCCAGCTGAAGCTTCGGCCGGATTTGGTTCTTATCGACGGCAACCGTCAAAAGGACTTTGGTCTGACCGTGAAAACCGTGGTGAAGGGGGACAGCCTCAGCGCCAATATTGCCGCCGCCTCCGTGCTGGCCAAGGTGACACGGGATAACTGGATGATCCAGGCGGCGGAGCGGTTCCCTGGGTACGGCTTTGAGATTCACAAGGGCTACGGCACCCGGGCCCACTATGCGGCCCTGGAGGCCCTGGGGCCCAGCCCCATTCACCGAATGACCTTTTTGAAGAAATTTTATGGGGAGAAATAATCTGGCTGGCGCCTGGGGAGAGACTGTGGCGGCGGACTATCTGCGGAAGAAACACTATACCATCGTCGCCGCCAATTTTCGCACCCGGATGGGGGAGATCGACCTGATTGCGGCGGACAGGCATTATCTGGCCTTTGTGGAGGTAAAGCTCCGGAAAAGCGCCGATTTTGCCATGGCACGGGAATTTGTGGATTACCGTAAGCAGAAAAGAATCAAATCCACGGCGCTGCTCTACCTGTCAACCCATCCAACCCGGCTGCAGCCCCGGTTCGATGTGATCGAAATCTATGCCCCGGAGGGGGTTCAAACCCGCCGTCCGGAGATCAATCATTTGGAGGATGCGTTTCAATGAAGGTATCTGTATTTGACCTGCACTGCGATACGGCCCTGTCCCTGCTGGGAGAGAGCCTGAACGAGGCGGGGAGCCTGAAAAAGAATGAGCTTCACATCGACCTGGAACGCGCTTCCCGGCTGGACGGCTACTGCCAGTGCTTTGCCTGCTTTACCACCCCCATGATGCAGGAGTGGAACAAGCTCTCTCCCATTGTGGTTTTTGAGCGGGAGCTGGCCACCATCCAGCGGGAGGTGGACAGAAATCAGGATTTGATTTCCTTTGCCTACAGCGCGGGCGAGGTGGAGGCCAACCGGGCCCAGGGGAAGATGTCCGCGATCTTGACCATCGAGGGCCCGGCGGGCTTTGGCTTTGACCCGGCGCTGCTGGAAAATCTCCATCAGATCGGCTTCCGGATCAGCACCCTGGGCTGGAACGAGGCAAACGAGCTCACAGGCTCCAATGTCACCGGCGGCGGCCTGACGGACCGGGGCCGGGAGTACATACGGGAGGCCCAGCGGCTGGGAATGCTGGTGGATGTGAGCCATATCAGCGACGAGGCCTTCTGGAATATCATGGAGTGCACCCAGGCGCCCATCGTCGCCACCCACTCCAACAGCCGCAGCCTCTGCGGCCACAGCCGGAATCTCACAGATGATATGTTCCGGGCCATCTGCCAGACCGGCGGCGTGGCGGGCATCAACCAGTACGGGGAGTTTTTGGGGGAGCAGCCCACATTGGATACGGTGTGCGACCACATTTTCCACTTTATGGAGCTTGACCCCTCCGGAAAGCACATCGCCCTGGGGGGCGACCTGGACGGCTGCGAGACCCTTTCCCAGGGCTTTGAGGGCATCCAGAGCTACCCGGCCCTGGCCCGGCGGCTTTTGGAGCGGGGCTTGGAGGAGAAGACCATCGGAGACATTTTCTGGAACAACGCGTTGAATGTGCTCCGCAGTGTGGAAAAATAAGTTGGGAGGTGCCTCATGGCGCTGTATGCCATCGGTGATCTGCATCTGTGCCTGGGGGCGCCGAAGCCTATGGATGTATTCGGCGGGGCCTGGGTGGGCTATATGGAAAAGCTCCGGGAGGGAATGCGTGTCATTGCGCCGGAGGACACCACGGTGCTGTTGGGGGACCTGAGCTGGGCGTTGGACCTGCAGGCGGCAAGGGCGGATTTTGCCTGGATCAATGAAATTCCCGGAAGGAAGATCATCCTCAAGGGAAACCATGACTATTGGTGGTCCACCGCTGCGAAATTTCAGAAATTCTGCCTGGAAAATCAGTTCTCCAATATGAATATCCTGAACAATAACTTCTATGAGTATGGAGGGTACGCCATTTGCGGCACCCGGGGCTGGTACTATGAGGAAAAGCGGAGCACCGAGCATGACGAGAAGGTGTTCCGGCGGGAGCTGATCCGTCTGGAAGCCTCCCTGAAGGCGGCGGGGGAACTTCCGAAGCTGGTGTTTCTCCACTATCCCCCCAGGAGCAAGGGCTATGAGTGCCCGGAGATTTTGGAGCTGCTGAGCCGCTATGGGGTGCGCCGCTGTTTTTACGGCCATCTTCACGGCCCCAGCCATCGGTTGGCCCTGGAGGGAACCTGGGACGATGTGGAATATGCCCTGCTGGCAGCAGATTTCATAAATTTCAGGCCGCAAAAGATTCTTCCTTAGAAATATTGTGAAATATCCGAAAACTTTTCAGAAATGTGTGGACAAGCCGTTTTTTATTTGATAGAATATATCGGCTGATTCAGAAAGACATAGAACGGCGCTGCAAGAACAGGCCGATTTAGGAGGAATAACGGAAATGAAAGTCAATAGCGTAGAAAGAAACGGCAACAATGCCACCGTTGTCGTGGAGATCGACAAGGAACTGATGGAGACTGGCGTCAACAAGGCTTACATGAAGGCTCGCAAGAGCATTGTAATCCCCGGCTTCCGCAAGGGCAAGGCGCCCCGGAAGATGATCGAGAGCATGTATGGCCCCCACGTTTTCTATGAAGACGGCCTGGAAGAAATCTTCCCCGAAATCTATGACTTCGCCATTGCCCATCAGGAGGGCTTCAAGGCTGTGGGCCGCCCCAACCTGACCGATATGCAGATCAGCGATGACAACATCGTCACCCTGACCCTGACCACCGAGGTCTATCCCGAGGTCACGCTGGGCCAGTACAAGGGCCTGGAAGTGGAGAAGGCAGAGGTCACTGTTTCCGATGCTCAGGTGCAGGCCGAACTGGACCGGATGGCTCAGAATGTTGCCTCCACCGAGACCGTTGACCGCCCTGCCCAGATGGGCGACACCGCCAACATCGATTTCGAGGGCTTTGATAACGGCGTCCCCTTCGAGGGCGGCAAGGGCGACAATTTCGACCTGAAGCTGGGCAGCGGCTCCTTCGTCCCCGGCTTTGAGGAGCAGATTGTGAGCATGTCCGCCGGTGAGGAGAAGGACATCGACATTACCTTCCCCCAGGATTATCACGCGGACCTGGCCGGCAAGGCAGTGGTGTTCCATGTGAAGGTGAACAAGATCACCGAAACCCAGGTCCCCGAGATGGACGACGAGTTTGCCAAGGACGTCTCCGAGTTCGACACCCTGGAGGCTTTGAAGGCCGACATCCGTGCCAAGGCTCTGGAAAAGGCGGAAAAGAATGCCCAGACCAGCTTCGAGAATGCCTGCGTGGAGAAGGCCGCCGAGAATACCACTGTGGATATTCCCAACGCTCTGGTGGAGCGGGAGCTGGATGTGCAGATGGAGCGCTTTGCCTACCAGCTGCAAATGGGCGGCTACACCATGGAGCAGTACGCCAAGATGATGGGCGGCGACGTGAACACCATGCGCAACGCCTTCCGTCCCGGCGCCCAGAAGCAGGCCAGAATTTCCGTGACCCTGGAGAAAATCGCCGAGGTGGAGAATGTGGCCGTTACCGAGGAGGACATTGCCGCAGAGCTGGAGTCCCTGGCCAAGCAGTATGAGCTGGAAGTGGAGAAGGTCAAGGAAATGGTCCCCGCCGAGGAGCTGAATGAGAGCCTGAAGACCCGGAAGGCTGTGCAGATCATTGTGGACAGCGCCGTGGCCGTGGCCCCCAAGGCCGAGGAGAAGACCGAGGAATAAGCGACCCCCCAAATGGTTAGAATGTGCCCATGCCTATGAAAGGAGACATCACCATGAGTTTGGTTCCCTATGTTGTTGAGCAGACCAGCCGCGGCGAGCGCAGCTATGATATTTTCTCCCGTCTGCTGAATGACCGTATCATCTTCCTGTCGGAGGAAGTCAACGACACCACCGCCAGCCTGGTTGTGGCCCAGCTGCTCTACCTGGAAGCCCAGGACCCCGACAAGGACATTCAGTTTTATATCAACAGCCCCGGCGGCAGCATCACGGCGGGCATGGCCATCTACGACACCATGCAGTACGTCAAATGTGATGTGGCGACCATCGCCGTGGGTATGGCTGCCTCCATGGGCGCGTTCCTTCTCAGCGCGGGCACCAAGGGCAAGCGGATGGCTCTGCCCAATGCGGAGATCATGATCCATCAGCCCTCCGCCGGCACCCAGGGTCAGGTCACTGATATGGCCATTCACCTGAAACGCTTCCAGATCATCAAGGACCGGATGAACCGCATCCTGGCGGAAAACTGCGGCCAGGACATTGACGTGGTGACGAAGGCCTGTGAGCGGGACAATTTTATGAGCGCTGAGGAAGCCAAGGCCTTCGGCCTCATCGACCGGGTTTTGGAGCATCATTGATTTTTCGGAAATGAGGTAACGCCTTCATGGCAAGAAATTCAGAGCAGCAGATTCGATGCAGCTTCTGCGGGAAGCGGGAGAATCAGGCTTCTAAGCTGATTGCCGGACCAGGAGTGTATATCTGCAGCGACTGTGTGCAGGCGTGCAGCGAGCTGCTGCGCGACGAGATCGATGTGGGCCGGGGCAGCGCGCCTTCCATGGAGCGTCTTCCCTCTCCCATGGAGATCAAAACATTCATGGATCACTATATCGTCGGACAGGAGGAGGCCAAGGTCGCCCTGTCCGTCGCCGTGTACAATCACTATAAGCGTATTTACTTTGGGGGCAATTCCGAGGTGGAGCTGCAAAAGAGCAACATTCTGCTCATTGGCCCCACGGGCTCCGGCAAGACCCTCTTTGCCCAGACCCTGGCCAAGATTTTGAATGTTCCCTTCGCCATTGCCGATGCCACCACCCTGACCGAGGCCGGTTATGTGGGCGACGATGTGGAGAATATCCTGCTCCGTCTGCTCCAGGCCGCTGATTTTGATGTTCAGCGGGCCCAGACTGGCATCATCTACATTGACGAGATGGATAAGATCGCCCGCAAGAGCGAGAATACTTCCATCACCCGGGACGTTTCCGGCGAGGGCGTTCAGCAGGCCTTGCTGAAAATTCTGGAGGGCACCGTTGCCGGCGTCCCCCCCCAGGGCGGCCGGAAGCATCCCCAGCAGGAAATGATTCAGATCGACACCACCAACATCCTGTTCATCTGCGGCGGCGCCTTTGATGGGCTGGATAAGATCATCGAGGCCCGGACTGACCGCTCCGCCATCGGCTTTGACGCCCCCGTGGAAAGCCGGAAGAAGCGGGATGTGGGCAAGATTCTCGCCCAGGTGGAGCCCCATGACCTGCTGAAATTCGGCATCATTCCGGAGCTGGTGGGCAGAATGCCTGTGATTACCAACCTGCAAAGCCTGACCCAGCAGGATTTGGTGCGGATCATGGTGGAGCCCAAAAACGCCCTGTCCAAGCAGTATCAAGCGCTGCTGGAAATGGACGGCGTCACTTTGGAGATTACCGACGAAGCCCTGCAGGCGGTTGCCCAGAAGGCATTGGAGCGGGAGATTGGCGCCCGGGGCCTGCGGGCGATTATGGAAAAAATCATGACCAGAATCATGTACCAGATTCCCTCGGATTTGACCATCCAGAAGGTGGTCATCACCCCGGAGTGCGTGGATGGGGCGGATGCTCTGATCCAGCGTGACCCCAGCCATCCCAGGGAGAAGCTGGTGGGGAAGCGGGCATAGAATACAGAAGGGGGTAGGTTTCTATCCCCTTCTTCCATTACACAATAAGGAGGGATCGTCCCTTGTCTGAAATTACTTATGCAGGCGTGATGCCTGTGCTTGCTCTGCGCGGACTTGCCGTGTTCCCGGAGCAGACCGTCCACTTTGATGTGGGCAGAACCAAGTCGGCCCTGGCTCTGGAGGCCGCAATGAAAAAGGATCAGCTGCTCTTTTTGGTTCCCCAGAAGGATCTGCTGGTGGATGATCCCAAGCTGGCGGATCTCTATGCCGTGGGCACCGTTGTCCGTGTCAAGCAGCTGCTGAACGCCCCGGAGGAGAATCTGCGGGTGCTGGTCACTGGTGTGACCCGGGCACGCATCGCTCAGATGCAGCAGACCGAGCCCTACCTCAGCGCCATGGTGGAGTCCATTCCCTGCCCGGAGGAGACTGATTCCCTCCGGGGGAAGGCTCTGCGCCGTGAGGCCTGCACCCTCTACAATACCTATTTGGAGCTCAGCGAGCACCCTGCCCAGATGGTGCAGCTGCGGATGCTGGCCAGCAATCAGAATGGCTTTGTGGCCGACTCCATTGCCCAGAACTCCGGCCTGGATTTTGAAGAAAAGACCAAGCTGCTGCTTCAGCTGAACCCCACCCGCCGGTTGGAGATGACCATTACATATCTGACCCGGGAGATTGAGGTGCTCCAGCTGGAATCGGAAATCCAGAACAAGACCCGCGCCGCCATCGACCAGAACCAGAGGGATTACTACCTCCGGGAGCAGATGCGGGCCATCCGGGACGAACTGGGAGAGGGGGAGGAGGACGAGGATTTTGACGAGGACATTGCCAAAATCAAGAGCCTCCACCTGAAGCAGGAGTATGAGAAAAAGCTTTTGAAGGATGTTCAGAAGCTGAGAAAGCAGCCCTTCGGCTCTTCCGAGGCTTCGGTGCTCCGGGGGTACCTGGATACCGTGCTGGATTTGCCATGGAACAAATCCTCCAAGGAACGCCTTGATGTGCAGGCCGCTTCCAAAATCCTGGAACACGACCATTTTGGCCTGGAAAAGGTGAAGCAGCGGATTTTGGAGACCATTGCCGTGCGGCAGATGGCGCCTCAGATGCCGCCCCAGATTCTGTGCCTGGTGGGCCCTCCCGGCGTGGGCAAGACCTCTATTTCCTATTCCATCGCCAGGAGCCTGAACCGCAAAATGGTTCGCATCTCCCTGGGAGGCGTCCACGATGAGGCGGACATCCGGGGCCACCGGAAGACCTACGTGGGGGCCATGCCCGGCCGGATTATGACGGCCATTGCCCAGGCGGGCACCTCTAACCCGGTGCTGCTGCTGGATGAGATCGACAAAATGGGCTCCGACTACCGGGGCGACCCCAGCGCCGCGCTGCTGGAGGTGCTGGACTCCGAGCAGAACCATTCCTACCGGGATCACTACCTGGAAATCCCCTTCGACCTGTCTAATGTGATGTTCATCACCACCGCCAACACCCTGGACACCGTGCCCAGACCCCTGCTTGACCGGATGGAGGTCATTGAGCTCAGCTCCTATACCGATGAAGAGAAGCTGATGATCGCCAAAAATCACCTGGTGCCCAAGCAGTTGTCCAGGCACGGACTGAAAAAGTCCCAGCTGCGCATCACCGACGATGCCCTCCGGGAGATCATCGAATGCTACACCCGGGAGTCCGGTGTGCGGAATCTGGAACGTGCCATTGGAGACATCTGCCGGAAGGTTGACATGCAGATTCTCGCGCAGGAGGAGCCCAAGAAAATTACCGTCAATGGCGGCAGTGTGGAATCCTTCCTGGGTGTTCGGAAATACCTGCCCGAGCGGCTGCCCGGGGCGGACCAGGTGGGCCTGGTTACAGGTCTCGCCTGGACCAGCGTGGGCGGCGAGACATTGGAAGTGGAGGTCAATGTGATGGATGGCTCCGGCAAGCTGGAGCTGACCGGCAATCTGGGAGACGTGATGAAGGAATCCGTCCACGCCGCCTTGAGCTATATCCGTGCCAACGCCTCCAAGCTGGGCGTTCCCACCGACTTCTACAAGACCAAGGATATTCACGTTCACTTCCCGGAGGGAGCGGTGCCCAAGGACGGCCCCTCCGCCGGCGTCACGGTGACGACTGCCATCGTCTCCGCCCTCACCGGCGCTTCTGTGCGCCGGGACGTGGCCATGACCGGCGAGGTGACGCTGCGGGGCCGGGTGCTTCGCATCGGCGGCCTGAAGGAAAAGACCATGGCCGCCCTCCGCCACGGCATTCGTACCGTCATCATCCCGGCGGATAACCAGCGGGATTTGGAGGAGATCGACCAGACCGTCCGCAGCCATCTGAATTTCATCCCCGCTTCCTCGGTGGACACGGTTTTGAACGCGGCGCTGATTCCCCCGGTGGATGGGACGCCCGCCATGCTTGGCACCATCCCCGAGGACGCGGCCAAGCTCCGCCGCCCCGGCTTGCAGCAGTAAAGGAGGAAAAGCGTGAATTTCCAGAATGTGGAGTTCCTGATTTCCGCTGCCGCCCCCAAGGATTTCCCTGCCGCCCGGCTGCCGGAAATCGCCTTCGCCGGAAAATCCAACGTGGGCAAGTCCTCGGTGATCAACCGGCTGCTTCAACGGAAAAATTTTGCCCGGGTGGGGGATAAGCCCGGAAAGACCATCCATGTGAATTATTTCACCCTGGATCGGAAATGCTATCTGGTGGACCTGCCCGGCTATGGCTTCGCCCAGGTTTCCCAAAGCGAAAAGGCCCGGTGGGGCAAGCTGATGGAGGATTATTTTGCCGCCAATCGGATTACCCTGGGGGTCCTGATCGTGGACTACCGCCATCCGCCCACCAACAACGATGTGACCATGGCCCGGTGGTTTCTGGACAGCGGGTGCCCCTTTGTGGTGGTGGCCAACAAGAAGGACAAGCTGAAAAAAAGCGAGCTGGAACCGAACCTGAAAATCATCCGGGAGGATTTGGAGCTTCCGGAGGACTGTCCCATCATTCCCTTCTCCGCCGAGAAGGGGGACGGACGGGAGGAACTGGTGAAGCTGATTTGCGCCACCGTGGAAAAGTAAAAAAAGTCCTTGCGGCCGCCAGAGCTGCAAGGACTTTTTTTATAGCTCCTTCTCGTAAAATTCGAGAAGATAGGCTGCTCCATTCCGGGGATCGGTGCGGTCTTCCTGGTGGGTGAAGCGGAATCCGCAGCCGAGAATCATGTTCCGGGAGGCTTCGTTCTTGCTGCGGCAGCTGGCCACAAACCGAATTGCGCCGTATTCCTCCTTCGCGATTCTGGTCAGCAGATTCAGGATTTCTTTTCCCAAGCCCTTCCCCACGAAGGCCGGGCCAACGGCAATGCCGGTGTCCTCAAAGACGCCCGCTTCAATTTCACAGAATCCGGCAAAGCCAATGGGCTGGCCGCTGCTCTTTTCATAGACAAACCAGGCAGGCTTTCCCTCCTGAAAGGCGATGGAGCGGCGCATCCGCTCCTGGGCGTCCGCTTCGTTTGTGGTTACGGACCAGAGCATATACCGGGCGGTTTCCTCATGGCGCCACACATTGTGCAGCATGGCCGCCCAGTCCGAAAAATCTGGGTGCTTCAGGATCAAGCGTTTACTTTCGTACATCATTGCTGTTTCTCTCCTCACTTTTTGAAATTCAAACTATCTTATAACTAAAATCGCCTATTCACCGAAAAAAACAGAGCCTAACAAAAGTTTTCCTTTGGTTACATTCCCTTCGGGGGCCATGGTCAGCTTTCGCAGTTCCGAGGCGCTCATTCTGGTGGATGGGGGCGCAGAAGGGCGTGCGATTCCCTGGCGGCAAGTTGCGGTTAGACTTTTTTCAGCGGCACAAACATGTATACTGAATCTGAAATCACACCAAGGGAGGATTCAGGAATATGGGAAAACGGGTTCTTTGTCTGATTTGCGCGGCGGTGCTGGTGGTGACGGCCTTTTTCGATATCCGAACCGAGGCAGCTCCCTGGAAGGGGCCGCCGGTTCCGACCCAGGAAAAGCTTTCCAAGGGAATCGTGAAGCACAGCCCAAATCCACTGGCCTCCGCCATGTTTTTGGTGCTGGCCGGGGTGGGAATTTCGCTGCTGTTTGACAAGAAGGACAAGGGTTAATTGACGACGTTCTGGGGGTGTCCATCCAGAAAAGCCGCCAGATTACACAATCCATCAGGCGCTGGCGGCTCTCCATCGGCGCCCAGGCCATGTGGAGGGAGATCACATCCGCCTGGGCCAGCAGCGATCCACACAGGGGATGCCCTCCTTTGGGGTGCGGGAATGGGCGATGACCCGCATCCCAAAGGCCTGGGCCAATTTCGCTAGGGCGCCAATCCTTGCAGCGCCGTCTAAAACAACAATTTTCATGATGGAGCCTCCAAAGACTTGCAGGATTTGCGTTTTTTTGATAAAATAGGGCAGAGGTGGTAAGCGTGGTGGAAATCTGTTATCTGGATGAGCACATCCTGGTCTGCGTGAAGCCGGCCCGGGTGCTCTCCACCGACGAGCCCGGGGGATTGCCGGAGCTGCTTCGGCAGCAGCTGGGAGAGCCCCACGGGGGGATTTGGACCGTACACCGGCTGGACCGGGTGGTCAGCGGCCTGATGGTCCTTGCCCGAAACCCGGCGGCGGCATCGGAGCTGTCCCGCCAGGTGCGGGAGGGAGAATTTCAGAAGACCTACCGTGCCGTCCTCCACGGCCTCCCACAAAAACCTATCGATACCCTGATTGACTTGCTGGGTCGGGACAAGGCCAGAAAAATGACCTATGTGGCCCCGGAACCGGGGAAGGGAATCCAGCAGGCCAGCCTGAGCTACCGGGTGCTCTCCGCGGCGCAGGGAATGAGCCTGGTACAGATTCAGCTCCACACGGGCAGAACCCATCAGATTCGGGTTCAGTTTGCCAGCCGGGGGCTGCCGCTGGTGGGGGAGCGGAAATATTCCACCTTGGAAGACCCCTGTGAAATCGCCCTGTTTTCCCAGCGGATTGGGTTTCATCATCCCAAAACAGGCCGGTGGATGGAGTTTCAGCGGGAGCCGCCGATGTGCTTCCCCTGGAATGCCTTTGAATGATACCACATTCGCTTCAATTTTGCAACGAAATGAGGAAATGCCGTGAGCCATTATGACTTTTTTCAAAACCGGGAGTGCGAGTATTTTCCCTGCCACCCCGGCGCGAACCCGGAGACATTCAGCTGCCTGTTCTGCTACTGTCCCCTGTACGCTCTGGGAGACCGGTGCGGCGGCAATTTCTCCTATACCGAAAAGGGCATCAAGAACTGCACCGGCTGCCTGCGCCCCCACAAAAGGGAAAATTACCCCGCCATCTGCCAGCAGCTGGGGCAGGTGATCGAGCTGGTCAAAAAGAATCCTTCCGAAAGACCTTGATTTTTTGAGCCTCAGCTGGTATAATACCTTCGTCCTTTCCGCAGATTATGGAGAGTTACTCAAGTGGTCGAAGAGGCGTGACTCGAAATCTCGTAGGGCATGAATAGTGCCGCCAGGGTTCAAATCCCTGACTCTCCGCCAAAAATCCACCGTAATTTTGCACAATTGCGGTGGATTTTTATAGCGTTGCTGACCGGTATGCTGCACCATAATAACGTGAGAAATCGAGATTTGAGGAGGAAGGGAAATGCAGCAGTATTGTAAGATAACGAATGACCAGGATGAGGGCTTTGTTGATTTTTCATTCGACATCATCAACATAAAGAAGAAACTAACCGGCGGAATTATTCTGGAGTGTGCTGCTTGTGATGAGGGGAAAAATGTTGGGTTTTGCCTGGAAATCAAAAACAACATGCGGGGAATCATCAACAATGACTTTGAAACATTTCGTACTTATCCCAAAGGCATGAAACTTACATACCAAAATGGCTTGTCAAATGATTTTATTTCGAGTGTTTCGCGATTATACGGCTTCGAAACCGCAAATTTGAAGCTAAAAGAAAGCGTATTTATTGAATGCGGAGCATTAAGTGGAAACCCTGTAAATCTGCAAAGGGAAGAAGTGCAATTCAAGTGTTTTTTGGAAGCGAACGATGAAAGCAGATATGCAGAATTCTATATCAATATCGATTTGCCAAACAAAAAACTGTATCTGAAAGAAAAGGACCCGGATTACAGAGAAAACATCATCCGATATTTAAGCGTTTAAGACATATTCATTCACTCTGTTTTACTGAGCTTCATGTTCTTAACACGGAACGAAGTAAAACGGAAAGACAAAAAGAGGACTTACTATGACGTATGAATATGCTGTATACTTCAAGCTTTTACTGCTGTGCGGATATGAAGACGAACTGCAGCGGTATCTTGATGATGCGCTCATGACTCAAAATCCTCTTTCGGAACTTGTGCTGGAGCTGTGCACGGTTCATTCCGACGGCAAGAAGATGCTGTCCGTGCTGAATGAATATCTTCGGCATGCAAAAGATTCTGACATTGATTATGATAACACTGTTTTTGGCTATGTCATGTCGTTCCTGAAAAGAGAATATACGGACAATCTCATGCCAATCAGGGAAATCACAGGTCTGATGCACCAATTGGCCGTCTGCTCGGAGCGTGATTCAGAAGAGCCCTGGTACACAATGTATATTTTGGGCGTTCTGTTTGAGGAAGCGGAAGCGGGCTACATCGACAAAGCGGATTATCTGCGCAAATTTGAGGCATTCATCGATAACAGGGTTTGCTTTCGGGATTACCCAGCCACCCGCTCCAAAGAGACTTTATTCAAAAAGGTTTTTAAGAAAATACGGCGTATTCATCAAAACTGCGCCCTCTAGCCTCAAAAGGGAAGAAGTTTGACATAATCCTGTGCGCCCAGCGCTTGCTGATTGAAGCATAGATTCCTGATTCGGGTCATAATTTCAAATCCCTGACATTTTAGGCAAAGCTCCACCGCGATTTTGTCCAAATTGCGGTGGACTTTCCTTTTTCGTGAATGGAATTGGACAATCCGCAGAAAAATGTCGATTTTTCCCGGAGAAAATTGTGAATAATACTTGCATTTCAAGGCGGGAGTGTGCTATAATCCTTTTATCTCAATAACATGGGTAGAATTATGCTCGTACTGTCCGGAATCAGATGTTGAAAGGAGCAGAGACATGAAGCGATTTGGGAGATTGCTGGCTTTCTTTTTGGCGGCCGCCATGGTGCTGACGCTGTGCGGCTGTTCAGAGAAAGCAAAGCCGGAAAAAATCAATACGAAGGACTACAGCCGTGAGATTCAAATCGAGGCTGTGAATGGTGACGTGGGGGTTCTTCACGCCGACAAGTCCAGTGAGGCCGGGGAAGAGGGGCTGCTGCTGAGAAGCGACGACAGCCTTCGCGTTCCCTCCGGCGGCGACGTGACCCTGAATGCCGATGGGGACAAGCATGTCTATGGTCAGGAGGATTCTGCCCTTCGCCTGGAGGCTTCCGGAACCCCGGACAGCGGTAAGACCAGAATTTGCCTGGAAGAGGGCTCTGTGCTGGTCCGGCTGGATGAGCCCCTGGAGCAGGGGGAGCTGTTTGAGGTTCAGACCGATGCCAGCACCGTTTCCATACCCGATGGGATTGTCCGGGTCAGCGAAATGGAAGGGAAGGATGGCACCTTCATCCTGGTGGAGGCATTCCAGGGAGAGGCCCAGGTGGTCATCCGCAAGTCCGGCGAAAAGGCGGAGCTCAAGGCCGGTGAGGCGGTGCTCATCAATGAGTCCGCGAAAAAGCCCAGCTTTGTCCACTCCGATGAAATCGACCAGGACTTCTGGAAATCCGACAAAATCAGCGGCTTTGTAGCCGGGAAGGACGGAACCGGTTCCGTTACCCTGACCATTCCCTACAGCAAGCTTCCTGCCTCTGTGGCGGAGCAGCTGCGCCAGGCGGCAGAGAATGGAAAAGAGCTCTCTGTCTCTGAAAAAACGTTGACCAATTTGATTGAAACAGGCCATGATTTCGTGGAAACCGTGGTAAAGGAAGCCACCTGTGAGGAGGACGGCCTGCTGTCCCTGGAGTGCTCCCTCTGCGGCGAGAAGCGGGAAGCATCTATTCCCGCCCTGGGCCACCAGGCTGAGGAGGACGCGGCAGTGGAGGCCACCTGCACCCAGGACGGTAAGACCGCCGGTTCCCACTGCGCCGTCTGCGGAGAAATCCTCACCGAACAGGAAGTGATTCCCGCTCTGGGCCACCAGGCTGTGGAGGACGCGGCAGTGGAGGCCACCTGCTCCCAGGACGGCAAGACCGCCGGTTCCCACTGCGCCGTCTGTGGAGAAATCCTCACCGAACAAGAAGTGATTCCCGCTCTGGGCCATCAGACTGTGGAGGACGCGGCAGTGGAGGCCACCTGCACCCAGGACGGCAAGACCGCCGGCTCCCACTGCGCCGTCTGTGGAGAAATTCTCACCGAACAGGAAGTGATTCCTGCCCTTGGACATCAGGAGCAGAAGGATGAGGACATCCCCGCCACCTGCTTGGAGGACGGTTTCAGCAGCGAGGTCCGCTGCTCGGTCTGCGGTGAGGTCCTGAAAGAGGCGGAGGTCATCCCCGCTCTGGGTCATCAGCCGGAGGAACTGCCCGCTGTGAAGGCAACCTGTGAAAAAGATGGCCTGACCGCCGGAAGCCGCTGCGCGCGCTGCGGAGAAATCCTGACGGAGCAGGAAGAAATCCCCGCTCTGGGCCATGACTGCAAGGTTATCCCCGGCCGGGAGCCCACCTGCAGCCGACCCGGCCTGACGGACGGCCAGCGCTGCAAGGCCTGCGGCAGACTGCTGGAGGCGCAGAAGTCCATCCCTATGCTCTCTCACACCCCGCAGACTGTGCACGGCACGGAAGCAACTTGTGAAAAAGAGGGATATACCGAATCTGTAATCTGCGGGTCGTGCGGCCTGGTGCTGACTCCCGCGGAACCCATTCCCATGCTGGAGCATTGCGTGGAAACCCTCCCCGGCCGGGAGCCCACCTGCACCCAGCCCGGCCTGACAGAGGGCAGCCGGTGCGCTGTCTGCGGAAAAATCCTGGAAGCCCAGGAGGAAATTCCTGCCCTTGGTCATGTGGCTGAGATCATTCCCGGGCAAGAGCCCACCTGCGCTTCCATGGGAAGAACAGAGGGGCAGAGATGCCAGGTTTGCAAAAAGATTCTTGCTTGGCCCACTGTGATTCCCAAGCTGCCCCATACCCCCCAGAAGGTCTATGGAATCTACCCCATGTGCTTCCGGGAGGGCAAGACAGACGGCGTGGTCTGCTCTGTCTGCGGCTATGAAATCGAGCCCTGCCAGGTGATCCCCAAGCTGGCCCATACCCCGGGCGGATTGGCGGCCGTTGCACCCACCTGCACAACCCCCGGCTGGACGGAGGGCATTGCCTGTCAGGTTTGCAGCGAAATCATAGTTCCTCAGAAGAAGATTCCCGCGTCCCACACAGAGGGAAGCACCATAGAAACGCAGAATCCGGAGCAGCCTGTTCTGGATTCTGCGGGGAACCTGCTGCATGATGGAAATCACCATCCCTGGTGCTATCAGATTGCCCATGTGTGCGCGGTCTGCGGCGAAGTCTACCAGGTGGATTATTATGACCATGTTCCGGGTGCGGAGGAGACGGAAACAATCGGAACCGCCGATGCCTGCACCCAGTCCACGGTCAAATGCGCCCTGTGCGGAAAGGTGATTCAGCGCCACATCACGGGACATATTTCAGAGGTAGTCATTTCCGAGCCCGACGAAAATGGGGATGTTTGGGAGACGGAGAGCTGCACCACCTGCGGCCTGGTGCTGAGGCACGAGAAGAAAACTACTTAAAATCAGACTTACCCGTCATGATATGGTGCCGCGTTTGTGCCACCAGCTTTTTCCGGACAGCGCTTCTTTGAGGCGCTGCCCGGTTTTTGCGTAGGCATTGCTTTTTCTTTCAGAAGATGATATAATCCACGGGAGCATGAAAGGAATGAAAGCAATGAAAGAAACGAAAAACTTCCCTGTGCCCAGAGGGAAAAAACGGGATGCAGATAAAACGTGGGAGCAGGGAGCGGCGGAACAATGATTGAAAGCGTGAGCAATTTCTTTTCCACCTTCTTCTCCCAGCGGCTGGTGAGCATCCTGGTGGAGTCCTTTCCCAAAATGCTGCTTCCGGGCCTGAAAATGACCATCCCACTGACGGCCATCTCCTTCTCGATTGCGCTGGTCATTGCCGTGATCGCTGCCATGATTCAGGTGGCGAAGGTTCCGGTGCTGCGGCAGATCATCCGGTTTTACATCTGGGTGGTGCGGGGGACGCCGCTGCTGGTGCAGCTTTATGTGGTGTTCTATGGCCTGCCCAATCTGGGGGTTGTGCTGGAGCCCTTCCCCACGGCGGTGCTGGTGTTTTCCATCAACGAGGGGGCTTACTGCGCCGAGACGGTTCGGGCCGCCATCGAGTCCATCCCCAAGGGGCAGATGGAGGCGGGGGTGTGCGTCGGAATGAGCTGGCTGCAAACCATGTTCCATGTGATTCTGCCCCAGGCCTTCCGCACGGCCTTTCCACCCCTGTCCAATTCCCTGATCTCCATGCTAAAGGATACCTCCCTGGCGGCCAACATCACCGTGATGGAGATGTTTATGGTCACACAGCGGATCGCCTCCCGGTATTATGAGCATCTGGCCCTTTACATTGAAGTGGCGCTGATCTATCTTCTGTTCTGCACCGTGCTGACCAAGCTGCAATCGGTTTGCGAAAAGAAGCTGGCGACCTACGGGTTTTAGGAGGACGGAAGATGATTACAGTTCATCAATTGACCAAGCAGTTTGATGGAACCCCGGTGCTGAAGGGCGTGGACCTGACCGTGGACAAGGGGGATGTGATTGCCGTGATCGGCCAGAGCGGCGGTGGAAAAACCACCCTGCTCCGGTGCATGAATTTTCTGGAAACCGCTGATTCCGGCACCATGACCTTTGATGGCGAGACCTTCAACCTGGCGAAAATCTCCAAAAGGGATGTGGAGCGAATCCGGAGGAAAACCGCCTTTGTCTTCCAGAGCTACAACCTGTTCCGGAACAAAACGGCGCTGCAAAACGTGATGCTGGGCCTGACGGTGGCGAGAAAAGTGCCCAAAGCCCAGGCGGAGCGAATCGCCCGGGAGGCCCTGGCCAAGGTGGGGCTGGCAGACAAGGCGGACAGCTACCCCAACGCCCTCTCCGGCGGGCAGCAGCAGCGGGTGGCCATTGCCCGTGCCCTGGCAACGGAGCCGGAGATCATCTATTTTGACGAGCCCACCTCTGCCCTGGACCCGGAGCTCACCGGGGAGGTGCTCTCCGTCATGCGTTCGCTGGCGGAGGAGGGGATGACCATGCTGGTGGTTACGCATGAATTGGGCTTTGCCAAAAACGTGTCCACAAAAGTAATTTTCATGGAGAATGGAGCCGTTGCGGAGTCCGGCCCCTCCGTGGAATTCTTTGCAAATCCAAAGGAAGAGCGCACCCGTGCCTTCCTGAATCTGATTACCCAAGAAGAAAGGAATTAAAAACATGAAGAGAATTTTTGCTGTATTGCTGGCTGCTTTGATGCTGTCGGCCCTGCTGACCGTCACCGCTTCCGCTGACCTGCTTGACCAAATCCAGGAGCGGGGCACCATCATCATCGGCCTGGAAGGGGACTGGGCCCCCTGGTCCTTTGTGGATGAAAACGACGAACTCGCCGGCTTTGACGTGGAGGTGGCCCGGGCCATTGCCGCCAAGCTGGGGGTGGAGGTCCAGTTCATCCCCGGAGAGTGGGACGGCCTGTTCGCCGGAATGGACGCGGGCCGGTATGACATTGTGATCAACGGTGTGGAGGTTACTCCCGAGCGCACCGAGAAGTACGACTTTACCGAGCCCTATGCCTATATCCGCACGGCGCTGATCGTCCGGGGGGACAACGAAACCATCAAAACCTTTGACGATCTGAAGGGCAAAAAGACCGCCAACTCCATCGCCTCCACCTATATGAACCTGGCCGAGGACTACGGCGCCACCTGCTACGGTGTGGATACCCTGGACGAGACGCTGACCATGGTGCTCCAGGGCCGGGTGGATGCCACGCTGAACGCCATCGTCTCCTATACAGATTATATGGCGCAGCACCCTGATGCCAATTTGAAGGTGGTGGCCACCACCGACGACGCCTCCAATGTGTCCATCCCCATGCGCAAGGGGGAGGAGACTGCTTCCTTGATGGAGGCAATCAACCAGGCCATCGCCGAACTCCATGAGGAGGGCGTGATTTCGGAGCTCTCCCTGAAATACTTTGGCGAGGATATTTCCAAGTAATTCAATCCCCCTCGGGTTTCCGAGGGGGATTTTTAAAAGATGGGGTCAGTGAAACTTTATGGGGAGGACATTTGTACCTTCTGCTGTGGACATTTTTCGACAAAAGAGGGTTCACAATTGCTTCATAATCTGTTCATTCTTCCAAAACTGGCAGCAGGGTATTGAAACAGGAAAAAAGATGTGTTATAGTTCGCCCATAGCCCCAATAGGGGTAAAACAACTGGATAATGGGTGATGGGAAATATACGGGAAACGGAGCATTTCAGCTCCACCGAAGGAGTGAAACTCTCAGGTAACAGCGACCGTATGTGGATCGCACTCTGGAGACATCCGGGAAAACCGGGGGCCGAAGGTGCAAGGGTGGCAAACGCCGAATCTCTCAGGCAAAAGGACAGAGCATTATTCCCAGTTCCGGGGAAACGTATTTTCCCGGCACCGGGCATTGGTTCGTTTTTGGGAGCATCTCTTGCGGATGCTCTTTTTTGTCTTTGAAAGGCTTTTGCCGCCGTCATCAGTGCTTCCTGAAATCAAGAGGGGGAAACATAATGGAAAACATCGTTCAGACCGTCACGGATGTGAACAATGCCGTCAACGGCTTTGTCTGGGGAATGCCCATGCTGATTATGCTGGTGGGCACCGGCATCCTGATGACCATCCTGACCAAGGCATTCCAGGTGAGCAAATTCGGCCACTGGGTAAAAAACACCATCGGCGGCATCTTCACCGACAAGAAGATCACCGCCCATACCGCCAAGGATGATAAGTCCATCAGCCAGTTCCAGAGCCTGTGCACCGCTCTGGCGGCCACCATTGGCACCGGCAACATTTCCGGCGTGGCGGCGGCCATTGCCACCGGCGGCCCCGGCTCCATCTTCTGGATGTGGATTGTCGCCATTTTCGGCATGATGACCAACTACTCCGAAAATGTCCTGGGCATCTACTACCGCCGGAAGAACAAAGACGGCGAGTGGTGCGGCGGCACCATGTACTACCTGAAGGACGGCCTGGGCGGCTACGCCGGGTATAAGAAAATCGGCGCTGTCCTGGCGGTGATGTTCAGCTGCTTTTGCGTGCTGGCATCCTTCGGCATCGGCAATATGAGTCAGATCAATTCCATCGCCGTGAATATGAAGGCCTCCTTCAGCATTCCCATGTGGGTCACAGGCGTGGTGCTGATGGTGCTGGCGGCGCTGGTGGTGGTGGGCGGCCTGAAGCGGATTGCCTCTGTCACGGAGAAGCTGGTTCCCTTTATGGCGCTGCTGTATATGGTTGGCGCGGTTGTGGTCGTGGTGATGAACGCTTCCAACATCATCCCCGCTTTTGGAATCATCTTTAAGTGCGCCTTTACCGGGCGGGCTGCCGTTGGCGGCGTGGTCGGCGCCACGGTGAAGGATGCCGTCACCTGGGGCATGAAGCGGGGCGTGTTCTCCAACGAGGCCGGACTGGGCTCCTCTGTGATGGTTCACTCCAGCTCCAACGTCAAGGAGCCTGTGATGCAGGGCATGTGGGGCATCTTCGAGGTGTTCGCGGATACCATTATCGTCTGCACCCTCACCGCTCTGGTGGTTCTGACCAGCGGCCTGGTGGATTTGAACACCGGCGCCATGCTTACCACCACGGAAAAGACCGCCATGGTGGCCGAGGCCTTCCAGGGCTCCTTTGGCAAGGCTGGCTCCTGGTTCATTGCCATCGCTGTGCTGCTGTTCGCCTTCTCCACGGTGCTGGGCTGGAGCCACTACGGAACCAAGGCCTTTGAGTACCTGTTTGGCACCAAGGCGGCCATCGGCTACAAGGTGGTGTTTGTTGCCTTCATTATTGTGGGCGCAACCATGAGCCTGGATTTGGCCTGGGATTTGTCCGACACCTTCAACGGCCTGATGGCCATTCCAAACCTGATCGGCGTCATCAGCCTCAGCAGCCTGGTGTACCGGATTACCGTCAACTACATTGACCGGAAAATCCTGGGCAAGGATGTGAAGCCTATGTACTCCGTGTTCCCGGATTATCAGAAGGAAGAGGAAGCGGAAGAGGCGGCCAAGTAAATCGAAAAAAACGCCATGGAATCCTCGCGAAGAGGGTGCCATGGCGTTCTTTTTTGGAAAACGATAATGAATAATATACATTAAAAACTGTATATAGCTTCTCACGGCAAGTGTAGAAAAAACTTTTTCTTTTGAAGAATTGTCAAATTACATAAAAGAATTGAATGGAATTTTTCATATTTATATAGCTATACAAAATCTTTTTTCGGAATAAAACAGATGCGTATTTCCCCTTGACATTTTTTGAGAATGGGAGTATGATTGCTCCATCGATGAATAATATTCATTTTGGAGGGATTATTATGAATAAGGAAAACATCAAAAAAGTGGTTCTCGCCTACTCCGGCGGCCTGGATACCTCCATCATTATTCCCTGGCTCAAGGAGAACTACAACAACTGCGAGGTCATTGCCGTCTCCGGAAATGTGGGACAGGGCGACGAGCTGGAAGGGCTGGAGGAGAAGGCCATCAAGACCGGGGCCAGCAAGCTGTATGTTCTGGACCTCACCGAGGAATATGCCGCCGACTATATCATGCCCTGCCTGAAGGCCGGCGCGGTTTACGAGGAGTATCTGCTGGGCACCAGCCACGCCCGCCCCTGCATCGCCAAGGGCCTGGTGGACATTGCCCTGAAAGAGGGCGCGGATGCCATCTGCCACGGCTGCACCGGCAAGGGCAACGATCAGGTTCGCTTTGAGCTGGCCATCAAGCATTTCGCCCCCAATATGCCCGTCATCGCTCCCTGGCGGGAGTGGAGCATCAAGTCCCGGGAGGAGGAGATTGAATACGCCGAGGCCCACAACATCCCCCTGCGGATCAACCGGGAGACCAATTACTCCAAGGATAAAAATCTCTGGCATCTGAGCCATGAGGGTCTGGATTTGGAGGACACCGGCAACGAGCCCCAGTATGAGAAGCCCGGCTTCCTGGAGATGGGCGTCAGCCCTGTGGACGCCCCCGATGTTCCCACCTATGTGACCATCGATTTTGAGCAGGGCATCCCCGTGGCAGTGGACGGCGAAAAGCTCACCCCCAAGGGGGTCATCCTCAAGCTCAATGAGCTGGGCGGCAAGAACGGCATCGGCCTGCTGGACATTGTGGAAAATCGGCTGGTGGGCATGAAGTGCCGGGGCGTGTACGAGACGCCGGGCGGCGCCATTTTGTACAAGGCCCACGCCGTCCTGGAAACATTGTGCCTGGACAAGATGACCATGCACGAGAAGCAGAAAATCGCCATCACCTTTGCCGAGCTGGTTTATAACGGCCAGTGGTTCACCCCCTTGCGGGAGGCGCTGTCCGCCTTCGTGGACAAGACCCAGGAGAAGGTCACAGGCTCGGTTCGCCTGAAGCTGTACAAGGGCAATATGATTAACGCCGGCGTGTGGAGCCCCAACTCTCTGTATTCTGAGGAGATTGCCACCTTCGGCGAGAGCGACTACAATCAGAAGGACGCCGAGGGCTTCATCAACCTGTACGGCCTGCCCATCAAGGTTCAGGCCATGGTGGACGGCAGAAAATAAGGAGTGTGCTTTCATGGCAAAGATGTGGGCTGGCCGGACGGACGGCGTGACCAGCAAGCTGGCGGATGATTTCAATTCCTCCATCCATTTTGACAGCCGGATGTTCCGCCAGGACATCACCGGAAGCATGGCCCATGCCGCAATGTTGGGAGCCCAGGGAATCATCACCCCGGAAGAGGCGGAGCAGATCATCCAGGGCCTTACCCACATTTTGGAGGACCTGGAGCAGGGAACGCTTTCCTTCGATATGGAATGTGAGGACATTCACATGTTTGTGGAGCAGGTGCTTACCAGCCGCATCGGGGATGTGGGGAAGAAGCTCCACACCGCAAGAAGCCGCAACGACCAGGTGGCGCTGGATTTTCGGATGTATCTGCGCGGTGAGATTGATGAGATCATGGAGCTGTGCGCGGAGCTCACCCGGGTGGTGACGGACAAGGCGGAAGCCTATGCCGCCGCCATTATGCCCGGCTACACCCATATGCAGCGGGCCCAGCCCATCACCTTCGGGCACCATCTGTTGGCCTATGCCATGATGCTTCTGCGGGACATTGACCGATTGAGAGACTGCAGGAAACGGATGAACGTTTCTCCCATTGGCAGCTGCGCTCTGGCCGGTACGACCTATGACACCGACCGGCTCTTCGAGGCCCGGAAGCTAGGCTTCGACGAGGTGTGCATGAACAGCATCGACGGCGTTTCCGACCGGGATTTTGCCATTGAGCTGCTGAGCGCCCTGGCCGCCTTGATGATGCATCTGTCCCGTTTTTCCGAGGAAGTGATCCTCTGGTGCAGCTGGGAGTTTAAGTTTGTGGAGCTGTTGGACAGCTTCACCACCGGCTCCTCCATCATGCCCCAGAAGAAGAATCCCGATATGGCGGAGCTCTGCCGGGGCAAGACCGGAAGGGTCTACGGCGATCTGATGGCGCTGCTGACGGTTATGAAGGGCATTCCCCTGGCATATAACAAGGACATGCAGGAGGACAAGGAGCCGGTGTTCGACGCCTGCGACACCGTGAAGATGTGCCTGAAGGTGTTTACGCAGATGATTGCCGGAATGAAGGCCCTGACGGGGAACATGGTCGCCGCGGCCCAAAAGGGATTCATCAATGCCACGGATCTGGCGGACTACCTGGTGCGCAAGGGGCTGCCCTTCCGGACGGCCTACAAAATTTCCGGCCAGATCGTGGCGGACTGCATCGCCCGGAACCTGGTGCTGGAAACCTATCCCATTGAAGACTACCAAAAACACTCGCCCCTCATTGAGGCGGATGTATACACTGCGGTGGACCTTTCCGCCTGCGTGGAGAAGCGAATCAGCCTGGGCGGCACCAGCGTGGCCTCCGTCCATCGGCAGATTACATACGTCAGAGAACAATTAAAAATTTCATGAAAGAAGGAACGAATTATGAAAAAAGTGATCGCAATGCTGCTGGCGGTTCTACTGCTGGCCACCGCGCTGACCGCCTGTGGAAGCGCCAAGGGCACCCCTCTTGCAAAGATTCAGAAGGCCGGAAAGCTGACCATCGCGACCAGCCCGGATTTTCCTCCCTTTGAGTCCCTGAACGGCGACGGCAAGGTGGAGGGCATCGAGATTGAGCTGCTGGAAATGATCTGCCAGAAGCTGGGGGTGGAGCTGGACATCCAGCAGATGGACTTCGACTCCGTGCTCCCCGGTGTCCAGGCCGGCAAGTTCGACATGGGTGTTTCCGGCATTTCCATTACGGAGAAGCGGCAGAAGAACGTGCTGTTCACCGATCCCTACTGCCTGGCCGCTCAGGCCATCGTGGTGGTGGAGGGCAGCCCCATCACCTGCAAGGCCGACCTGGAGGGCAAGTCCGTCTCCGTCCAGACCGGCACCACCGCCGAGAGCTTCTGCAACGAGAACGGCTACAAGGTCTCCTCCTTCCAGGCCAACAGCGATGCCCAGTCCGCTGTGGTTCAGGGGAAGGTTGACGCCTGGGTCATCGACGATCTCACCGCCGCCGACATGGTGAAGGCCTACAACGCCGAGAACGATGTGAAGCTGGTGGTTCTGGACGAGCCCATGACCACCGAGCCCTATGCCCTGGCCATGGCCTTCGGCAGCGAGGATACCGTGAAGAAGATCAATGAGATTCTGGACCAGCTGCTCTCCGACGGCACCGTGGCCGCCATCTTTGAAAAGTACGAGGCTCCCTTCACTTCCCCCAAGAACTGAATTTTGCCGCAATTGATCGCCCCAATGCTTTGCTGCCCCGCTGTGCGGGGCAGGGCAGGGGCCTGCTTCCTCCCGGAGGCGGCTGGCCCGTACCCTGCGAAAGAAAAGAAAGGGAATGAAACGATGAACGCTTGGTTTGACAAACTCTATGAAACCTTTATCGAAACCAACTACTATACCATGATGCTGGAGGGCCTGAAAAATACCCTGATTATTACCCTGGGCGCGCTGATGATTGGTGTGGTGATCGGCACCCTGATTGCGGTGATAAAATATTTCGCCGAGGAATCGCCTGCTTGGAAGCCCCTGGCGATTGCCTGCGATGTGTATGTGACGGTGATTCGGGGCATTCCGGTGGTGGTGCTGCTGCAGGTGTTTTATTTCATCATTCTCACCTCTGCCGAGGGGGTGACGGTGGCGATCCTCACCTTTGGCATCAACTCCGGGGCCTATATGGCGGAGCTGATCCGAAGCGGCATCAACGCGGTGGATGCCGGTCAGGCGGAGGCCAGCCGGAGCCTGGGGCTCTCCCGCATTCAGACCATGCGCAAGGTGATCTTCCCCCAGGCCATCCGTTACATTCTCCCCGCCATCGGCAATGAGCTCATTGCCCTGCTGAAAGAGACGTCTGTTGCTGGTTATGTGGCTATTGTGGACGTGACCCGGGCGGGCAACCTGGTTCGGAACAACACCTTTGACGCTGTGAACCCTCTGATGGCCGTTTCGGCAACCTATTTGATTCTGGTGATTGGAATGTCCCAGGTTTTGAGCCGTTTTGAAAAACGCATGGCCGCCAAAATCAATTCCAAATGACGCAAAGGAGCGATTACGATGATGAATCTGACTGGCCGCAGCTTTTTGAAGCTGCTGGATTTTACCCCCGCCGAGATGGAATCCCTGCTGGACCTGGCGGCGGATTTGAAGGATCAGAAGAAAAAGGGCATTCCCCACCAGCTCTGCACGGGGAAAAATGTGGCCCTGATTTTTGAAAAGACCTCCACCCGTACCCGCTGTGCTTTTGAAGTGGCCGCCTATGACCTGGGAATGCACTGCACCTTCCTGGACCCCTCCGCCTCCCAGATCGGGAAAAAGGAGAGCATTGCGGATACCGCCCGGGTGCTGGGCCGGATGTATGACGGCATCGAGTACCGCGGCTTCGGCCAGGAGATTGTGGAGAGCCTGGCGAGGTTTTCCGGGGTGCCGGTGTGGAACGGCTTGACCAATGAATACCACCCCACCCAGATTTTGGCGGATTTTCTCACCATTCGGGAGCATTTTGGAAGCCTGAAGGGTAAGAAGCTGGTGTATATGGGGGACGCCCGGTACAATATGGGGGATTCTCTCATGGTTGGCTGCGCCAAAATGGGAATGCGCTTTGTGGCCTGCGGGCCGGAGAAGTATTTCCCCAATCCTGACCTGGTCAGTCAATGCAGGGCCGTGGCGGAGCAGACTGGGGCCACCCTGGAATTTATCACCGACCCGATGGAAGCGACCAAAAATGCCGATGTGATCTACACCGATGTGTGGGTTTCCATGGGGGAGCCGGACGAGGTCTGGGCGGAGCGGATTCATGACCTGACGCCCTACCGGGTGACTGCCCAGCTGATGGCCAACGCGGGCCCCCAGTGCCGCTTCATGCACTGCCTGCCGGCTTTCCACGACCTGGGCACCACCGTTGGCCGCCAGATTCAGCAGAAATTCGGCATCGACTGCATGGAGGTCACGGATGAGGTGTTTGAAAGCGGGCAGTCCATTGTCTTCGACGAGGCCGAAAACCGGATGCACACCATCAAGGCCGTGATGGCGGCAACCTTGGCAGAATAAATAAAATCCCGCCGCTGATTTCCCGGGGCGGCCGTAAAACAGTGAATCCTCCCTATGGTTTTAGCCATAAGGAGGATTTTTGTTTATCGTTTCGATACGATACCATACCATCCAAGGCTCCCTCTGCTGAGGGAGGTGGGCAGCGGTGCAAGGCTCTACATTACGCACCACACCGAAAGGTGTATAGAAGTGCGCCCTTGTATGTATCTGCTCAATAAACTGGAAGTTTCTTCTCTATTAGCGGTTATACTTTGCTCCTGCATAAATCAGCAATGCCAATCCCACAACAAATCCCAATGCAAAAGCGATAAAACTTAATGCCGAATCTGTTATACCGATTATTATAGCAGTCACCAAAAGACCAATCCCAATAAAGATAACACCCCAACCTGATATTTTACAAAAAACTTTTTTATCACTTGGAGACACCTTGTCATAATGATAACTATGGAGCAAAGTGATTTTTTCCTTTTTCCACATCAAACAACCAAGATATATAAAAACAAGTGCAAA
>CAZYWM010000011.1:11697-31869 GCA_964651615.1 uncultured Oscillospiraceae bacterium | reverse complement strand
GAATATGATGATTTCGCATATATTCCTCTACATGAATACGCAGGGTGTTTAGATAGGTTTGCTCATCATCACAAATCAGGATTTTCATATGTGACCTCACAAAAATAGGCTTGCAACACGAAAACGTGCTACAAGCCTATTTTACCATTCTATATTGCCGGCGTCAAACCTGTTGTTACCACCAAAAACCGAATTTTGATGTTTTTTTGCATTCTTGCAGCAGGCATAAGGAATCTGTCATTCTACATTTTCCAAGTATGTAGTCAAAAACCGGAGGAGCATTTTCTGTTCTTTAGGAGATAGACGTTTCACAAGTGTGGTAATCGCATCTGTCTCCGGAGTGATTTCCCCAATTAAATAGTAATCCGGCGTTTCCCCAAGCACATCACATAACGCAAGCAGCCGCTTGGTTGTGAGCAAGCTTTTTCCGCACTCTATGCTGGAAATATGATTCTTAGAAAGCCCTAGCTTTTCTGCCAACTGATCTTGAGAAAGGTCGGCTGCCTCTCTACGGTGGCGAACTCGTCTCCCAATCAACTTCTTGTCAACATCCATATCTATCACCACTGCTAGAATACCATGAATGGTTTTAAATTGGAACAAGGCACAATAGAATAAATCTATGGAATGTGTAATCTGTAAAGATTTTATAGATATATACCTATTCAGCTGTGATTGTTTGCAGTTTTGCAGAAAAAATCCGCACTTCCGCATGATCTATGCCTTGTAGCTATCGTAGTTCTCAAAGGACTTCTTGAACCATGCCAGAACGCAGCGGTAGGGGTTGGTCTGAACCTTGGACAGCGCAATCTGCTTCTTAAACTCTACCATCAGGGTAGTGGCATCGTCCTGTTCCCGGATGTAGATTGCCATGTTCTTATAGGTCATGTTCTTGGTGGAGGTCTTCTTGTCGGGGTTCTTCTTGATGGTCTTGGTCACCATCTCAGCATCGGGGCAGTCCAGCCGGATTTCCTTCCACATCTTGTATTCGGGAGTACCGAAGATACGGGCGTTCTTGGCGAACTCCTTGGTCACCAGAACATGGGTGTCATCAACGAAACGGGGGGCGGACTTCTTAACATTCATCGTAGCGGTCTTCATAATAGAATCCTTTCTGGCTCTTTGGCCTTAGCGGTAGGTCGCAACCCTTTTTATTTTTTTTGAGGTTTTGTGTTCCCTTCTTTTGTAATTACATTATATCAAACGAATTTTGACCCCATGTTACATAAATGTACCATGATACTATGTGTAAAAAGAAAAAATGCAGCCCTAAAAGAGGACTGCATTGTACCTGGCAAAGCCGTTCGGGTGGCGAGCTTCAAATCTCCTTGAGGCGGCGTTTCCGCACGACTTGTACTTGACTTTTGGAGACTATAAAGTTGATGATACATACCCCGAAGTTTCTAAAAGTTGATGGTAGTTGATGCCTTGGAATGATTAAGCGATATTAAGAGTAAATAAAAAAGAGGATCTGCGCATAACCACAAATCCTCTCTGTTTGCTATACTTTTACCCTTCTGGAACTATCCTGAAGCAATCCAATGGGACTGTAATTCTGGTGACTCTCTACAAGTAGTTTATCAGAAATTTCTGTGTATCTTTTGGTCATCTGCAAATCTGTGTGCCCCATTTGCCGCTGCAAGGTAAACAAATCGCCGCCGTTTTCCAGATAAAAGGTAGCAAAACTGTGCCTGATTTGATAGGGGGTAAATTTCACGCCTGTCCGATCACAGTATTTCCTGAAGTTCCGTCCCAACACATTGGCTTGCAGTTGCTTCCCATCTCTTGTAGGGAACAGCCACTTTTCCCATTCCTTCGGCTTCACCTTCAGGAACTTCTTCAGGGAAGTGTTGGTCATAGCGGACAGATACAATGTTCTGCTTCGGCTCGTTTTGGCAACATCAGGACGGATAAGGATGGACTGAGATTCGGGATTGTAGTCCTCGTTTGTGATTGCCATGAGTTCGCTTGTGCGTATTCCTGTATCAAGCATGAGCAACACAATGTTGTAGTCCCGAAGTTCGGTGTAATTGTGCTTATCCAGAGCCTTTAGAAGAGTCTGGATGTCCCTGATTTCCGCAGGCTGAACATTTCCTTCGTCTCGCACTTTCTTCAGTTCCAGTTTCTCGAAGGGGTTGTAGGGGATGTAGTCTTGCTTTGCCGCCCATGCAAATAGGGCATGAAGATACTGGTAGGGATGATTGAATCTTGCAGGACTGGTTTTGGGAATGTCAGCGAAGTATTCCAATATTTCAATCTTCAGGACATCCACATCCAAGGAATTTTGGGATTGTTCAAGAAATTTGTCGATGTACTTTTTGTAGTCGTTCAGTGTTCGTTCCCGAACTTTCTGAGCCTTTTTCAGGGCAAGAAACTCATTGGCCACTTCTGCCAAAGTTCGGTCATCGCAGACCATTTTCATTCGCATACTTTGCACCTCACAATTTGTCAAATCCGTAGGCTCAGAAGCATTTTTTGAGTTTCTTGAAATCCGTGATTTGAACTTTTAGACAACAAAAAATTGGGAATTTACGAGTTTTCTCGTAAATTCCCAATTTTGGCAGGGGCACAAGGACTTGAACCCTGAGCCTACGGTTTTGGAGACCGCCGCTCTACCAATTGAGCTATACCCCTATATATGAAAGGCAGAAGCCTTAAAAAACTGGTGGGCCTTCAGGGACTCGAACCCGGGACTATCCGGTTATGAGCCGGAGGCTCTGACCAACTGAGCTAAAGGCCCGTGGAATCTCGGTGAACTCATCACCACGGGGGCTATTATAGCACCTCACCATCAGGATGTCAAGTGAAAATCTACCAAAAAATGATTTCTCCCCGGACTCGCCGGGGAGAATACGAAATCACTCAAACTCCGCCATATTCAGGCAGTCGCCAGACCTGCACAGCTGGGACAGCTCCCCATCCCGGAGCAGATACGCCTCGCCGAAAAGCAGCAGCTCATGGTCGTCCTGGTAGAAGTAGCTTCCGTCCGGCAGGGCAAAGAAGGTGTTGCCAAAGCTATCGGGGTAAGTGATGTCCTCAAAAAGCCGCATCCCATCCAAAATGTCGTCCTTCACCTTCTGGTAGTGGGGCAGGATGTTTACATCGGTGAGCCCCAAACCGGGAGCAAACCGCTGAAAACAGGGATCAATCCCCTCCCCTTCTTCCTCCGGCTGGACATATGCCCAGTCCGCCAGGTTCATGGAACCGGCGCTGATGCCCATTACCACGCCGCCAAATCCCTCCAGAATTTCCCGCAGTCCAATCTCCCGGAAAAAGGCGTTTTGGGTGGGAACATGGCCGCCGGCCAGAATGAGAAAATCGCTGTCTGCCACCAACTGGGCGGCACGCTGGGCGTTGGTGCCATCCAGGACAGCGTAGGCGCTGAACACAATCCCCGCCTGGGAAAAGGCAACGGCAGTGTCCATGCCGAAGGAGCAGGTCAAATCGTGCCGCTCCGGGTCCGAAGCAACAAACAGCGCCCGGGGAAAGGGCGGCAGAGCCTGACGCAGATTTTCCAGGAAATGGTTCTCCGGGTTCAAAATCGCCCGGTCAGCCCCGTCCAGATAGGGACTGCTGGTGATAAAAAGGGTCATAGAATACTCCTCTTAAAAAGCAAATTTTTCCCCGGCGGGCGCTATGGCGCAGGAAGCTTAAAGCTAGGGAAATACTCCTCCACAAAATCCACCCTGTCCACCTGGAAGGTTTTTCCGTTCAGATAGGCCAGACCGCCGGCGTCGGTGGTGAACGCAAAGGTGAGCCGATAGGAATACAGGGCCTGGTAATTCCGGTCGAACCGCTTGTCCAGCTTGCCGTATTTTCCGTCCCCCAGCAGCGGATGCCCGGCGTGGGCGAACTGAGCCCGGATTTGGTGGGTCCGGCCGGTGATGAGCTGGCACTCCACCAGGGACAAGCCGCCAGCGTTTGCCAGGGCGCGGTAATTCGTCTGGCAGGTTTTGGAGCCTGGCTGTGGAGTGTCGGTGACGAAGACCCGGTTTTTCCTGGCGTCCTTAAAAAGGTAGCCTTTCAGGCTGCCCTCTTTGGGCTTTGGCGTCCCCTCCACAACGGCAAGGTATCGCTTGTCCAACTCCCGGTCCTTGATCTTCTGGTTCATCACCCGCAGAGCCTCGGCGGTTTTGGCGGCGATGACGATGCCCCCGGTGTTCCGGTCAATCCGGTTGCACAGGGCCGGGGTGAAGGAATTCTCCTCCCGGGGGCTCCACTCATGCTTCTGGTACAGGTAGGCCTGGATGTGGTCGATGAGGGTGCGGCCATACTCCGCCCCGTCGTGGGGATGCACCGCCAGACCAGGCCGCTTGTCCACCAGCATAATATTCTCATCCTCATAGACAATGGTAAGCTTGGGAACGGCGACCGTGAGGAAGGCATTATCTTCCCGGGGGGTGTCAAAGAATTCATCGTTGATGTACAGCTGTAAGACATCCCCCGCCTCCAGCCGGGTATCCCGTTCCGCCCTGGCGCCGTTGCGTTTGATGCGCTTGATGCGGATATACTTCTGGGCCAGGGAGGCAGGCAGCAGCGGGACGGCCTTGGCCAGGAACCGGTCCAGCCGCTGGCCCGCATCGTTGGCCCCGATGGAAAGCTCTTTCATTTCTTTTTCTGCCCCGCATTCTCAAAGTGCCGGTCGATCTGATCGGAGAATTCCTGGGCGGCGTTATAGCCCAGCTTTCTCTGCCGGTTGTTCATGGCTGCCACCTCCAGAATCACGGCCAGGTTTCGTCCGGCAGTGACCGGGATGGTGTTCACCGGAACCTTCACCCCAAGAATGTCCATATACTGCTCTTCCAGCCCCAGCCGGTCATAGGTAGCCTGGGTATTCCAGGGAACGATGTTCACCACCAGGTTGATCTCATTCTCTGTTCGGACGGAACCCATGCCAAAAAGCTTGGCCACGTTCACAATGCCGATGCCCCGCAGCTCAATATAGTTGCGAATCAGCTCCGGAGCGGTGCCGATGAGGGAGGTCTCGGATACCTTGCGGATTTCCACCGCGTCATCGGCAATGAGCCGGTGGCCGCGCTTCAGGAGCTCCAGAGCCGTCTCACTTTTTCCCACGCCGCTGTCACCCATGAGCAGCAGTCCCTCGCCGTAGACCTCCACCAGAACCCCGTGGCGGGTAATCCGGGGGGCCAGGGCGGATTTCAGATAGGTGATGATGTTGGAGGCCAGAGAGGCGGTGGCCGCTTCGGAGTGCAGAATGGTGACAGAGTGCTTTTTCGCCATTTCCAGGCATTGCTCATCCACCGGGAAGCCCCTGGCAATGAGCAGGGCAGGGGGCTTGTAGGAGAAGAGCTGGTCAAAGATGGCCAGGCGTTCCTGGGGAGATTTCTTTTGCAAATAGCTGATCTCCACATTGCCCAGGATTTGCAGCCGCATGGGTTCAAAATAGTCGAAATATCCCGCAATCTGCAGTCCGGGCCGGGACACAGACTCAACGGTGAGCCGGATGGATTCATAGTCTGCGGAAGCGTAGGCCACTTCCAGCTTGAAATCCCGAACCAGGTCCGTCAGCGGAATGCTGTAGGTTTCAATCATAGCGTCCTCCTGATACTATTTTGATTATTATATCAAGCCTGCGGGGAATATCAACATATTTTTAAAGATGAGAAAAATTTGCAAAATAATGCTTGCATTTTTGGGAAAAGTCTGATATTATATCTAAGCGCTCAGATTAGGCGCAGTGTGCAAAGTTTGATTTCGGATGGGAGGTGCAATGAATGGCGAAGTGTGATTTTTGTGGTAAGGGTGTTGCCTTTGGTATTAAGGTGTCCCACTCCCACAGACGTTCCAACCGCGAGTGGAAGCCCAATGTGAAGCGGGTCAAGGCAGTCGTGAATGGAACTCCCTGCCATGTGTACGCTTGTACCAGATGCCTCCGTTCCAATAAGGTTGAGCGGGCCGTCTGATTGATGTGGCATATAAAATACGCTGCCGGTCACTCGGCGGCGTTTTTTATTTTTCTTGACAAAATTCCCCTTTTTCGCTATAATACTCCCAGCACAAAAGCAAATACGTCTTCGGGGGGCCGGACGAATCCGGCTGAGATAGGGCTGTATCGCCCTGACCCGTGAACCTGATTCGGTTAGTACCGTCGTAGGGAAAGATGCTTCAAATGCCTCTGCTGGTATCGCATTGCACCTGGACGGGTTTGCAGTGCGATTTTATTTTTTGGAGGTATTCTTAATGGAAAAATCCCATCGCAAGGTCCGCATGCTGACGGAGGGTGCCGTGTGCATCGCTCTGGCGGAAATTCTCAGCTTTCTTCCCCTGTACAAAATGCCCTGGGGCGGCTCCGTGGATTTGGCTATGCTGCCCATCATCCTGTACTGCGTCCGCTGGGGCTTTGGCCCTGGCATGGTCGCAAGCTTCGCCCACGCCGTGCTGCAAACCCTTTTCGAAGGCGGCATCGCCATCGGCTGGCAGAGCATCCTCGGCGACTTCATTGTGGCCTATACGGTGCTGGGATTGGCAGGGTTGTTCCGGGGCAAGTTTTTCATCGCCACCATTGTCTCCTGCGCGGCAAGGTTCCTGGTGCACTATGTGGTAGGCGCCACCATCTGGGCCGAGTACATGCCCGAGACCTTCTTCAGCATGACCATGACCACTCCCTGGTTCTATTCCGCCCTGTATAATGGCGCTTATATGCTGCCCGATGCCCTGATCATTCTCCTCATTGGCGCGGTGCTGCTGAAAACCCCTGCCAGAAAATATGTCACCGGCCAGGATTTGGCATAAACTAATCAAGCGGGAGGTCACTCACTACCTGAGTGGCCTCCCTCATTTTTATGCGTATCGTTCGGTACAGGCTGGTTTCACCTTTATTCCTGCTTCTGAACACTTTCCGCCATTTTCAGCAGCGCATCCACCAGGAAATCATTGCTGGACAGCTTAAAAAGGGTGCCTTTTGCTTCATCGCCTTTGACCCAGACAACCGAGGCCCGGGCTTCATCCTGCAATGCCGCGCCGACGCAGCCGTTGACCGTGATCATCCGGTTGTTTCCCTGGCCAATAAACATCCGGGCGATCTCCTCCGGAGGGGTATCATCCGCCACATAGCTCTCATACTCAAAATAGATTGCCTGATTGGTCTTCCTGTCAAAATACCACCGGCGAACATAGGAATACCAGTCACCGTCATTCTCTAATGGGCGGCCCGTCAGTCCGTCCTCCACCATACCCTTTGGCAGAGCGGTGATTTGATAGTCCCCTAGCTGCTCCAGCGCTTTTTCCGTTTTATCCGCATCCGTGGGTGTCAGCTCCGGGCCGGGTCCCACGCTTTTCGCAATGGCAGCCAGATCGACCTCCCCGCTGGAATGCAGGCAGAAGCCAAAGCCCCGGGCCTCGTCCGTCCAGATGAGGTTATTTCCAATCCGATAACCGATTTTTCCGTTGATGTCCACCTGCTCCGGCTGGCCCATGCCGTCAAACTGTCTGCCCCACTGGCCCAGGCGGAAATAGAGGATATAGCTCAGGCTGTCCCCTGCGGCGTTTTCGTAGTCGATATGCTGCTCTCCATATACCGGTTCACTGACAAAACGGATTACATATCCTTCCGGCACCATCTGGGGATAAACCGGCTCCCATCCCACATACGCGGACGGCTGCTGCTCCAGCGCAATGGAATAATCCGGCCCCAGGTTGTTGGCGGAAACCTCCAACGGTTCACCGGGGGCGACGTTTTCTGCCATTTGGGTCAAATCAACGCCTTCATCCGTGGATTCCAGCATGGCATAAAACCCCTCTGCTTCATTTTTCCAAAACAGCAAATGCTGCCCAGAGCCGGTTATCAGCAGCCTTGCGGGGTCCCCCGCCACACTGGTATCCTGCCAGACGGCGCCCTCGCTGGGAGAAATATCGCTCAAATCCTCCCGAAGGGAAACCACATAGCGGATGGTATCAACTCCGTTGGAGTATTGGAGCTGCTGCTCACCGTTTCCCGCTGGGCCCACATCTGTGCACTGGTAGCCCTCCGGAATCTGCTGGGGATACCACACATCCCAGAGCTGCCCCTGTTTGCACAGGAAGGACAGGGGCAGAGGTTCCCCGTAATCAACGCTCTGCGCCACCATCTTCAAATCCACAGCCATGTCCATTGTATACAGGCAGGCGTAGTAACCGTCGTCGGTATTGTGCCACTCCAGCATCTGACTGCCTTTGGCAGAGGTGTGCAGCTGGGCATCCCAGCCGGAAACCTTCAGGCTGGTTTTCTCACAGGGCGGGGCCAGCACCAGGTCCGGTTCCTGAGTGGTAGAGAGGGTAAAATAAATCGCCTGCCCCTGCGCATTGTAGTAGCAGATGTGCCGGATGGTGTAAGTCCCCGGCGACCCGTCGCCCAGGAGATAACCCTCCGGCAGTGTCTGAGGGTAACAGTCCGTGAGCACATTGGGCGCAGTGTCCGCCGTTTCACCCCCGGGCTGAGCAGCAGGTATATTGTGCCACACAAGATTCATTCGGATTCGGGCATATGCCACCGCGCAGCCCACCAACACAGAAGTCAGCGCAATGACGGCGGCAATCAGGACGGCCCGTTTCACTGGTGTTTTACGGTTGACCCGGGGCCAGGGCCCGGCTTGCAGTGCCTCCGCCCCGGACAGATTCTCCGGACAAATGTCCCCCAAGGCCATAAAAAGTTCCAAATTGGTCATCTGAGTCCCTCCCTGTCCAGGTATCTACTGAGCTTTCCCCGGGTTCTGTGAAGCATGGATTTGATTTTGCCAACGGAGAAGCCCGTTCTGCCCGCAATCTCCTCCAGGGAATTCACATACCAATACCGGCACAAAAAGACGGTACGTTCCTCCTCGGAAAGGGCGCTCAGGAAACGGTCCAGGCAGGCAATTACCTCTTTACCCATAACCATGTCCTCTACGCCGGGTTGGTTGGAGACGCATTCGCCCAGCTCCTCCAGGGCAATGTCCACCTCGCCGCCGCACCGCTTTTTTGCCTTTGTGCTCCTCCAGCGGTCGATGGACGCGTTCCGGGTCAATTTTCCCAGGAAGGTGGAGAGCCTTGCGGGCCTGTGGGGCGGCATGGCGTTCCATGCGGATAAGTAGGCATCATTGACGCTCTCCTCGGAGTCCTCCCGGTTGGCAAGGATGCCATAGGCGATTTTATAGCAGTAGCTGCCGTACTTCCGGTCCGTCTCCTGGATTGCCAGCTCAGAGCGGGCAAAGTAGAGCGCAACGATCTGGCTGTCGTCCATTGTATATCCCTTCTTTCTGATTGTCTTCACCTATATACACGAAGATGATCCGGAAAGGTTTCAAAAAATCCCATTCAGGAGAAAAAACCTGAATGGGATTTTATGCTTGGCCGGAAAATGAATGTTTCTCGGCTTACCCAGTAACCCAATAAATTGGAATTTGGCGGGCAGGTACGGATTACCCGTAGGGGCGGGTCTTGACCCGCCCGTTTTGGCATGTCAAAAATCGTCGGGGAGCGGGCGAGTCAAGACTCGCCCCTACAGTTGATCCAGCCCTGTCTGCCAATTTGCCGATTGGGAGAACAAAGCTGAACACACGCAGCCGTGATTTTCTCAGGAAAGGATCAGCTTGTCGTCAGCCTCGTTGGAGCCGGAGGCCTGGGCGAAGAGGTTCAGGAGCTGCTCCACGGTGAGGTTCTTTTTCCGTTCCCCGGAGACATCCACCACAATGTGACCGTCGTACATCATAATCAGGCGGTTGCCATAGGCGATGGCGTCGCGCATGTTGTGGGTAATCATCAGGGTGGTCAGATGATCCTGATCCACAATCCGCTGGGTGGCTTCCAGCACTTTGGCGGCGGTTTTGGGGTCCAGAGCGGCGGTATGCTCGTCCAGAAGCAGAAGCTTGGGTTTTTGCAGGGTGGCCATCAGGAGGGTCAGTGCCTGCCGCTGGCCGCCGGAGAGCAGCCCGACCTTGGCGGTGAGCCGGTCTTCCAGGCCCAAATCCAGGGTTTTCAGCATCTGCCGATACTTTTCGGTATCCGCCTTGGGGACGCCCCAGCGGAACATGCTCCGCCTCTGCCCCCGCAGGGAGGCCAGGGCCAGGTTTTCAACAATCTGCATATCCGCGGCGGTGCCGGTCATGGGGTCCTGGAACACCCGCCCCAGGAAGGGAGCCCGCTTGAATTCGCACAGGCCGGAGATGTCCTCCCCGTCAATGAGGATGGAGCCGGAATCCACCGGCCACACGCCGGAGACGGCGTTGAGCATGGTGGACTTGCCCGCGCCGTTGCCGCCGATGACGGTGCAGAAATCCCCGTCCTGCAGAGTCAGATTCAAATTTTGCAGAGCCTTCTTTTCGTTGATGGTGCCGGGATTGAAGGTCTTGTTTACATTTCTGATTTCCAGCATCTTCAGCCCTCCTTCCCCAGCTTCAGCGCCTTAGCGTTCTGCTTGGCCAGGCGGCTGAAGGAATTCTTCTTTGCCGAACGGAGGTTGGGCACCGCCAGGAAGATGGCAACCACCACGGCGGTGAGCAGCTTCATGTCGTCCGGCGGGAATTTCAGCCAGAGGACGAACACATAGACCACATAGTAGATCACGCTGCCCAGCACCACAAAGGAGAGGCGGATGAAGAAATTCATATGCTTGCCCATCAGCGCTTCCCCCAGCACCTCGCCGATGATGACAGCAGCCAGGCCGATGACAATGGCGCCGGTGCCCATCTTCACATCGGCAAAGCCCTGATACTGGGACATGACGCCGCCAGACAGAGCCACCAGGCCATTGCTCAGGGCCAGGCCGATGACCTTCATCCGATTGGTGTTGATGCCCTGGGCCCGGGCCATGTTCCCATTGATGCCCGTGGCCCGAAGGGCGGAGCCGTGCTCTGTGCCGAGATACATATACAGCGCGATGATCAGCGCCAGGCATACTCCGAACACAATCCAGATGGTGCGGGTCAGGAACCTTGCGTTGGAGGTGAACAGGAAGGAGACCTTATTCACATTCACCGCCTGATTGGCCTTGCCCATAATGTTCAAATTGATGGAATACAGGGAAATCTGGGTGAGGATACCGGCCAGAATGTCCGGAATGCCCAGCCGGGTATGGAGGAAACCTGTTACCACACCGGCAACCATTCCGGCCATAAAGGACGCCAGCAGCGCAAGCTGGGGATTGACCCCGGAGAGCACCAGCATGATGCACACGGCGCCGCCGGTGGCCATACTGCCATCCACCGTCAGGTCGGATACGCCCAGCATCCGGAAGGTCATAAACACGCCCAGCGCCAAAATGCCCCAGACCAGGCCCTGGGCCAGGCCGCCGGGCAGAGCCCGCAGCAGAGCGGAAATCTTCAAAGAAGAGAAGTAGCTTCCAACCGTTGAAAAAAGAGAATCCAGCATAAATAACCTCCTAGTCTGTCAAAATCCCCCGGAAAACCGGAGCGCAGAAAGAATCCCGGCAAAGGGTTGGATTGCCGGGACCCTGTTTTATTCCGGAATTACCGAATCACTCAGTTTCAATTGCCACGTAGTCCTCGGGCATCTCAAAGGCGATGGCCTCGGCATAGTCGGCGTTGTACTTCTTCTCGGGGGAAGCGGCGTAGCCGATGGGCATTGCGGAGACGTCAGCGCCGTTCACCAGAATGTCATAGGCCATTTCGCCGCAGACATATCCGATGTCGTAGTAGCTGATGGTGATGGTCGCCAGGCCGCCGGAGCCGCACATGCCTTCCTCACCGCAGATGATGGGCATACCGGCGGGGGCGCAAATGTTGGTCACGATGGTCATGTTGCTGGCGGCGGTGTTGTCAGTGGGGATATACATGGCGTCGGCATCCTCGATGGCAGCCGTCACCACGGCCTGAATGTCGTTGGAATCAGTGAAGGTGTAGACCGTGGTCTCCACGCCAATGGCATCCATGCAGGCGATGAACTGATCGGCCTGGAACTCGGAGTTGGGCTCGGCGGAGCAGTAGACAATGGAAACCTTCTTGGCCTCGGGAATCAGCTCCATCAGGACGTCGGCGTAGAGCTGTGCGGGAACGCCGTCGGAGGTGCCGGAGACATTGATGCCGGTGCCCACGGAGGCATCCATATCGTCAATGGCCAGGGCGGTGGCATAGTCGGTGACGGAGGTGCCCAGGATGGGGATGGTGTCGGTGGCGGACACGGCGGCCAGCAGCGCGGGGGTGGCGTTGGCCATAATCAGGTCGTACTCGTTGGCGACGAAGCCGGTGACGATGGTGGAGCAGGTGGTGGGCTCGCCCTGGGCATTTTGCAGGTCAAAGGTGACGCTGTCGCCCAGCTTCTCGGTGAGGGCGTCCATAAAGCCCTGGGTAGCCGTGTCCAGAGCGGCGTGCTGCATCAGCTGGCAAATGCCAACCGTGTACTTTGCCTCCTCCGCCTTGGCAGCGGGGGCGGCGGAAGCCATCGCCAGAACCATCATGGCGGCCAGAACCATTGCGATCAACTTTTTCATGTTTCGTTTCTCCTTTAACGCGAACGATTGATTTCCCTTGGGAATCATCTGTGGGATAACTATAGCACCACCTCGGGAATGTGTCAATCGAAAAATTCAATAATTACCATTAAAAAATTGAATTCGTCAGAATCAACAAATATCTCTCTTCAAGTCTCCGGCCATATCAACATTTTTAAGAAAGCTGCGCCAGTTTTCGCCCTGCCGCCGCCAGCTCCCGCAGGGTGCTGCAGCTGAGCATGGGCACCAGGGCTGCCATGACCTGGACGCTGCGCAGATACTGCCATTTCCCCTCCGGGATGGGATTCAGCCAGATCACCCTAGCCGCCTGGCGCTTGGCCTCCAGCACCGCCTGAACGGCTCTGGACTGGTCGATGGTCTTGGTATCCGAAAGGATAATCAGCGTGGTTCCCGCCCCCAGGACAGCCGGACGGCGGGAGCAGATTTCTTTCAACGCGGTGCCCAGGTCCGTACCCCGGCCATAGATGCCGGACTCCCGGACAAAACTGCGGAAGGAGTCCATGTTGCGCAGCTGAAAGGCATCCGCCTCCACCAGCCCCTCGGAAAAGAGGAAGGTTTGGGAATTCTCCGAAACCTGGTTCAATGACTGAATAAACCGGAGGGCAAATTCCGAAAACTGCACCATTGAGCCGGACACGTCGCATAGGATCACCAGCTTCTTCCGGTGCTCCCGCTTTTTCCGGTAGCGCAGCCGCTGGAAGGTTCCGCCGGTTTCCAGCCCTCTGCGGATGGTGGAGCGGAAGTCCAGCTTTCCTCCGTGGGCCCCGGCTTTCCTCTTGGAGGACAGCTCTCCGTTGATCTGCTTGGCAATTCCCTGGATGATGGAGATGGCCTTGGGAATCTCGGAGTCCTGAAACGCCCCCAAATCCCGGTAGAGAATTCCCACCTCAGGGTCGGATTCCATGCAGTTCTCCCCCGCGTTCTCCATGAGCAGCTGCTGCTCCAAAATGGTTTTGGCAAAGACAGAGTGGATGAACTCGCTGTAGAGCCCCGGATTGCGCTCCATATTGTTCTTGTAGCGCTGAGCGAAGTCCTTTAACCGCTGCCTGGCCTCCTCGGGCATGGTGACGTAGGTCTGCCGCTGCTGCTGAGAGAGCCTGGCCTGCTGGCCCATTTGCTCCAGCTCCTCCTCCGCCTCCCGGCGGCGGCGCTCCAGCTCCTGCTCCTTTTCCTGCTGCTGCCTGGCCTGCTGGCGCATCCGCTCCTCTGAGAGGAAGAAGCCGTCAAACACGGTGTCAAAGGTCAGCTGCTCTTCCCGGCTGCTGGCATAGACGGTGCGCAGCGCGGTTTTTACCATCTCCCGGTCTGCCAGCCCCAGGGCCGTAAGCACCCGGGCAGCGTCGCCGGTCTCTCCGGGGCCCACATTCAGCCCCTTTCGCCGCAGCAGCCGGGAAAAAGCGGAGAGCTTTTCCAGATATACCCCCGGCTCAGCCATGGCTGTGCTCCTGGCAGCGGCCGCAGTGGGCATCTTCCTCCCCTGCCAGTATCTCCAAATCCTCGTTGTTTTTCAGTACAAATCCGGCAGTCTGCCGCAGCACATCCGGCGTCAGCTCCCGCACCCCCAGGGCGTCCAGCGCCGCCGCCCAATCCAGAGTCTCGGCAATGGAGGGCTTTTTCAGGATGGCCTCGCTGCCGCGCAGCTTCTGAACGGCCAGGGCCACCTGGGCACAGAGCCGGTCGTCCACATGGGGCAGCTTTCTGCGCAGGATGCGCAGCTCCTTCTCCATGTCCGGGTAGTCGATGTGCAGATAGGCGCACCGGCGGCGCAATGCCTCAGAAAGGGGCCTCGCCCGGTTGGAGGTGAGCACCACGAAGGGCAGGGATTTCGCCCGAATGGTGCCGATCTCCGGCACAGTGACCTGCTGCTCGGACAGCAGCTCCAGCAGGAAGGCCTCGAATTCCTCATCCGCCTTGTCGATTTCGTCGATAAGGAGTACCACCGGTTTTTCGGAGCGGATGGATTTCAGCAGCGGCCGCTCCAGCAGGTACTCATCGGAGAACAGCTCCCGGGTCAGGCTGTCGGCGGAGGTGGTGTTCATGTTCACCTGAATGGCCAGCAGCTGCTTCTGATAGTTCCACTCATAGAGGGCCTTGCTTTCGTCCAGGCCCTCATAGCATTGCAGCCGCACCAGTTCCCGGCCCAGGGCGGCGGCCATGACCTTGGCCACCTCGGTTTTGCCCACCCCGGCGGCGCCCTCAATGAGCAGGGGGCGGCCCAGGGTCAGGGACACATAGAGCACCGTGGCAAGAACATCATCATAGACATATCCCGCCTCGTCCAGTTTCACTTTCAGTTCTTCTAACGTCATTTTGTTCTCCTCACTCCCGGCAGCGGATGCCCGCCTGAATCAGGTCCCGCCGAAGCCTTTTCACATCTCCATAAAATACGCTGCCTCCCATGCCGGTTTGGATTGCCCCCTCCACATTCTGGGGGGAGTCGTCTATAAACCAGCACTGCCCGGGGGTCAGGCCGAATTTCTCATACAGCCGCTCAAATATTTCGTGGGAGGGCTTCAGCAGCTTCTCCTCCGCGGAAACCATCAGCTTGTCAAAGCACTCCGACCCGGGGATCCGGGGGAAATACTCCCGCAGGGCCAGGCTAGCATTGGAGAGCAGATAGATGTGATAGCCCGCCTGCTTCAGCTCCCGCACCAGCTCCGCCATCCCCGGCATGGGGGAAAGATGCCTTCTGTGCCAGCCATAAACCAGCGTTTTCACCGGCTGGTGCAAGCGCTCCGGGATTCTGGCGCACACCAGCCGCGCCAGCTCCTCTTCCGAGAGAATGCCCCGGTCCTGCTGAATCCATTCCACACTTTTAAACAGCTCCCGGTTCAGGATTTCCATATCCTGCCGAGATAGCTCATATTGCCGGAGCATGTCCTCCGGATTCCACCGGATCAATACCCCGCCCATGTCGAATACAATGCTGGAAATCATGATCAAACCTCATTTCTATATCGGTTCAGAAATTAAAAAGCCTGCCAGCCTTTTGGGCTGCGCGCATTTTATCTTATCATATCTTTCCTGAAAAAACAACAAAAAGCTCCCGAAGGAGCTTTTGCTGATTATCAGTAAAGGGTGTTGGTGGGATTGGGGTAGCCAAATTTCTCTTTCAGCAGGGCGTAGTATTCGTTGGGGTCGCCGTTTGGCTCATAGCGCCAGGGATAGCCATAGGGGAAATCGTCCTTGGCGTCCCCGGTGTGCTGCACCAGGCAGTCGGGATGGAGCTCGTCAAACCGGGAGCGTTCCTCCTCCCCGGTCTGGGAGCGGGCATCCACCAAAACCTGTAAATTCAGTCCATCCAGCGGGGACAAGTCGGAGACCTTGGTATAGGCGATGTTCAGCCGCTGGAGGTTCTGGCAGTTGGATAGGGGCGCAATGTCCGTCACATAGCCGCAGTAGGTCAGCTCCAGAAATTCCAGGTTCTGACATCCGGCCAGAGGGCTCAGATCGGAAATCATGGAGCCGGAGAGGATCGCCGCCCGAAGCTTGGGCATTCCCGCAATGAAATCGCACTGTTTCAGCACTTCATTGTGACCAAAATCCAGGAACTCCGCATCCTCGCAGTAAACAAGATTCGCGCTGTTGTAATCGTACAGCCCGTACACATGGCGGATCACCGTCCGGTCCGTCAGGCAGCCGCCCTCGCCAAACCACACCCGCCAGACAACCTTGGTACTTCCCCGGAATTCCTCCCGAACCTCCGCCAGCTCTTCGTTGGAGAATCTGCAATTGTCCAGCACCAGGCGTTCGCAGCCCCGCATCACCGTCAGGGCCATCCGCAGGGTATCCAGCGCTCCAGGCTGGTTGCCAATGGCTTTATTGGCATAGCTCACTTCCCCATCGGTGGTAGAAACACGCTGGCCGAACAGGTCGAAGGAGAAATGCAGCAATGCCTCGGGGACATATTCCTGCAGCTGGGCCGCCTGTTCCAGGGTGTAGGCCGTGGTATCGTCCCCGGTCATCAGTTCAATCTGCCGCAGATTGGGCAGCTCGGACAGCAGAGCGGCGGAGGACAGCACCGTCTCCGGCTCCAGGCCGGAAAGGTCCAGTTCCGAGGTATTCTCATCGCAGAGAATGCCGCAGAAATCCACGCCGCACTCGATTTGCACATTGGGGTTCTCCTGCCGCAGAAGCCTGACCTGCTCCGGTGTCAGCGCCGCCTGCTGAATGGATACCTTTTGGAGCTTGGTCAGATGGCGAAGATTCTGCCGCAGAACGTCATAGTCAAAATCTCCGGGATTCAAGTCCAGAACCTCTGCGTCCGGGTCGGCTCCCGTGCTTCCCAGCCGCACCAGGTAGCGGACCTTCACCTGGGGATTCCGGGCGGCATAGGCACGAATGGCGTCATAGCATTCGCTGCCGGTAAAATCCGCCTCCACCAGGTCGGGGTAATTCTGCTCAAAATCCAGGAGCATCTGCTCCGTCACCACCATATTCACCCGTTCCACCTTGGGCTGGGTGGGCTCCGGCACAACCTGAGCGCATCCGCAGAGAAGCAGCGCCAGCAGCACTGACAGGGCAGTTTTTGCAACCAATTTCATTTCTTTTGGCCTCCATATATTGCGTCTGTTGATAGTATACCACTAATTTCCAAAAAAACAACGTCAAACATCGCCCCGGCATATCAGATGCCGGGGCGATGTTGGGGTCATACTCTGCGAAGGGCTTCGATGGGATTCAGGTTGGCCGCCTGGGTGGCAGGGAGCAAGCCGAACACCACGCCGATGAGGGTGGAGAAGGCCACGCTGATGCCAATGGCGGGAACGCTGATGGCCACAGGAATCTCCATCATCCGGGAAATCAGCTCCGCCATGCCGATGCCGGTGGCCACGCCGATGATGCCGCCCAGGCTGGTGAGCACGGCGGCCTCGGTGAGAAACTGCATCAGAATCCGCCGTTTCTTTGCGCCAATGGCCTTTTTCAGTCCGATTTCGGCCGTCCGCTCGGTGACGGACACCAGCATGATGTTCATCACGCCGATGCCGCCCACCAGCAGCGAGATGCTGGCGATCCAAATCAGCTGGGTGTTGGTGGCCTGGCTCATTTTCTGAAGCTGCTGCGCCTGTTCCAGCATATCCTGGCTGCGGTAATCGAATTCACCACGATCACCCACAAACTGCCGCTCCGTCAGAATATCCGCGGCGCTCTGGCCCACGGTGGTCATCACGTCGGTATTTTCCACCTTGATGGCCACATTCTGGGGCTCATCAAACTGATAGGCCACCGGCCACACCGCGTCCGGGATGAAGATGGCTCCTCCGGAGTTCCCGGAATACATGTGGTAATCGCTTATGGAATTGATGGTGGGCGTGAACTCCTGGGACATGGCCACAACACCAATGATCGTAAACACATCTCCCTGAATTTCGATGGGCTCTCCAATGGGATCGCCGCCGGAGAACAGCCCGGATATGGCATTGGCATCCACAATGGCCACCTTGCGGAAATTCTGATAGTCCGCCTGGGTAAAGCCCCGGCCGGAGCGGATCTGATAGCCATAAGCCGCGAAATAGTTGCTGTCCACCCCATACATGCTGCCGCTGAAGGACGTGTTTTTGTAATAAACATTTTCAGAATAGTCCCGGGAGCGGTAGAGGGATACCTTCTGGGCGCCCGGAATCGCCTCCAAGTCCTGACGGGTGGATTCCGAAATGGGGCGAACTCCGGGAGGGACTGCATTCCAGGACAGATCATAGGGGTAGCCGCTCTGGTTCAGCTTCACCGTAACCACATTGTTGCCCGCGCCGATCAGATTTTCCTTGATCTGCTCGTTGGTGCCCTTGATGGTGGAGACGATGGTGATGATGGCGGCGATGCCGATGATGATGCCAAGCATGGTCAGGATGCTTCGCATCTTGTGACCCCAGACACCCTGAAAGGCCAGACGTACATTTTCAAACATGTTCTGTCCTCCCCATCAGTTGTAGAGATCCCGCAGGTCGCCTTTTTCCGCAGGAACACCGGGCTTCACGTTCTTGCCGTAGGGGAAGGCGATATAATCCTCTTCGGTTAATCCTTCCAGAATCTGGGTATAGCTGCCGCCCAGGGTCTTGCCCACGGTGACGGTGCGCTCTTCCAGCTTGCCGTCCTCTCCAAGGACATAGACAAAGCTTCTGCCCTGGACGGTACGGAGGAAGGGATTTTGCAGATAGATGCCGCCCTCCGCGGCGGAGGAATACTCCACGCTGACATAGCTGCCCGCCTTCAGATCGGCGCTCTCGTCCACAAATACCCGGAAGGGGTAGCTGGAGGCGTTGGGATTGTTCATGCCGTTGTAGCTGCTGTTGGAGTTGGGGATGTCCCCCACAGAGATTACCTCGCCGGTGTAGGTATTGCCGGTATCCCAGTCATTGATTGTGACCTCCATGCCGATGGCAACCGTATCCCGGTCCAGCTCACTGACGGAGGCATCCACATAATAGCCGCCGCCGCCGGAGACCTTCATAATGGGCTGGGAATTCAGCTTTGCGTCCTCCTCGGTGAGCAGGGAAATGACCTTGCCGTCCTGCTCGGAGTAGATGTTGCCGTCGCTGAGCTCCCGCTCCATGATCTTCATATCCGCTTCCGCCAGCTTCAGCTGAAGCTCCAAATCCTTGATCTTTCTAGCCTGCTCTTCCTTCATCTTCTGGATTTCTGTGTAGGTGTAGCCGCTGCCCATCCAGTCTGCCGTCGGCTCGGTTTCCTCCGGCGGCTGCTCACGGATGCTGATGTCCTCCACATTCCGGGCGTCAAAGAAGGAGAAGCTGCCGTCGGAGTTCACATGAGCGCCCTGCCAGACCAGCAGCTCGCCCTTGAGATAGTTATTCTCCGTGACCTTGAACACCACATAATAGGGATAGCACTGCTTCTCCGGCTCTTCCCCGGTGGGGTCGGTGGCTTCCGTGGGGTCCGTTGCCTCCGTGGGCTGGGTGGGGTCAGTCGTCCCGGCAGTAGGCTGCGTGGGATCGGTATTTTCTGTAGGCTGCGCAGGAGTGGTGGTTTCTGTAGGCTGGGTGGGAGCGGTGGTTTCTGTGGGCTGGGTGGAGCCGGTGTTTTCCGGGGGCTGGGTAGGCGCCCCGTCCAGCACCACATAGTTCAGGCAAATCCAGCGTCCCTCACCAATGCGGCCCCAGCCGGTACCGTTCACATTCACGATCTCATAAATCGCCACCCGCTGGCCATTGACCGCACTGTCCACAATGGGATAATCCGTGCCGGGGCCGCTGCGGATATTGACCGAGTCATTGCAGACCACGGTGCCGTACTTTTCCGGAGCGGTGGGTTCCTCGGTGGGCGTGTCATCGCCTTCCGTGGGGGTATCGCCGGTATTGTTGTCTTCCGTAGGCGTATCACCGCTCCCGGTGGAAGTATTGCCGCCCTCCGTGGGGGTATCGCCGCCTTCCGTAGGCATATCGCCACCCTCGGTGGGTACAGCGGTTTCACCGGTTGGCGCGGTGGTTTCACCGGTTGGCGCGGTGGTCCCGTCTGTGGATGCGGTGGTTTCTGTCCCATCCTCCGTGAGGAGGGCGGTGAAGGAAACCAGATTCTCATCCCCGGAAATGCTGGGAGCCGTAGACTCCTGTACAGACTCCGTGGTAGCAGGTTCCGTAGTGGCAGGCTCTGTGGGAGCCGTCGTCTCTCCGGATGCGCCGGGATCGGTGGGATCAGTGGGGTTGCCGGGATCGGTGGGATTAGTGGGGTTGCCGGGATCGGTGGGATTGCTGGGATCGGTGGGCTGCGGCTCCTCC
>CAZYWM010000011.1:0-11597 GCA_964651615.1 uncultured Oscillospiraceae bacterium | reverse complement strand
AGTGGGGTTGCCGGGATCGGTGGGATTGCTGGGATCGGTGGGCTGCGGCTCCTCCTGAATCAGCTCGCCGAGCTTTTCCTGCAAAAATTCCTTGTTGATCTGCTTGTCCATGGGCATCCAGCAGACCATCGCCAGCTCCGGGGAGGAACCGTCGTGGCCTTTCTCCTTGAACAGGGAATAGTCCCCGTTTCGGAACATAATCGTCGCCGGCGCGGTGGGCTGGGTGGAGGGCTCCGTGGGGGGAACGCCCATGGGAGCCATCCAGCTGATTCGCTGGGCCTCCTTATAGGCCTCCTCCAAATCCATTTCCAGCTTCTGAATCTCCAAATCCTTCCGTTCCAGCTCCAGCTGGGACAGGGTGGTATCAAAGCTCATAAGCAGGTCGCCCTTTTTTACCGTCTGCCCCTCCTCCACCAGGATTTCGGAGACAGTCTGGGTGTCGCTGAGGTAGACGGTCTGAATATTGTCTGTGGAGACGGGGCCGTAGCTCTCCTTGGTGTCGCCCCAGTATTGGGTCATACCCACATTTTCAAAGGAAAAAACCTTCACCGGCTGCGCATTGTTCTGCCGCAGATAATTCCAGCCAAAAAGGCAGCCAACACCAAGCGCGGCAATCACAGCTGCGATGATGATTATTTTTTTAGGATTCTTCATTGGACAGAGCACCTCCCTTGGTCAACAGTTCGCCGTCCAGAATATGATACGTTTTGTCCGCACATTCGGCAATGGTGGGTTCATGGGTAATCATGATGATGGTCATGCCATCGTTGCTCAGGGCGCGGAAAATATCCATGATCTGGTTGCCTGCCTTGGTATCCAGCGCGCCAGTGGGCTCGTCCGCCAGCAGCAGGGTGGGCTTCGTCACAATGGCCCGGGCAATGGCCACCCGCTGGCATTGGCCGCCGGAGAGCTGGTTGGGCCGGAAGTGAATTCGGTCCCCCAAGCCCACGGCGTTCAGCGCCTCCACGGCTCTGGCCCGGCGCTCTTTCAGCGACACCCCGGCATACAGCAGGGGCAGGGCCACATTGTCCACCGCGTCCAGCTTGGGCATCAGGTGGAAGCTCTGAAACACGAAGCCGATGTATTTGTTGCGAATCTCCGCCAGTGCGTTGTCACTGGTGTTTTTCAGATTCTTTCCGTTCAGCTCATAGGTGCCGGAGGTGGGCACGTCCAGGCAGCCAATGAGATTCATCAGGGTACTCTTGCCGGAACCGGAGGGGCCCATGATGGCCAGGTATTCCCCCTGCTCCACCGTCAAATTGATGTTCTTCAGCACCCGGACGGTCTGCTTGCCCTGGAGATAGTCCTTGCAGATGTCGGTCAGCTTCAGGATGGTCATTGCTCTTTCCCGCCTTCCTGTGCCGTCTTGGTGGTGGGAGCGCCCTCGACGCACACCGTTTCATCCGGGAATGCCACATAGTCGCTGTCCTCCAGGCCGGAGAGAATCTGGTAGGCGTCGCGCATCATGTCGTGCTCTCCCAGCTCCACCGTCCGCTTTTCCAGCTTTCCCTGATTGTCCGCCCAGACATAGGTATTCCCCTCTTCGTCATAGCACAGGAAGGAGCTGCCGAGGGTCACGCCCTCCAGCGTCTTTTCCTCCTCCCCTGCCACTGTCATGTACAGGTGCTGGCCCAGAATCATTCCGTCGCTGCTGTCCAGCTCCACGTAGAACGGATACCGGCTGGAGGAGCCCATCTCGTCGGAACTCGAGATGACATAACGGCTGTTATTTCCCTGAACCGGATTCTCATAGTCCACCAGAGTGACAGTGCCCATCCAGAACTGGCTGGGGTCCAGCCGGGATTCCATGCGCATCCGGTTCCCCTCCATGATGGCCCCTCGCTGCATTTCATTCAGGGTTCCCTTCACCCGATAGGAGCCGGTCTGCTGGATGGTGATGTAGGCCTTGGGCTTGCCGTAATCGTCGGTGCCGCCCTCCTCGTTGATGCTGGTGACACGGCCATCCACCGGAGAAGTCACCAGGGCGTTGGCCAGCAGGTGCTCACTCTTCTGCACCTCAGACTGCTTGGTTTTCAGCTTCAGCTCCGCTTCCTTCAAATCGATCTGATTGGTCTGAATCTGGAGGGTATATTTCAGCTTGTCCGACGCCGAATAGGCCCGGTCCCGGTCCTTTTCCAGCTGGGCAATCTGCACACCGTAATTTTCAATGGAGGAGGCCAGCTGCTCCAATTCCAGCTTCTGTTTTTCCAGGGTCAGCTGGAGCTGGTCGGTGTCATAGGTGAAGAGCTTCTGCCCCTCGGTCACATCGTCGCCCTCCCGGACATAGACCGCCTCCACCACCTTATCCTCGTCACGCTTAATTTCTGTCACGCTTTCGGAAACCACCATGCCGTTAAAGCGGTCATTGGCGCCGATGCCGCTCATCTGGGAAAGGCTGGAAACCTTTTGCACAAACACATGATTTTCTTTTACAGAGCAGGATGACAGGCTCAGCATCAGGCAGCCGGTCAGCACCCAAGCAGCAGCTTTTTTCATTTATCAATTCCTCCGTCAAGGGTCATATTTCATCTGCCCCATCATAATCCATCCCATGCAAAATGTCAACTCCGGAGAGCTTAAGGATTCATTAAGGGAATTTTAAAAAAGGATTACCTTCGATTTTCGAGGAAACCACTTGCTTTTTCCTGAATTTTCCATTATGATGGGCACGGAAATAACACACCCTGTAGTTGTGAAAGGAGAATGAATATGTCTGTTCTTCATGTGAATCAGGATAATTTTCAGAGCATTGTGAAAGAGAGCGCCAAAACCGTCCTGGTGGATTTTTGGGCCAGCTGGTGCGGCCCCTGCCGGATGATTGCCCCGGTGCTGGAAGAGGTAGCGGCTGAGCGCCCGGATGTGAAGGTCTGCAAGGTCAATGTGGACGAGGAGCAGGAGCTGGCCATTTCCTATCATGTGTCCAGCATCCCCACCCTGCTGGTGTTCAAAAACGGCCAGGTGGTCAAGCAGTCCGTGGGCGCCATTCCCAAGGCGAAAATTCTGGAAATGCTGTAACACAAAAACCGTCTCACCCAACAAAAGGTGAGACGGTTTTGTGTTTATCGCGGTTATTATCCCGGCAGTCTGCTTCTTTCTGCCATTCGCCGGAAAATAATGGGAAACGCCACAAACTCGGCAATGGCAGTGAGAATCCAGGAAATGGGATAGGAGGAATACAGGCAGGCCAGGGTATGCAGCTCCGGAATCTGGAATACTGTGAATATCCACAGCAGCCGGGAGCCGCAGATGCCCAGCACGGAAATCAGCATGGAGATGGTGGACGCGCCCAGTCCCCGCAGAGAGCCTGCCGCCGCATCCAGCAAGCCATAGATGAAATAGGGGGCAGAGGTGTAGAATACCCGAATCATGCCCACTTCCAGGGCCTCCTGGGAATCGGTGATGTAGATGCTCAGCAGGGGGCGCCGGAAAATGGTCAGCGCCCCGCCCACCAGCAGGCCGGCCGCGGAGGCATAGAGCATACAAAGCCTGAATATTTTCTTCACCCGGTCATACTGCTGGGCGCCCACATTCTGGCCGATGTAGTTCACCGCCGCCTGGTGGAAGCCGTTCACTGTGGAATAGCAGAAGCCCTCCAGATTGGATACCGCCGCGTTGCCGGAGACCACCACCTCTCCAAAGGAGTTCAGGGCGGACTGGATAATCACGTTGGACACGGAGAAGGTAGCCCCCTGAATGCCCGCCGGAAGTCCAATGCGAACAATCTTTTTCAGTTGGGGCAGATATATCCGCATTTTGGCGGGGTAAAACCGAATGTCATCCTTCCGGCGCATCATCACCAGCGTGACCGCAAGGGCAGAAAGGGCCTGAGAGATCACCGTGGCCAGCGCCACCCCCGCCACATTCATGTGGAACGCCGCCACAAAGACCACGTTCAGAATCACATTGACCACGCCCGCGGCCATGAGAATAATCATGGGGCTCTGGGTGTCTCCGGCAGCCCGAAGGATGGACGTACAGTAGTTATACACCAATGTAAAGGTCATGCCGGCAAAATAGATGCGCATATACACGCTGGACAGGGGCAGCACATTTTCCGGCGTGTCCATCCACCGCAGGAAGGTGGGCGAATAAGCAATTCCCACCGCCGTCAGAACCACACCGCCGATCAACGCGGTGAGCATGGCCGTGTGCACCGTGCGGTGAACCGTCTGGGACTCCCGGCTGCCGATGGCATGGGCCACCGCCACACCGGCGCCCACGGACAAGCCCATAAACAAATTGACAATCAGATTGGTAATGGCGCCGGTAGCCCCTACCGCCGCCACGGAAACACTGCCGCAGAAGCGTCCCACCACCACCAGGTCCGCCGCATTGAACAGCAGCTGCAAATAGCTGGTGAGGATGATTGGCAGGGTATACATCAGAATGCCCATGGCCAAAGGCCCCTGGAGCATGTTTCTTTCCCTTCTCTTCACCATGTGAAATTTTCCTCCCATATCAATACTCAGCGAGTCGAATTATACTCCCCTTTTCCATAGAAGTCAAAGCATAATCCCGCCGTTTTTTCGCCGAAAAGCCCCGCCGTTTTCGTGAATAATGCCCCCGCTCAGCGGGGGCATTGAATGGTATCAGAATTTCCCGCTTCTTCCGGAGTGGCTGCCGGAGGAATAGCTGTGGGAACCGCTGGAGGTCTGGGTCTCCCGGGGGCGGCGGGAAACGCTGCGGTGCAGGAACATATCCGACCGGCGGATGAGATTCAGGCTGCCCCGAACCACATACTGGTCGGCTTCCCGCTTCATTTTGGCGGAGTGCATGGGGGCGCAGGTGATGACTCCCGCCAGCAGGGCCGCGATGGCTCCCGGAATCAGGGCAATGGCGGGAGATAGCTTCCCGCCGCCGGTGGAGCTGCCCTGTCCCTGCCCCACAGGCGTTCCCTCCTGGGCCGCCCGCAAATACTCCTCGCAGGTGTTCAGATATTCATTGAAGCCGCTGTAAAAATCGTTGCCTCTGAAATGGACCAGGAACCGGTTTTCCATCCAGTCCCGCCCGGCTTCGGTAAAGATGGTGTCCGCCCGACGGCTGTTGAAGTCCAGGTCGTAATCCCGTTCCGCCATGCTGAGCATCAGCATGGTTCCGGCGCGATCATCCCCGCAGCCAAAATTGTTTTCATCATAGAACTTCACGGCGAATTTTTCAATTCTGGAGGAATTGGTGTAGTCCTTGAAATCCTCCACCGTGACGATATAGACCCCAAAGTCATATGTTTCGCTGATGGTCTGGGCCCGCTGCTCCAGGGCCTGGCGCTGCTCATCGGTGAAGAGTCCCGCCCGGTCGATGACATGGCTCAGCTGCTCGCCGGTGGCAAATGCCGTCACAGCCAGGCAGGCGGCAAGCAGCAGCGCCAGGAGAATCGCAAAATAACGTTTCATCTTCTCCCCTCCTCTACAGCAGGAACAGCAGCGACACCGCCGCAGCCGCCACAAACGCCCCGGCGCAGTACAGCGCCAGCTTTCCCTTATCAATGGGAAGATCGCCGATGAATTTCCCGGTCTGGCCGTTCATGGCAAAGAGGAAATTCTTCCCCTTCCACTGGGTGGAAAGCATCCACACCGGCAGCAGGGCGTATTTCACCTGGCCGGGCCGGATGTCCAGATTTTTCCGGGTGGTAATGCAGGAGGCGTAACCCATCACCGTCCCCCGGATGGCGTCCTCCGTGCTGGCGGCGCAGCGCTGATTTGCCCGGGAGGCGCACTCCTCCTTGGACATATCGTAGCGGTCGGCCAGAAAGCCCGGAAGATAGGCCAGGGAAAAGGGCTTCAGCTCCTCAAACTGATAGGGCTCGATGGCATCCATGTGCCCGTCGGGCATCTGGCTGGAGCCGTCCACCGGCACATTTTTGAAATCCAGAGTGCCCGTCCGGTGCACCAGGAAATGGTCTGTCTCGGTGATGTACTCCTTGGGGGTGGTGTGGGTATGGACTCTCGTGGTATTGAACGTCATATCCGCGCTGACCTGGGCATCGTACAGCCAGAAGGGCACGTAGACGCCCTTGATTTCCTGAATGTGGTTTTCCGACTTGAAGGCCTTGGGCAGCAGGGGCTTGTGGGAGCAGTGCTTTTTCAGCGCCGCCACGGCGGCGGTTTTGTCCACCTTGAAGGGGATGATCAAATCCGGTTTTTTGCTGCCGGAGAGCTTGCCGGGGATGATGGAGGGATTGCCGCAGTAGGGGCAGGAGGTGGCGGCGGTGGTCTCGTCGCAGATCAGCTCCGCGCCGCAGGAGGGGCAATTGTAAGCGTGAAGGCTTTCTTCCTCCTCCCCCCATTCCTCTCCGGCGGCCTCCATGTCCCACTGGCCCTGGCGGATGTGCTCCTCCGCCTCTTTTTCTTCCAGCTCCCGGGCAGCATCCTCGGCGTGGGCGTTCTTTTCGGCGAACATGTCCTCAATGTCGTCCACCGTGAAGCGGCTGCCGCAGTAATCGCATTCCAGCACACCGGATTCGCTGCCAAAATGCAGGGGGCCGGTGCAGGAGGGACACTGGTAATTGGTAATCTCATTTGCCATAGGGTATGCTCCTTTCTCGGGGCGCTGCTTAAACGCGCAGCGCCCCCTCTTCGGAAGGGAAGATCAGATAATGTCCTCGTCGCCGAATTTATCGCCGCATTCCGGGCAGAATCTGGGGGGATTTTTGGGATCCTCGGGCATCCAGCCGCACTTGTCGCACCGGTACTGGGGCGCCCCGGCGGGCTTCCGGGCGCCGCACTCAGAGCAGAATTTCCCCTGGTTCACCGCGCCGCAGGAGCAGGTCCAGCCGGCAGCGGGTTCCGGCTTCCTGGCGCCGCATTCCGGGCAGAACTTGCCGGTGACGGTGGCGCCGCAGCTGCATCTCCAGCCTTCAGCCGGGGCAGCCTGCCGCCCCATCTGGAACAGCTGGGCCGCATTGTTGCCGCCGCCCATGCCCTGGGCCATGCCCATGCCCATAAATCCGGTCATCGCCCCGGCGGAATTCCCGGCGGCGGTCTTCATGGCGTCGCCCCGGGCCATCACGTCATAGGCAGCGGCCATGTTGGGATTGGAGTAAACAGCGGTGCGCTGCATGTCCTTGAGCATCTTCTCGTCTTCCTCGGAGGCCTTCACGCTGGAAACACCGAAGGAGACGATTTCAATGCCCCGGAGGTCGCGCCATTTCTTGGACAGCACCTCGTTCAGGGCGTCGGCCAGCTCCATGGTATGCCCCGGGAGGCTGCTGTAGCGGATGCCCATCTCGGAAATTCTGGCAAAGGCGGGCTGCAGGGCGGTGAGCAGCTCGGTTTTCATCTGCCCTTCCAACCGATCCCGGGTGTACTCCCCTTCAAAATTGCCGGAGACGTTGGTATAGAACAGCAGCGGATCGCAGATGTGGAAGCTGTACTCGCCAAAGCAGCGGATGGAAATCTCCCAGTCCAGGTTGATGTTCCGATCCACCACCCGGAAGGGCACGGGACTGGGGGTGCCATACTTGTTGCCCACCAATTCCTTCAAATTGAAGTAGTAGACCCGCTGATCCTTACCGGTATCCCCGCCGAGGGCAAAGCGCTTGCCCACGGTTTTGAAGGTCTCCAAAATGCTCTGGCCCAGATTGCCGGAGAAGATGGAGGGCTCGGTGGAGGCATCATAGACGAATTCACCGGGCTCGGCGGAAAACTCCACCACCTTGCCCTGATCCACAATCATCATGCACTGTCCGTCGGCCACGGCAATGACGCTGCCATCGGAAATCAGGTTGTCGGAGCCCCGCTTGTTGGAGGAACGGCCGGAAACCCGCTTGCTGCCCTTGACCCCCAAAACAGTCTCGGGGATTGCGTCACAATAAAAATATTCCTTCCACTGGTCGGCCAGAACGCCCCCAACGGAACCTGCAACTGCTTTCACAAGACCCATAATCTGTACACTCCTTTATCATTCTTATTTGTACCAAATCCTATCATGAGTGGCACACTTTCCTTATATATTACATAATCTCTGCCGAATATGCAAGGGGAAACTTCTGAGAGAATTAAGCAATTCTTGAAATGACTTCACTGATTACTGTTGAAACCGCCATCAGCCCCGCTTCATCCTCCGAAGAAAAGCGATTCAGCAAAGGGCTGTCAATGTCCAGCACGCCCCAGATTTCGCCCCGGCAGTACAGGGGCAGCACAATTTCTGAATTGGAGGCGCTGTCGCAGGCGATGTGCCCGGGGAAGTCGTGGACATTTTCCACCCGCTGAATTCTGTTTTCCGCCACCGCGCTGCCGCAGACTCCCTTTCCCACAGGAATCTGAATGCAGGCGGGCTTTCCCTGGAAGGGGCCGAGAATCAGCTGATTCTTATGAAGCTGATAGAATCCCGCCCAGTTGATGTCCGGAAGGGTCTGCCAGAGCAGGGCGGCGGCATTGGCCAGATTCGCCGTCAGATAGGGCACCCCCTCCGTCAGGGCCTGGAGCTGGGAAACCAATTCCGAATAAAACGCGTTCATATTCATTCCTCTTTCTTTTGGCAACACCGCATAATAGGAGCTGCGGGGTTTCCTTAATTTTTTATGCCTGATTTTGACAAACGGGCCATACTCTTCCTGATTTTTCGACTTTTTCAGCGGTTACAATCCATGATCTGCGGCATATTAACCTTGCAGGAAATGGAGGACTGAACATGAGACGAATGGCAATCGTGCTGGCAGTTTGTTTGGCAGCATTTTTTTCCACCGCCCAGGCGGAGCCCCTTCTGGTGCCGGTGGGACAGACGGTGGGGCTTCAACTACGGGACAACACTGTAACCATTGCCGCCTTTGATGATACCCTGGGCAGCGAGGCCAGGGACGCCGGGCTGAAAATCGGGGATTTGATCGTCAAGGTGAATGGCAAAGCCGTGCATAACACCGACGAGGTTCGCAGCATCCTGGATTCCTCCGGCTCTCCCGCTTCCCTGCTCATCCGCCGGGGCGGCAAGGAGCTGGAGCTGCCGGTGAAAATCACCCCCACAGATCAAGGCGCCAAGCTGGGGGTGTATTTGAAGCAGGGCATCAGCGGCATCGGCACTGTCACCTGGTATGACCCGGACACCGGGCGGTTCGGCGCACTGGGGCATGGGGTCAACGGCTCCGGCGGTGTGCTGCTGAGAATGGCCCAGGGCACCACCTACCCCGCCCAGGTGCAGTCCGTCACCAAGGGGAAGAGCGGCCATCCGGGGCAGCTCAAGGGCAGCTGCGACGATGTGGATGCCTGCGGAGAGCTGCTGCGCAACACCCCCCAGGGGGTGTTCGGCAAATCCAGCCGGGGCTGGCTGGGCGAACCCATTCCCGTTGCCGCTCCGGAGCAGGTTCACCCGGGGCAGGCCACCATACGCTCCACCGTCAACGGCTCCGCCACCGGAGACTACTCCGCGGAAATTCTGAAGGTCTATCCCGCCTCCCGGGCGGACGGACGGAATCTGCTGCTGAAAATCACCGACCCCACCCTGCTGGAAACCACCGGGGGCATTGTACAGGGCATGTCCGGCTCCCCCATCATCCAGGACGGGAAGCTGGTGGGCGCAGTGACCCATGTCCTTGTCAACGACCCCACTGTGGGATACGGCATCTATATTCAGAATATGCTGGACGCGGCGGCATAAAAACACCGGGGCAGCTTCGGGCTGCCTTTACATAGGCAGGATTTTGCGTTTTTGAAATCGCTCTCTTGCGTATCCAGCCATCTGGCAATATAATGGATTCCCAAGGAGGGAAAACATTATGAGATTATACCGCCCTGTTGGTCAGGCAGAATATGACCTTATCGCCCAATCGAACTTTACCGCCTTTCCACCCAGACTGGCAGAGCAGCCGATTTTCTATCCGGTGCTGAATGAACGGTACGCCCGGGAGATTTCCGAAAAGTGGAACCGCCGCCGCGCCGACGCCCAATACACAGGCTATGTGACGGCCTTTGAAATTGATGACGCATACATTTCTCAATTTCCGGTTCGGACGGTGGGCGCAAGCTATCATCAGGAGCTTTGGATTCCGGCGGAGGAACTGGAGCATTTTAACCGCCACATTGTTGGGCAAATTACTGTCCTTTGAAGCGGGCCAGGCAAAAGCTGAATCACCCCCGCTCTGCCAATCCAAATGAAGGCATTGGAAGCGTTTTATAAAAAATGTTATAATTCACTAAAAAGTTCTTTATAATTTGGAAGACTTATGTTATAATTGCCACATGGATTTCCAGTGGGATGATTCATTCCCTGCCATACTTTCATTTGAGGAGGTTTCATTATGAGATTACAAGGAAAAGTTGCCATCATCACCGGCGGCAGCCGGGGCATTGGCCGTGCCACCGCCGAAGCCTTCCTGCGGGAGGGTGCCATTGTCGCCATCACCGCCTCCAACCAAGCCAACGCCGACAAAGCCGCTGCCAACCTCCGGGAGGCTTTCCCCGGTTCCGATGTCATGGGCATCAGCCCCAATCTGACACAGCTGGAGGATGTGCGCAAAGCCTTCGCCCAGGTGCTGGAGAAGTTCGGCCGGGTGGACATCCTGGTGAACAACGCCGGTGCCTCCGACAGCACCCCCTTCCTGAACTACACGGAGGAGCAGTTTGACAAAATCATGGATTTGAACGTCAAGGGCGCGTTCAACGCCACCCGGGCCATTGTAGACGCCATGGCGGAGCAGGGCTCCGGCGTAATTCTGAACACCTCGTCCATGGTCAGCCGCTATGGCCAGCCCTCGGGCGTTGCCTACCCCACCTCCAAGTTTGCCATCAACGGCATGACGCTGTCCCTGGCCCGGGAGCTTGGCGCCAAGGGCATCCGGGTCAACGCCGTGGCCCCCGGCATCACGGAAACGGACATGATGAAGGCCGTGCCCAAGCACCTGGTCGATCCCCTCATTGCCCAGATTCCCCTGCGCCGCCTGGGCCAGCCGGAGGACATTGCCAACGCCTTCGTCTTCCTGGCATCCGAAGAAGCCTCCTATATCACCGGCGTGGTGCTGAACGTGGACGGTTTGGCAAGAACCTGAGAAACGCTTGAATCGCAGGGCGCTTCACCCCAATTCGCACGAGGATGGTCAATCATCGTTCCTCCCGAACTCAGCCCGGTAACGTCTTTGCGTTAGGACGTTGAGCGGAATCAGAGAAAGGCTTCTGTGCAAAGGCCCTTGTGTAAAGGGATCTGTCAGCAGTGCGTCCTTGCGGCGCACTGCTGTATTTTCATCTGTTTTCCTCCCATCGGTAGGTTTTGGCGGGGAAGATTTCGCTGCCGTCCTGTTTGGCGTACTGGCTGTCCCGGACAAAGCTCAGGCCCAGCTTTCGCATCACGGCCCCGCTGGCGGGATTGTCAACGGCGTGGCAGGCTTCAATGACCCGCACCTCCCGCACGGTGCGGACATAGGCGATAATGGCCCTCATGGCCTCGGTGGTCAATCCTCTGCCCCACAGGTCGGAGCGGAGGTTATAGCCGATGTGCCAGATTCCCTCCTCCGGGTGATAATACATGCCGCCCTCCCCCACCAGCTCCCCGGTTTCCTTCAGGACAAAGCCATAGTCGAATTCATCGGGGGAATCGTCCGGCCTGGATTCCAGCCAGGCGCGGACCTCCTGAGGGCTGTGATACAGGCAGTAAATCATAAATCGGTTGACCTT
>CAZYWM010000010.1:4288-32003 GCA_964651615.1 uncultured Oscillospiraceae bacterium | reverse complement strand
AAGGGGTCGTCCAGGGGCAGCTGGGCCATGAGCTGGGCCTGGCAGCACAGAAGCTGGGCGTAGTCCTTGGCCAGCACCGGGTCCTCGGTCATCACCCGCTGCAGCGTTTTCACAGCCTCATGCTCCGGGTTCAGCTCCAGCACCCGGCCTACGGGATAGGCAAACTCCGGGTTCACCCGCTTCATATATTTCTCCATCTCGAAGCTCATGCCGGCCTCGGGCACCATGGCGGCGGGGTAGCTGCCCAGATTCTGGGACAGGCGAACCTCCTTCACCTGCTCGCCCAGGCTCTCCTTGACGAAGGTGGTGAAGCCCTTGAGCTCCTCTGCCTTCTCCTCGGCCTGCTTCTTTTCCTCGTCGCTTTGCAGACCCAAGTCCTCGGTGGTGATGTTGCAGAATTTCTTCTCCATGTAGGTCATCAGGGTCTGGGGCACGAACTCGTCCACCTCCTCGGTGAACAGCAGCACGTCGTAGCCCTTGTCGCTCAGCAGTGCCACCTGGGGGAGCTTGCTCAGGTGCTCCCGGTTTTCGCCGGGGGCGAAGTAAATCTTCTCCTGGCCCTCGGGCATGGCCTCCACATATTCCTTCAGGCTGATGAGCTTGCCCTGCTTGTGGCTGTAGTACAGCAGCAGGTCCTGGCAGCTGTCCTTGTGGGCGCCGTACTCGGAAACCGTGCCGTATTTCAGCTGGAGGCCGAAGGCGGCGTAGAATTCCTCATACTTCTCCCGGTCGTTTTCCAGCATGGCTTTCAGCTCGGATCTGATCTTCTTTTCGATGTTCCGGGCAATGACGGTGAGCTGGCGGTTGTGCTGGAGCATTTCACGGCTGATGTTCAGGCTCAAATCCTGGCTGTCCACAATGCCCCGGACGAAGCGGAAGTGCTCGGGCAGCAGGTCCTCGCAGTTCTCCATAATCATCACGCCGGAGGAATACAGCTGCAAGCCCCGCTTGAAGTCCTTGGTGTAGAAGTCGTAGGGCGCCTTGCCGGGGATATACAGCAGGGCCTTGAAGGAGACGCTTCCCTCGGCGCTGGTGTGGATGATCCGCAGGGGCTTGTTGTAGTCGAAGAATTTCTCCCGGTAGAAGCTCTCGTACTCCTCGTCGGTGACGTCCTTCTTGCTCCGCTGCCAGATGGGCACCATGGAGTTCAGCGTCTCCATCTCGGTATAGGTCTCGTATTCGGGCTTGTCCTCGGGGGAATCCTCCTTCTTCCGGGACTTCTCCACCTCCATGACGATGGGGTAGCGGATGTAGTCGGAGTATTTCTTCACCAGGCTGCGAATCTCATACTCGTCCAGATATTCGCTGTACTTGTCGTCGTCGGTGTCGGGCTTCAGAGTCATGATCACGTCGGTGCCGGAGGTTTCCCGCTGGCACTCTTCGATGGTGTAGCCGTCGGCGCCGTCGGAGACCCACTTGAAGGCCTGCTCCTGGCCGGCCTTTCTGGAAATCACGGTGACGGAGGAGGCCACCATGAAGGCGGAGTAGAAGCCCACGCCAAACTGGCCGATGATGTCAATATCGTCGCTGTGCTCCATGGCCTGCTTGAAGCTCAGGGAGCCGGACTTGCAGATGGTGCCCAGGTTCTCTTCCATTTCCTCCCGGGTCATGCCGATGCCGTTGTCAGAAACGGTGAGGACGCGCGCTTCCTTGGCCCGGGTGATGGTGATTTTCAGATCATCCTTGTTGACGTTCAGGCTGCTGTCCGTCAGGCCCTGATAGGCCAGCTTGTCGATGGCATCGGAGGCGTTGGAGATGATCTCCCGGAGGAAAATCTCCCGGTGGGTGTAGATGGAGTTGATCATCAAATCCAGCAGACGCTGGGACTCGGCCTTAAACTGAATCTTTTCCATAGTCAATGTTTCCTTTCCATTCTGTTGTTTAGCACTCTATGTCAATGAGTGCTAATATTATATCGCACATTTTGGAAAATACAAGGGCTGTGGAGAAAAATTCTTTTTTTATTCACAAATGCCAGAAACTCTCAGGTGGGCTGCCGCCCCAAAATGTGCGGTGTGCTGTGAATTTAAGCGGTATTGTCCCACACAATTCGCCATTGATTATTTTGAAATTTATGGTATGATTATAATGTGTATGTATGCGCTGTTAAGTGATATAGGGTATTCGGTAATGTCCGTGGGACGCTCCGTTTCTATCATATATCACAAAGCAAGTGATTTGGAATAACAAAGGAGTCAGTTATGATTACAGTCAGTAATTTGGGGATGCAGTTTGGCGGCCAGTGGCTGTTCCAGCACGTGGATTTGCAGTTTTTGCCCGGCAACTGCTACGGCATCATCGGCGCCAACGGGGCGGGCAAGTCCACCTTTCTGCGGATTCTCACCGGAGAGCTGGATTCCACCAACGGCAGCATTGCCATCGACCCTACCAAGCGGGTGTCCGTTTTGAAGCAGAACCAGAACGCCTACGATGACTTCACGGTTATGGACACCGTCATCATGGGCAACCAGCACCTCTACGACGTGATGAAGGAAAAGGATGCCATCTATGAAAAGCCGGACTTTTCCGACGAAGACGGCCTGCGGGCCGCCGATCTGGAGGCGGAGTTCGCGGAGCTGGGGGGCTGGGAAGCGGAGTCCGACGCCTCCCGTCTGCTCCAGGGCCTGGGCGTGGGCACGGAGCTGCACGGTGATGTGATGGGCAGCGTGGACCCCCGGCTGAAGGTGAAGATTCTGCTGGCCCAGGCGCTGTTTGGAAACCCGGACATTGTCATGCTGGACGAGCCCACCAACAACCTGGACATCGAGGCCATCAACTGGCTGGAGGATTTCCTGCTGGATTTCCCCGGCATGGTCATTGCGGTGAGCCACGACCGGCACTTCCTGAATACGGTCTGCACCCACACCGTGGACATTGACTACGGCAAGATCAAGATGTATGTGGGCAACTACGACTTCTGGTATGAGTCCAGCCAGATGGTTCAGGCCATGCTGCGCAACAAGAACAAGAAGAATCAGGAGAAGATTGAGGAGCTGCAGCTGTTCATTCAGCGCTTCTCCGCCAACAAGTCCAAGGCCAAGCAGGCTACCGCCAGAAGAAAGCTGCTGGACAAGCTGACCGTGGAGGAAATGCCCTGCTCCACCCGGCGCTATCCCTTCGTGGGCTTCCAGGCCGAGCGGGAGCTGGGCAAGGACGTGCTGACGGTGAAGGATGTCTCCCTCACCGTGGACGGGGTGAAGCTGCTGGACAAGGTGTACTTCTCCGTGAACCGCACCGACAAAATCGCCTTTGTGGGCGAGAACGAGCTGGCCCAGACGGCCCTGTTTAAGGTGCTCATGGGAGAGCTGGAGCCGGACGAGGGCAGCGTGAAATGGGGCGTGTCTACCATCCGCAGCTACCTGCCCAAGGACAACAGCGAATATTTCGAGGGCAACGATATGGAGCTGGTGGACTGGCTCCGGCAGTATTCCGCCAAGAAGGACGATGTGTATCTGCGGGGCTTCCTGGGGCGGATGCTGTTCAGCAATGAGGACGTGTTCAAGCCGGTGAACGTGCTCTCCGGCGGCGAGAAGGTCCGCTGCATGCTCTCCAAGATGATGCTCTCCGGTGCCAATGTGGTGCTGCTGGATCAGCCCACCAACCACCTGGACATGGAATCCATCCAGGCGGTGAACAAGGGCCTGGAGGCCTTCTCCGGGGTGGTGCTGCTGGCCTCCCACGACCACGAAATGCTGACCTCCACCTGTAACCGGGTGATCGCCTTCCAGCCTGACGGCACCATCATCGACAAGTACGGCACCTATGACGATTACCTGGAATGGATGGCTCAGCGGAAAACTGAGATATAAGATATGGGATACAAGATATAAGATAGTTGGGAATTAGGAATGTAATTTGGCGGTGGCCGCACACCGTAAGCATGGGTCTTGACCCGCCCGCTATGTGAACTGCCTGAGTGTTCCATTGAAAGGAACCATGTTCCGGCTTCTGTGAGCTCATGCCCCCCCCTTGTGTAAAGGGGGGAAGGGGGGATTGGCAGTTGCCATTTTTGCCCAGCCTGATGCGAATACGTAACATTTCACCGCCCAATCCCTCGGCCAGCTCCTTGATGCAAGGGAACCTTGGGCACTTCCGTGCAATGCGCCAAGTTAGCCTACAAAAAATTCCAAGCTCTTCTTCGGAGGTAAATATGGAAAAAATTCTGGATATAATTACAAAAAAGATGCAGGCGGCGTTTGCCGCGGCGGGCTATGACCAGAGCTTTGGCCGGGTGACGGTTTCCAACCGGCCCGACCTGTGCGAGTACCAGTGCAACGGCGCTCTGGCCGCTGCCAAGCAGTACCACTGCGCGCCCATCCAGGTGGCAAACGCGGTGACAGAGCAGCTGGAGGGGAGCGACTTCGACCTGTGCCAGGCCGTGATGCCGGGCTTTATCAACCTGAAGCTCTCCGGAACCTTCCTGGCAGATTACCTGGAAGCCATGCGCACCGAAAAGGACTTCGGCGTGGAGAAAATCGGCGCGGGGAAGACCATTGTGGTGGACTACGGCGGAGCCAACGTGGCAAAGCCCCTGCACATCGGCCATCTGCGCCCGGCCATCATCGGCGAGGCGCTGAAACGGCTGTATGCTTTCCTGGGCTACAACGCCATCGGCGACGTGCACCTGGGGGACTGGGGCTTGCAGATGGGCCTGATTATCGCCGAGCTCCAGCAGCGGCAGCCGGATCTGCCCTATTTTGACGAAAGCTTCACCGGGGAATACCCCAGGGAGGCCCCCTTCACCGTCACGGATTTGGAGGAAATCTACCCCACCGCCTCCGCCAAAAAGGTGGATCCGGAATTCTCCCACCAGGCCCACCAGGCCACCCTGGAATTGCAGCAGGGCCGCCGGGGCTACCGTGCCCTGTGGCGGCACATTATGAACGTGTCCGTGGCGGACCTGAAGAAAAACTACGACAATCTGGATGTGCATTTTGAGAAGTGGCTGGGAGAATCCGACGCCGACCCCTACATCCCCGCCATGGTGGAGGATATGAAGAAACGGGGCATCGCCGTCCAGTCCGAGGGAGCCTGGGTCATTCCCGTGGCCCAGGAGGGGGACAAAAAGGAGATGCCTCCCTGCATCCTGGTCAAGTCCGACGGCTCCTCCATCTACGCCACCACGGACCTGGCCACCCTGGTTCAGCGGATGCAGGACTGGGACCCGGAGAAGGTGCTCTACGTCACCGACAAGCGCCAGAATCTCCACTTTGAGCAGGTGTTCCGGGCCGCCCGGAAGGCGGGAATCGTAAAGCCGGAGACGCAGCTGGAGCACGTGGGCTTCGGCACCATGAACGGCAAGGACGGCAAGCCCTTCAAGACCAGAGACGGCGGCGTCCTCCGCTTGGAGCAGCTGATTGCCGACATGACGGACTTTGTCCGGGCCAAGGTGGAGGAAAACAAAATCGTTGCCGACAATGAGGTGGAGGCCACCACCGCGAAAATCGCCCTGGCCGCCCTGAAATACGGCGACCTGAGCAACCAGCCCACCAAGGACTACAATTTCGACATGGAGCGCTTCGCCGCCTTCGAGGGCAACACCGGCCCCTATATCCTCTATACCATCGTCCGGGTGAAGAGCATTCTGTCTCGGTACGGCGCCTGGGAAGGCCTTCCCATCCAGCCCCCGGCCAACCCTAACGCCAAGGAGCTGATGCTCTCCATCACCAAGCTGGGCCCCACGCTGGAATCCGCCCTGCGGTCCTCCGCTCCCAACCTGATCTGCGCCTATATCTACGAGCTGGCGGGCTGCGTGAATGCCTTCTACCACGAGACCCGCATCCTCTCGGAGGCGGACGAGACGCTGAAAGCGGGCTACATCGCCCTCATCGGCCTTTCCAAGGACATTTTGGAGCAGTGCATCCACATCCTGGGCTTCTCCGCCCCGGAAAAAATGTAAGCGGCGAGTCGCCGCTGACAATTCGCACGGGGCTGGTCGGTAGTCGCTTTTTCCCTAACCCGCCCGGTAACGCTTTTGCGGTAGAAATACCCTCCGCACTGCCCTTTTCACCGTAGGGGCGAGTCTTGACTCGCCCGCTGCCCAACGATTTTTGACATCCCCCCAATTTGGCGACAATTTGGTCGATGCGAAACCAATCAAGATTGAAAATGCCAGGAGCGTTCGCTCCTGGCATTGCTGCTATTTTTTCAGGAAGGTGCCGAGAATGCTTCTGCCCAGGGAGGCGCCCAGGTTGCCCCCCAGACGCCGGCCGAAGCTGCCGCCGATGGAGCTGCCCAGGGTTTTGCCCACCTCCCGGCCCACCGTGCCCACCACGGAGTTGCCCACGCTGCGGACGCTGGAGCGAATCGCCTTCGCCTGCTTTTCCTTCTCCCGCTGGGCGGCCTTTGCTTCCCGCTCTGCCTGGCGCTGGGCCTCTTTCTCCTGGGCCAGGCGCTGCTTTTCCGCTTCCTTCTCCTCCGCCTGGCGGCGCAGCTGCTCCTTCATTTCGGCGGCCAGCTGCTCGTTTCTGCGGGTCAGGAATTCATAGGCCGAATCCCGATCCACCATGCTCTGGTAGCGCAGATAGAGGTTGTTTGCCAGGAAGGCCTTTTTCCGTTCCTCGTCGCTGATGGGGCCCATCAGGCTCTGGGGCGGGAGAACCTTGCACCGCTGAACCATGGTGGGGATTCCCTCCTCGTCCAGCACGGAGATCAGCGCCTCGCCGGTGCCCAGGCTCAGCAGCGCCTGCTTGGTGTCGAAGGCGGGGTTGACGCGGAAGGATTTGGCCGCCGCGTTCACCGCCTTTTCATCGGCGGGGGTGTAGGCCCGCAGGGCGTGCTGAATCTTGTTGCCCAGCTGGCTCAAAACGCCGTCGGGAATGTCCTTGGGGTTCTGGGTGATGAAGAAAATGCTCACCCCCTTGGAGCGGATCAGCTTCACCACCTGCTCGATCTTTTCAAGCAGTGCCTTGGAGACGCCCTTGAACAGCAGATGGGCCTCGTCAAAGAAGAAGACCATCCGGGGCTTGTCCATGTCCCCCACCTCCGGCAGCACCTCGAACAGCTCGGAGAGCATCCACAGCAGGAACGCCGTGTACAGGGAGGGGTCCTGCATCAGGCTCCGGCAGTCCAGAATGTTGATCATTCCCCGGCCGCCCTCCGTCTGGAACCAGTCGGCGATGTTCAGCGCCGGCTCCCCAAAGAACTGCTCGCCCCCCTTGGCCTCCAAAGCCACCACGCCCCGGAGAATGGCGTTGATGCTGACCTTGGCGATATTGCCGTACTGGGCGGAATACTGGGCGTTGTTCTCCGCCACATATTGGAGCATGGATTTCAAATCCTTGGTGTCGATGAGCAGCAGCCCCTCGTCGTCGGCGATTTTGAACACCACGGTGAGGATGTCCGTCTGGGTGGAGTTCAAGTCCAAAAGCTTCGCCAGCAGCAGCGGGCCCATTTCAGAGATGGTGGTGCGCACCGGGATGCCCGCCTGACCATACACATCCCAGAAGGTGCTGGGATACGCCCGGTAGTCGAAGCCGCACTCCCCCAGGCCGAACCGGGCAATCCGCTCCTGCATGTCCGGGCTGTCCGCCCCGGGGCGGCACATTCCGGCCAGGTCCCCCTTCACGTCCGCCAGGAACACCGGCGTTCCCCCGTCGGAAAAGCTCTCCGCCAGCACCTTCAGGGTGATGGTCTTGCCGGTGCCGGTGGCTCCCGCAATCAGGCCGTGGCGGTTGGCCATTTGGGGCAGGATGCAGACCTTCTCCCCCTGGTTGTCTCCAATCCAGATTTTGTTGTCAAAATACATGCTATATCCTCCTTTTTCCCACATTTTACAGATATTACGAGTATTATATCATATCAACCGCCATTTGCAAGAAAAATCCTGTGAACCGCGGCGGCGTATCTTTTGTATTATCTGATGATTGTAATTCCGCGCAAATCCTGCTATGATAGTGATAACGGAAAATTCAAAAAAGGAGCTCAAATTATGCGCAAAACAAAGATCATCTGCACCATCGGACCCTCCTCGGAAAACCGGGAGACCCTGATTCAAATGTGCAAGGCCGGCATGAATGTGGCCCGGCTGAACTTCTCCCACGGCACCTATCCGGAGCATCAGGCGAAAATCGACCTGATCAAGCAGGTCCGCCAGGAGCTGGGCCTGCCCATCGCCATCATGCTGGACACCAAGGGCCCGGAGTACCGCATCCGCACCTTTGCCAACGGCAGCGTCACCGTGAAGGAGGGAGACTGCTTCACCTTTACCACCGACCAGGTGGAGGGAGACGAGACCCGGGTCAGCGTGAACTACCAGGGGCTGGTGAACGATCTGGCCCTGGGCGACCGGATTCTGGTGAACAACGGCCTGGTGGTCTTCGAGGTCACGGACCTGGAGGGCAGCAATGTGCATACCAAGGTCATCACCGGCGGCGTGCTTTCCAACCGGAAGAGCATGAGCTTCCCCAACAAGGTCATGACCGGCCCCTACCTCAGCGAGCAGGACAAGCAGGATTTGCTCTTCGGCATCAAGAATGAGGTGGACTTTGTGGCCGCCTCCTTCGTGTCCACCAAGGCCGACATGGAGGAATTGAAGCATTTCCTGGCGGCCAACGGCGGCGGGAACATCGACCTGATCGCCAAGATTGAAAACCAATCCGGTGTGGACCACGCCGAGGAAATCTGCCAGGTGGCCGACGGCATTATGATCGCCCGGGGCGATCTGGGGGTGGAGATTCCCTTCGTGGAGGTGCCCGCCATCCAGAAGCGGCTGACCTCCACCTGCCGGATGCTGGGCAAGCGGGTCATCACCGCCACGGAAATGCTGGAATCCATGATTCAGAATCCCCGGCCCACCCGGGCGGAAATCTCCGACGTGGCCAACGCCGTGTACGACGGCAGCAGCGCCGTGATGCTCTCCGGCGAATCCGCCGCCGGCAAGTATCCGGTGGAGGCCGTGAAGACCATGGCCTCCATCTGCGAGTTCACCGAGCAGCACACCAGCTACTCCAAGCGGTTCCACAACTATGAATTCCACATCCGCAACACCCTGGATGCCGTGTCCCACGCCATCTGCTCCATGGCCATCGACGTGGAGGCCAAGGCCATTGTGGTCTGCTCCGTCTCCGGCACCACCGCCCGGATGGTCAGCCGGTTCCGCTGCCCGGTGGACATCATCGGCATGACCACCGACCCCCGAATCTACCGCCGCCTGAGCCTGAGCTGGGGCGTGACCCCGGTGCTGGCGGAGGAGTTCACCTCCCAGGATGTGATGTTCTATCACGCCCTGGCCAGCGCCAAAAAGGTGCTGGACCTGCCCAAGGGCTCCAAGGTGGTGCTTACCGGCGGCCCCATCAACGGCAAAACCGGCAACACCAACACCATCAAGGTGGAGACAGTTTAAAAAATTCTGCGCCCCGGAACACTTGGTTCAGGGGCGCAGATTTTACAGCGCATTTTTGGGGCAGTTCTTTACGCATTCAAAGCAGAGGATGCACTCCGTTCCGTTTTTCCGGTTCCGGGAGTTGTCCGCCACGTCCACGTCCATGGGGCAGACACGCCTGCACTTCCCACAGGAGATACATTTGCTCTTGTCGCACTCCACCCGCAGCAGCGCGAAGCGGCTCATTGGCTTTAAGAACACGGTGATCGGGCAGATGTACTTGCAGAAGGCCCGGTTGTCCTTGAAGAGGAAGGCCAGCCAGATGCCCACGGCATAGTAAAGAAGGTTCCCCACGAGAAAGGCCCAGAACATGATTTCCTCCATATTCTCCACATGGGCCAGGAACAGCGCCGCCACAAAAACAAGAGACAGCGCAAAGGTAACATACCGAATCCATCCAATCTTCTTTCGGGGACGCTCTGGAACCCGATAGGGCAGAAAATCCAGCACCATCGCCGTCCAGCAGGCATAGCCGCACCAACCTCTGCCGAAAATCAGGGGGCCGAATATTTTCGCCACGGCGTAGTGGATGGTGGCCGCCTCGAAAACGCCGGTGAACAGGTAGTACCAGAAGCCCTCAATCTGCATATTTTCGTTGCAGATCAGCCCCAGGTAAATCAGCATATACGACCCCACCAGCAGCTGCGTCACCCGCCGGGCGTACCGGTATTTTTTGATGTACAGGAACAGGCCCAGGGCGATGGCAATGCCGATGTAGCTGAAATTAAACAGATAGAACAAATTGTCCTTGGTGAGCCACAGGGTGACTGCCACGGTTTCAAAAATCGCCAGCATCAGCCCCGGAACGAGATACTTCTTCATGATTTCCCCGCCCTTCCCGGTTCACAGGCCGCCGTATCCTTCCGGTCCAAAGCCGCCTGTTTTTACAAAATCCGTCACCCCTATTCTAACATAGGGGCATTGCCTTTCTCAAGTCAAAAATAGAAACTTTTTAGCTCGCTAAAGGTGCCCCTTGTGCAAAGATGTTACCGTAATCAACCCCTTTTTCTCCCGCTTTTGCGCATACTCTGCCAGTTCCCTGGCATTGCTTGCAGGATGCCAGGCATAAACAATCACGTAATCAACGTGATCTACCATGTATCGGTTTGCTTTGACTATTGCAAAACGTCGAGGCACCTTCTCCAATCCCGGTGGGTAAAAGATTCTGTCGAAACCGGAGGGCGTTTCGATGGGACGCTCCGCTGGATGATAAGGTGTCAGCAGCATCAGGGTGATTTCCGGGTGCTGAGATTTTGCGCGCACAAGGGCTCTGGCGGCCAGATGGTCGAAACCACCATATTTCCCAACAATAAATTCTTGCACACCGTAGTCTGCGATGTGACGCTCAATGGCCTCCAATAACGCCGGGAGAATATCGCTGGGGGCATCTCTGTGGCCAATAAAGAAACAGCTTTTCAAAAAATCACCTTTTCAATATGAAGTGGACCAAAACTGGTCCCATCATATCACAGCTTGCTCATAAAATAAACCCCAATGAACCAAAATAAGTCCAGTTGGGGTGTAATGATGGAGCAGAGAATAAAGCAGGACATCAGAATCGGTGACAACATCAGGCGGATTCGGAAGGAACGCAACTTGGGGCAGACGGATTTGGTGCGGATTCTTCAAATCGACGGGTGCGACATGACCCGTGAATGCCTTGTCAAAATTGAGCGCTGTACCCAGCACATCCGGGCCAGCCAGCTAAAGGCAATTAAGAAGGCGCTGAACACGTCTTATGAGGAATTGATCGACGGGGCAGAGCGCCATCATTTGTGAAAGGCGGAGGCGTTCCTTTTTTGTCTCCGAACAAGAAAGGAAGGCCCCCGGCAGGGTCGGGGGAGCACCCCGTCTATGCAAAATAGAAGGGGCATAGAAAGGGCGAGGTTTCTCGTCCTTTTTGCCTTTTCAGGCAGAATGCGCGGCAGCCCGGCGTTGATTTTCCCGCCTGGAGGGAGTATAATAAGGAAAAAGTAGGAGAGGTGTACCATGGGAACCTGTGTGATATTCTGCGCCGGGGAATTTGACGCGCTGCTGCGGCCCATTGGGGCGGAGGACTATGTGATTGCCGCCGACGGCGGGCTGCGCCATGCCCGGGCTTTGGGCATCCAGCCGGACGAAATCATCGGGGACTTCGACTCCCTGGGCTATGTGCCGGAGGGAGCCACGGTGTACCCGGTGGAAAAGGACGACACCGACTCCATGCTGGCCATCCGCCGGGGACTGGAGCTGGGCTATCGCCATTTTGTGCTCTACGGAGGCATGGACGGCGGGCGGCTGGATCACACCGTGGCCAATTTCCAGACATTGGGGTATCTTGCCCAGCAGAGGGCTGTTGGAATTCTGGTGGGGAAAGACTATCTCGCCGCCGCCGTGAAGGACGGCGGACTCCGGTTCCCGGCTTCATCGGAGGGGGACTTCTCCCTCTTCTGCCTGGGCCCGGATGCCCAGGGAGTCACCATCCGGGGGCTCTACTACGAGGTGGAGAATGTGACGCTTACCAGCTTCTTTCCCCTGGGGGTCAGCAACCATTTCACAGGCCGGGAGGCAGAGGTTTGCGTCAAAAACGGAACGCTCCTGGCCCTGTGGGAGCGAAAAGCCGGCCCACCAGTGGGAAGATATGAGATATAAGATACAAGATACAGGATACAAGATACAAGATATAAGATAATCAGGATGGTCGAAATTTTTCGATTATCTTATATCTCGTATCTCATATCTTGTATCTGCTCTCTGCCAGAAAGGAACCAATTATGGCATTTGACGCTTTTTTTCTGACCTCCGTTTTGGAGGAAATCCGCTCCCGCTGCCTGGGGGCCCGGGTGGAGAAGCTCCACCAGCCCAGCCGGGACACTCTGATTCTCCATCTGCGCTGCCAGCAGGGCCGGGAGAAGCTGCTGTTCGTGGCCAATCCCACCGCCCCCCGGCTGCACCTCACCGCCGCCTCCCCGGAGAATCCGGCGGAGCCGCCCATGTTCTGCATGCTGCTGCGCAAGCACCTTTTGGGAGCCAGGCTTTCGGATATTTCCCAGCCGGAGATGGAGCGCGCAGCGGTGTTCATCTTCGACTGCACCGACGAGATGGGCTTCCCGGTGCAAAAGCGGCTGGTGGCGGAGCTGATGGGCCGAACCTGCAATCTGTACCTGCTCTCCCCCGACGGGCGGATTCTGGACTGCCTGCGCCGCGTCGGCCTGGACGAGAGCGCCAAGCGGGCGGCCCTGCCGGGGCTTCACTACGTGGAGCCGGAGAAGGTGAATAAGGCCAATCCCCTGCTGCTGGGGAAGGAAGATTATGTCAACTTATTGACTGCCCCCGGGGCGGATTTGCTCAGCGACCGGCTGATGGACAGTCTGGGCGGCCTGTCCCCCCTGGTGTGCCGGGAGGCGGCATTGTACGCCGCCGGGGATGTGGACGCCCGGGTGGGCAGCCTGGAGCTCACCGACGCGTCGGAAAAGCTGGAGCTGTTCTTCACCGAGCATCTGCGCCATCCCGCCCCTTATTTTTGCACCCAGGCCGACGGCACCCCCAGGCAGTTCGCCTTCTGCCCCATCCGGGAGTACGGCGAATGCCGCCAGGCGGAGTCCTTCGGCAGCCTGCTGGACAGCTACTACACCCTCCGGGATCGGAAGGACCTGATCCGCCAGAAGAGCCAGGGGGTGCGCAAAACCGTGAATAACCTCTGCCAGCGGCTGCGGCGAAAGCTGGCCTTGCAGCAGAAGGAGCTGGAAGCCACCTATGACCGGGAGCGGCTGCGCCAGCTGGGGGACATTCTCACCGCCAACCTGCACCTGGTGACGAAGGGGCAGAAAAGCGTCCAATGCCAGGATTTTTACGATGAGGACATGAAGCTGATCGACATTCCCCTGTCCCCCATCCTCAGCCCTCAGCAGAACGCCGCCAAATTCTACAAGGACTACGCCCGGATGAAGAACGCCGAGAAGGAGCTGACCCATCAGCTGCGCCTGGGCGCCGAGGAGCTGGAATATCTGGAGAGCGTGCTGGAGGAGCTGAACCGGGCGGACACCGAGGCGGAGCTGGAGGAGATCCGCCAGGAGCTGCAAGCCGGGGGATACCTGCGCCCGGACACCGGGAAACGGCGGATGAAGCAGGGAAAGCTCTCCCCCATGCGCTTTGAGAGCACCGACGGCTTCCCCATCTACGTGGGCCGGAACAACCGGCAAAACGACGAGCTCACCTTCCGCCTGGCCCGGAAGGACGACATCTGGTGCCACGCCTCCAAGGTTCACGGCAGCCATGTGATTATTTCCTGCGGCGGCAGAACGCCCCCGGACGACACCGTTACCCAGGCCGCCCAGCTGGCCGCCTACTACGCCGAGACCAGCGGAGGCCAGAACATTCCCGTGGATGTGACCACAGTGAAGCAGGTGAAGAAGATTCCCAGCGGCAAGCCCGGCATGGTGATCTACCACACCTATAAAACCGTCATCGCCAACCCCTACAGGGAGATTGTGGTGGACGAACTCAACCGTGAACGGCAAGACAATGAATAGAAGATAGAAGATATGGGATACAAGATATAAGATAATTAGGAGTTAGGATTTTTTCCTACGTAACCGTAGGGGCGGGCGGGCTGTTATCCTCCCAATTCCTAACCCCTAATTCCTAATTCTTACCCCCTAACTATCTCATATCTCCTATCCCATATCTCACATCTAAAAAAGGCTGGAGGGTGTGCCATGGAGCTGATTAAAGTATTCATCACCGAAGACGAGAGCATTGTCCGGGAGGGGCTGCGGGACATTGTGCCCTGGGAGAAGTACGGCTTCGAGTTTGTGGGGGACGCCCCCGATGGGGAGATGGCCCTGCCGCTGATTCGCAGGCTGCGCCCGGATGTGCTCATTACGGACATTAAAATGCCCTTTATGGACGGCCTGGCCCTGAGCAGCATCGTCAGCCGGGAGCTGCCCGACACCAAAATCATCATCCTCAGCGGCTACAGCGATTTTGAGTATGCCCGCCAGGCCATCGACCTGAATGTGGACCAATACCTGCTCAAGCCCATCACCAAGGCCGCCATTCTGAAAGCCTTGGAGCACACCCGGCAGAAAATTCAGGAGGAGCGGGAGCAGAAGGACTTTCTGCGCCGCTACGAGCAGGACACCAAAAAGTATGAGAGCTTCTCCCGCCGGGCCTTTTTTGAGCGGCTGGTGGAGGGCTCCATGTCCGTCCAGGAAATCTACGAGGAGGCCGGCCGGCTGAACCTGGATTTGAACGCCCCCGGCTACAATTTCGTGCTCTTCACCGTCCAGTCCGATTCGGAGAACACCTATTCCGAGGCGGCGGCGGTGACGCTGGACGGGCTGCTGGACGATTTCCTCCGCTATCCCGGCTACATCCTCTTCCGGGGGAGCCTGCTGTCCTACGCCGCCCTGATTATGGGGGACCCGGAGAATCTGGCGGAGCTGACAGGCCGGGCCCTGGACATCATCCAGCGCCGGTGCGGCGGAGCGGGGGAGAAGCTGAAGTGGTACGCCGCCGTGGGCACCCCCACCTACCGGCTCAGCGGCCTGGCCCAGTGCTACAAGGACGCCAACCATGTGCTGGCCTACCGGCACCTGTTCCTGGACACCCATGTGTTCCGGGCGGAGATGCTGCAAAACGAGCGGGACAACGGCGGCGCCGCCTGCCTGGGGAAGCTGGACCCGGGGAAGCTGGACCCGCTGATCATCCGCAATTTCCTGCAAACCGGCACAGCTGAGGAGGTGGATGCCTTTGTCCAGGAGTATCTGTCCAACCTGGGCGGCGCGGAGCGGTCGCTGCTGTTCCGGCACTATCTGATGGTGTCTGTCCGGGTCAACGCGGAGCTGTGCCTGCAGCAGCAGGGCTGCCAGCAGGCGGATTTTTCCCGGCTGCCCCAGCCGGAGGTGAACCTGCCGCCCCAGCGGATGCAGGAGTATCTGGTTTCCGTCCTCTCCGCCGCCTTGCAGCTGCGGGATCTCAAGAGCCAGCAGGCCGGCAGCGACATCATCAACCAGGCCATCCGTTACATGGAAAAGCACTATGCCGATGAAAATATCTCCCTGAATTCCGTGGCCCAGGCCATCAACATCAGCGCCAACTACCTCAGCGCCCTGTTCAGCCAGAAGATGGAGGTTTCCTTTGTGGAGTATCTGACCCAGAAGCGGATGAACCGGGCCAAGCAGCTGCTGCAGCGCACCAATCTGCGTTCCAGCGAGATTGCCTATCAGGTGGGCTACCGGGACCCCCGGTATTTCTCCTTTGTGTTCCGTAAAACCCAGGGCTGCACCCCCAGAGCCTTCCGAAACGGGGAGACGGAGGAAGAATGAGAAAAGAACCCAATTCCATCGCCGGGAAGCTCTATGGGCTGATCCTCAACACCTTTCTGCCCATGGTGCTGCTGGCGGCAGCGATTCTCTTCCTGCTGGTGAACTACAATATCCGCTATTCCTCTATCACCGGCAACATCGCCACCGCCTCCCGGTTCAACCAGGATTTCAAGGCGGATGTGGATTTGAAGATGTATTACTACGTCATCGGCTCCTCCCAGGAGCTGCCCATGGAGGAAATCCAGACCGCCCGGACTCTGGCCCAGACCCTGCTCTCCAACTCCACCAACCCGGACAGCCGGAAGGCGGCGGGGAGCGTGCTGGAGCTGTGCGACAGCCTGATTGCCAGCGTTGACCGCATCCAGCAGACCCAGGGCTACGACAAGCGGATGGAGCAGCTGGAAAACAACATCTATGTGATTACCCAGCTCATTGAGCAGTACATGTACACCTACCTCTACCACGAGGCAGGCCAGCTGGCGGCCATGCAGCAGCGCTTAAACCGGATGCTGGTGGTGGAGCTGGCGGCGGTGCTGGGGTGCATGGCGGTGGTGGTGGTTCTGGCCGTCCGCCGGGCCATCCAGACCAGCCGGAGCATCACCGACCCCATCGACGCCATTTCCCACCGGGTGGTTCAGATCGGCCAGGGAGATTTGGGGGAGAAGCCCCCGGTTCAGGCCGATGACCCCAAGCTCTCGGTGCTCAGCCGGGGCATTGAGGAGATGGCCGTCCGCTTAAACCGGCAGATCGAGCTGAACCGGCAGGAGCAGATTCGTCTGCGGGGCATCGAGCTGTCTTTGATTCAGGCCCAGATCAACCCCCATTTCCTCTACAACACCCTGGACGCCATTGTCTGGCTCATTGAAACCGGGCGGAACGAGCAGGCGGAGGAAATGATCACGAGCCTGTCCACCTATTTCCGCTCCTTCCTCAGCAACGGCCAGGACATTGTGACGCTGAACCAGGAGGAGCAGCACATCCGCAGCTACCTGGAAATTCAGCAGGTGCGCTATAAGGACATACTGGACTATTCCATTGAAATCGGCAGCGCCGTGGGCGGCTGCCGGATTCCCAAAATGACCCTCCAGCCCCTGGTGGAGAACGCCATCTACCACGGCATTAAGCCCAAGCGGGGCAAGGGGCTGATTAGCGTCACCGGCGTGCTGTCGGAGGGCAGGGTAATTATCCGGGTGTCCGACACCGGCGCCGGAATGGAGCAGGAGGAGCTGGAGCAGCTGCGGGCGCGGCTGGAAAAGGACGAGGCCACGGGCTTCGGCGTGAACTCCGCCTATAAGCGGCTGCGGCTGATGTACGGGGCGGAGTGCCAGTTCACCATTGAAAGCCAGAGCGGGGTGGGCACGGACATTACCATCCGCATCCCGCTGAAAAAGGAGGAAGCCCATGAAACGACTGTTTAGTGTGATTGCCCTTCTGGGGCTGCTGCTGTGCGGCTGCGCCCAGGAGGCCCCGCCGGAAAAGGAGCTGACCAAGGTGGGCTTTTCCCAGCTGGGGGCGGAGTCCGACTGGCGGGTGGCCAACACCAACTCCATGGTGACTGCCCTCAGCGAGGAGAACGGCTATGAGCTGCTCTATGACAACGCCCGCCAGAAGCAGGCCAATCAGCTGGTGGCGGTGCGGAACTTCATCGTCCAGGGGGTGGACATTATCGTCATCACTCCCCTGGAGGAGACTGGCTGGGACACGGTGCTGCAAGAGGCGAAAAATGCCGGCATCCCGGTGATGATTGTGGACCGGGAGGTGGCGGTGGAGGATACGGAGCTCTATCTGACCCAGATCGGCTCCGACTTCCTGGCCGAGGGGGAGCAGGCGGTAGCCTGGCTGGAGGATGCCCTGGCCCAGCATCAGGGGGACGTGAACATCCTCCACATTCAGGGTACCTACGGCGCCACCGCCCAGCTGCTCCGCTCCCAGGCCCTTGAGGAGGCGGTTCAGGCCCATGAAAACTGGCATTTCGCCGCCCAGCTGCCCGGGGATTTTACGGAGACCAAGGGCTACGAGGTGGTTCGAGATTTCCTGGCGGAGAACCGGGACATTGACGTGATCTACAGCGAAAACGACAACATGACCTTCGGGGCCATGCGGGCCCTGGACGAGGCGGGCATCACCTATGGCCGGGGCGGGGACGTGACGATTATTTCCTTTGACGCCGTCCGCCGGGCCCTCCAATTGTGCATGGAGGGGAAGATTGACCTGTGCGTGGAGTGCAACCCCCTCCACGGCCCCCGGGTGGACGAGCTCATCCGCCAATACCTGGCGGGGGAGCCCATCCCCAAGCAGATTTTCGTGGAGGAGACCGTCTTCACCCCCGATACCCTGACCCCGGAAATCCTGGCCGGGCGGGAATACTGACGGGAGATATGAGATATGGGATACAAGATAGGAGATAATTAGGAATTAGGAGTTTAACGACCCGTAGGGGCGGGTCTTGACCCGCCCGCTTGGAATGTCAATAATCTTGGGCAGCGGGCGAGTCAAGACTCGCCCCTACAGGAGTCCGCAGTATGTGCCGCTATTGCCCCAAATGGGCGGGCTTTGAGCGCCACGGGCAAAGAAATAACCCTCGACCTGCTTGCTACAGCGGCCGAGGGGCATTTTATGAAATTACAGTTTACGTAACATTTCGTTTTGGGGGACCGGTAATTATTTTCCCCTTACACATTGACGATTCCCTTAAATATGGATATAATTTAAGGGAAACCATGAGGAGGCGCAGAATTATGCGAATGTTCAACTACTCGAAATTGAGAGAACAAACCTGGGACTCTGAAATTCTGGGCCTGATTGCCGCGATTTATAAGGAGGCTGGAAAGCAGGAGCTGTATCTGAGGCAGTGCCCCGAAAAGCTGGAAAAGCTGGTTGAGATCGCGAAAATTCAGAGTACGGAGGCATCCAATGCCATCGAGGGGATTGTGACCACCAGTACCCGAATCCGTCAGCTGGTGGAAGAAAAGACGACGCCAAGAAACCGTGATGAACAGGAAATTGCCGGCTATCGGGATGTGCTGAACATCATTCACGAGAACTTCGACGTGATTCCCATCACCCGCAACTTCATCCTCCAACTGCATAAAATCATGTACTCCCACATGAATAACCCGCTGGCAGGGCAGACCAAAAATGTGCAGAACTATATCAGCGCCACCTACCCAGATGGGCATACAGAAATTCTGTTTACACCGTTGGCTCCCTATGAAACGCCGGAGGCGCTGGATCAGATTTGCGGGGAGTACAACCGGGTGATCGGCAACCTTGAGCTGGAACCGCTGCTGGCAATCTCGGTCTTTGTTCATGACTTCCTGTGCATTCATCCGTTCAATGACGGCAACGGACGAATGAGCCGGTTGCTTACAACCCTGCTGCTGTATCGCAATGGATTTTATGTAGGTAAGTATATTTCTCTGGAAGCCAAGATTGCAAAAAACAAAGACCTTTACTACGATGCGCTGAGCCGTTCCCAGCATGGGTGGCACGAGGGAACCGAGGATGTCCTTCCCTTCGTCAAATATATCCTGGGTACAATTCTTGCAGCCTACAGGGATTTTGAAGATCGGTTTGCCATTGTGGAAGAGAAGCGCCCCGCCATCGAAATTGTGCGCAAAGCCACGATGAATCAGATCGGACGGTTTACGAAGCAGACTATCCGGGACCTGTGTCCGGCATTGAGCCTGAGCTCCGTGGAAGGTTCGCTGCGGAAAATGGTAGAGGCAGGAGAATTAAAGCGGGAGGGCGCGGGAAAAGCCACCGTCTATTATCGCCTGAAATAATGGCACAGGAGCGATCGGGCGGGGCAAAGAAATAACCCTCGACCTGCTGCCTACTCACTACAGCCGTCGAGGGTCATTTCATAAAATTGTGGGGTTCCGGCATTTACGTAACCTCTCTTTCTACAGATTTGGGAGCTCGCTTGCTAGTACATTGGACTCACTCCTTTTTTGTATCTTTATGATACCCCATCCTCTCCCAATTTGCAAGATGGGATGTTTCATAAGAATTGGGGCAAAAAGTTGGAGAAAGTGAGAATGGAAATCCCTTTGGAAATGTGGTATGATAAATAAGTTGGGGGACGGATGCCGTCCCTCAATTCTTTTTTTCGGGGCGTTCCGGGCTTGGGCTTTATGAAAAGTTCACAAATTCAGGGCCTCATTTTTGACATTGCGAAAAGGATTTGATATTTAGCCAATGAATATGGTAGACGAATCCAAAAAAATTTGTTATACTCACGCCGCAAATCAGAAAGAGCTTCCAGAAAGCTCCTCTGAGATGTATCAACAACCCTATGGAGGATAACGCAATGAAAAACATGATGAAGAAGATTCTGTTTGGCCGGGAGCGCCAGGAGAAGGCGGTTCGTCCGGACACCGGCAAGGCCCGCTGCTACGCCTGCGTCAACGGCATCATCATTCCGGTGCTGTAAGCTGGGCGTACCGGGCACGATACTGCCTGGGTGTCAGGCCGGTTGCCCTCCGGAACACGCTGATGAAGTGGCTCTGGGAGCAAAACGCCAGGTAATTCCCAATGTCCGAACAGCTGTAGTCGCTGTAGCGGAGCATTTTTTCCGCCGCCTCTACCTTGCGCTGGCGGACATAATCGGAAACCGAAACGCCGGTCTCTTTCTTGAATAACACGGACAGGTAGCTCTCGTTCAGTTCCACGTGGGAGGCCAGGTCCGCAAGGCGAATCTGCTCATACAGATGGTCGTTGATGTAGTCCATACAGGCGGCCACCGGTCTTGAGCAGATTTTTTGCTTTTTCGCGGCGGTGACTTCTTCTAGATAGAATTCCAGCAGCTCCCGGTGGAGCTCCATGACCTGCTGCTCGGTTTCCAGCGCGTCCATTTTCCGGATGTAGAGGTTTTGGATGTCATGGGCCCGCTGCTCCTCCAGCCCGCCCTCGATGCAGCAGCGGCAGTACAGGGCAGTGCTGGCGGCGAACAGGTACTTGCAGCCGCGCAGGGGGTCGTCGGACAGGGGAAAATCGATATGAAAGGCCCGGACGCCCTCCTCCACCGCCCGGGGATCGGCGTCCCGGAGCAGCTCACAGGGCAGGTTGTCCCCGCTGTGGTTCGCGCGCCGGGATTGGTTCTCCCGGCGGCTGAATTCCAGGTCAAACAGCTGTTTTTCTCCAACGGCGCGTTCTGCCATCCTGCCGCCTCCTTTTGGGCATCATAGCACATGCCGAATGATCATACAATGAATTTGGGCGTTCCTGATCCTGTCTCCCGGCGGGGAGGAATGATTATAAAAAGGTTTTCTTTCGGATGGCGTCCCCCAGGGGGCGGATGATGCCTGCCAGAATCCAGAACAATCCTACGGTGCTCAGCAGCGCCACGGGGTACAGGCTCCACACAAACATCTCGGTGCCCACGGTGATGCTGATGAACAGCTCCAGCAGCATGGCCGAGCAGCCGAAGACGATGCACCCGCCTCCCAGCTGGAAGAACCGGCCCCGGCGGACGTATTTCACAATGGCCGCAAAGCCCGTGACCAGCACGCCGTACATGGCGGTCAATGGGAAGGCCAGGGACAAAAACCATCCCCCATCCACCGCCAGGTCGATGTACAGCAGCATCAGTCCCACCGCGGTGAAGTCAATGGCCAGGAAAATCACCGCGTTTGGCCGGGAAAACCACAGCGGCAGCACCAGCAGCACATAAGCCGTCAGCAGCCCCGCCAGCACAAAGCCGGACCAGGTGACGCTGTCCTCCAGCAGAAAATTCACAATCAGGCAGGCGCTTACCGCCACCAGGAAAAATACCGTCAGCAGATACCGCCAGCCGCTGCGCTCCGCCTCCGGAGCGTGCCACTCCCGGGGGTACAGGGGGGTGCCGGGGGCGCGCTTCAAATCGGGGTGATAGGCCCGGAGGCCGCAGAGAGGGCATTTTTCCTCCCCCGGCCCCAGCTTCACGCCGCAGTTCATACAATACATGTTTCAGTTCCTCTCGTTGCTGTCCACCGTGACCTCCAGGCCCAGCTGAACCAGGCGGGTGAGAAAATCCCGTTCCAGCTTTGGCTCCCGGGAGGAGCGGATCAGGTTGATTCGGGTGGCGCCCCCGTAGGAGACCACGCTGCAATTGTTGAAGCAGGTAATCAGGGGGCCGATGGTGAAGTCCAGATAGCGGACATAGTCCTCCATTTCCCGGGGCAGCCGGGTCTTGCCCAGGTTGGAGATGTTGATGCTGCCCTTGCTCTCTCCCACCTGGTGATAGACCATCCGCAGTGCCAAATTCTTGATGGGCAGGGGCATAATCCGGATCAGCGGATTTTGGGCGGCCTGCACGTTGGCCGCCACCCGGGCGGCCATCTGCTGATGGGTGATCAGGGTTTCCAGCTGGCCCTGCACCGCCCGAGTCAGCTCCTCCAGGGTATAGCTGCCCAGCCGGGGGTCAACCCCCACGTTCACCGCCAGCACGAAATTGCGAAGGGTCTCCCCGCCCAGGATTTTTCGCAGATTCACCGGCACCGTCACCTTGGCCCACCGGTTGCCGGGCTTTGCCACCGCCAGAATGGATTGGAGCATCACGGCGCACAGCAGGGCGGTGACGGTGCAGTGGTGCTGGTGGGCCAGGGCCAGAAGGGGCTCCTCCGGAATGGTGGCAATGGTCAGGTGGAGGAAGCCGTCCTCCTCCCGGGTGCCCCGGAGCCGAAGGGCGTTCGCCTCCTTCCGGCTCAGAGGAATGTGCCCCGCCGCGGCGGTGAAGCAGTCCTCCAATTCCGACCGGCGTGGTGCTTCTGTCCAGTCCAGCACCCCCTCCCCGGCGGGGATGGAGATGCCGTGGCGCAGGGACAGGTAGGCGGCGGTGAGGGTTTTCAGATAGATCATGCCGCCGTTGCCGTCGGTGATGGCGTGGAAGCACTCCACCGCAATGCGGCTGTCATAGTAGAGCACCCGCAGGCAGCATTTGCGCAGCTCCGAGCCGGTCATGTGAATCAGGGGGCAGGCCCCGTCCTGCCGCACCCGGGGACCCCGGGTGAGCTTTTGCAGATAGTACCAGAAGGCGCCCCGGTGGAGACTGACATACATGGAGGGAAACCGGGGCAGCAGGGCATCCACCGCCTGTTGCAGGATTTCCGGGTCCACCGGCTCGTTCAGGGTGGCGCTGACCCGAAAGGCGTTGGTCCAGTCCCGCCGCCGCACCGCGGGAAAAATCAGCGCCGCATTGTCCAGCCGCATCCAGTCCGCCATGGTTAAGTCTTCCTTTCTTGGTAAAATGTTGCGCTTATGGAGTTCACTCAGCAAATTGTAATTTTGCGATTTGCCGCCCCTACCGGTGCGTAGGAGAAATTCCTAACTCCTAATCCCTAATTATCTCGTATCTCATATCCCATATCTTATATCTTCCTCTTTTTCAGCTGCTCCCTGATCAGATACCCAATAATGCCCACCCAGCACAGGGCCAGGGCGGCCAGCAATGCCACGGCGGCGCCGGGGAGGGGGCCCAGGTCGTCGGTGTTCTGCTGACCTGTGATCTGATCCAGCCGGTACAGGGAGGTGGTGTCGGAATAGAGCTTCTGGATGAAGGCGTCGTCCACCGTCTGCTTGCGTCGGATGGACTTCACCACCGTCTCGATCAGCTCTCCCGCCGCGGAGCGCAGGGAGGCCGAGCCGTTGAACACCGGTGTGACAAAGGTCCGGTCCAGATTCCCCAGCAAGAGCTTGGCGGCCTGGAGCTTGACGCTGTAGTGCTCCACGCCGTCCGCTCCCTCCTGGGAAAGGTAGTGCTGATATTCGTCGCTTCTCTGGGCCTTGGCGGTGACGGGCACATACCCTTCCGTGCAGGAGTAGCTGATCTGCACCTCGTTGGTCAGCAGATACTGCATGAACAGCCACGATGCCAGCACCTCCTGGGGGTCCTCCTTGTTGAACAGGCACATGGAGGGGCCCTGGGAGATCATGCTGATGTTATCGGTGTCAAACTGGGGCACCGGCAGCACCGCCGTCTCAAATTCCACCAGGGCATCGGCACTGATGTCCAGCAGGGGAGCCTTGCTTCCCATCCAGGTGGCACCGGCGGTGGAGTCCACGGCGAAGATGCACTGCCCGGCGTTGAGGAAATTGGCCGGGTAGCTGGAAATCTTGAAGGTGGAGAACGCTTCGTTCTTGGCGTGAACCGCAATGGTTTCCAGCACTTGCTTGGTGGTGTCGTTGAAAATCTGGATGTTCCCGTTCTGGTCGGAGTACCCGGCATCCAGCTGGTGGAGCATCTGAATCATCATATTGTCGGTGGATTTGTAGATGAAGGGAATCAGCACCTTCTGGCCGTTGACGAGATACGTTCCGTCCTCATTTTTCTCCATGGCCGCCTCGCTGACCTGCCACACAAAACCCCAGGTCAGCACCGGGGGCAGCTCAAAGCCCAGCTTTTCCACATAGGTTTTGTTCACATAACATGCCTCCGTGGAGCGCATATAGGGCAGGGCGTAGTAGTGGCCGGCAAAGCTGCACTCTTCCAGAAATTCCGGAACGATTTCCTCCTTCTTCGGCCCGTCGAAGTTCACCTGGCTGCCCCCCAGGCCGTAGCGTTCGTCGGTGAGCAGGGTGTCCAGGGGCACCACAATATTTTCGCCGGTGAGGTAGGTGGCGATGTGGTCGGGATAGGTGATGCACACATTGGGGGTGGTGCCGGTGGAGATGTTGGTAATCACATCGTTGTAAATCCGGCTGTAGTCGGTGTAGAGCCGCATGTTCACGGTGATGTTGGGGTAGAGTTCCTGAAAATCGGCAATGGCCTTTTTGTAGATTTCTGCCTGGGTCACGTTGGTGTCGTTTTTCGCCCAGAAGGTGATCTCATACTGCCGGGAGGTGTCGAAGGCAGCCGGAAGCTGGAAGCTCTGCTGCTCCCGGGCGCCATGGCACCCGGCAAGAAGCAGCGACAGCGCCGCCAGCAGGGCCAATAAAAGCTTTTTCATCCCTTGGTGCCTCCCCTGGCCACTCCGGCCATGATTTTCTTGTGGAAGATCAAAAACAGCACAATCAGCGGCAGGGAGATCACCACCACCGCCGCCATCATGGCGGGGATGTTCTCCCGGCCGAAGCCGTTCTCCCGAATCTCCTGGATGCCGCCGGACACCAGGAAGTAATTGGGGTCGGTGGTCACTAGCCGGGGCCAGACGTAGCTGTTCCAGCACTCGATCACCTTGAGAATGGTTACGGTGACGATGGTGGGCTGGCAGATGGGGATCATCACCTTCCACAGGTATTTGAGGTCCGAGGTGCCGTCCACCTTGGCGGCGTAATACAGCTCATCCGGAATCTGGGAGAAATTCTCCTTGAGCAGATAGATGTAGAATACCGAGGTGACTGAGGGCAGAATCAGGCCTAGAAAGGTGTTGCGCAAATCCGCGTTGGTGATGGTGACATAATTGGTGATCACCACCAGCTCGCTGGGAATCATCATCAGCGACAGAAAGACGGTGAAGGCCAGATCCCGCCCCGGGAAATCCAGCCGGGAGAAGGCGAAGGCTGCCAGCACCGTCACCACCAGCATGAGCGCGGTGGTGATCAGGGTGAAGACGACGGTGTTGAAGAAGTACCGCCCCAGGGGCACGGCCCGGAAGGCATCCAGGTAGTTCTGCAGAGTGGGGCTCAGGGTGAAGAGCTTGGGGATATACTCGGCGTTGTAGCTGCCGTAGCTCTTCACCGAGGTCAGCAGCATCCAGTAGAAGGGGAAGAGCACCATCAGCGCCCAGAAGATCAGCAGGGCGTACACCGCTCCCTTCCGGAGGCCGCCGCCCAAACGCCGCATATGTTTATTCGTTGATTCCATAGGGCACCTCACACATAATGCACGTGCTTCTTGCTGACCAAAAGGTTGATGCAGGTGATGGTCAGCACGATGGCAAACAGGATGATGGCAGCGGCGGAGGCATAGGAGGGGTAGCCGCCGGAATTGCCATAGAGCATGTCATAGACATAGCCCACAATGGTGTTCATCTGGGCGTTGTTCAGGTTCACGCCGAACAGGGCCACGGCGTCGCTGTAGGCCTTGAAGGCGCCGATGAAGCCGGTGATGATCAGATAGAAAATAGACGGGGAGATCATGGGCAGGGTGATTCTCACGAACATCCGCAGCCGGGAGGTGCCGTCCACCCGGGCGGCGTTGTAATAAGTCTCGTTCACCGAGGCCAGGGCGCTGGTGAGAATCAGAATCTTGAAGGGCATGACAATCCACACCGTGTAGAAGCACAGCACGAACATTTTCGCCCAGTAGGGCCCGTCGATGAAGTCCACCGGGGCCATGCCGAAAGCGCCTAGCAGCAGATTCGCCAGACCGTCGGAATAGGGGGTCTTCTTGAAAAGGATCATGAATACCAGGCCCACCGCCAGGGTATTGGTCACATAGGGCAGGAAGAACAGGGTCTGGAACAAATCCTTCAGCTTCTGGATGGAGCTGAGGGCCAGGGAGATCAGCAGCGCCAGAGCGGTGGACAGGGGCACGGTGATGATGACCAGGATGAAGGTGTTTTTCAAAGCCTGGAGGAAATAGGGGTCGTGGAGCACATAGGAGAAATTGTAAAGCCCCACCCCGGAATAGGTCTGGGAGGCGAAATTAAAGCCCTCCTCCACGGAATAGATAAACACGTCGATGAGGGGATACACCATGAATACCCCCAGAAACACGCCGGCGGGCAGCAGGTAGAGCCAGCCCTTTTTGTTTTTGTAGTCCATGGCCGCCTCCTTATTTCACCTGGAAGCGGATGCGCTCCTGGGTTTCCGGGTCAAAGAGCAGCACCTTTGCGGGCTTTAAGCGGAAACGGATGGTCTCGGCCTCCCGGTTCACACCGGCGTCGGAGGCGATGATGGAGCGGATGGTGCTGCCCTGGAAGGCCGGGTGGGTGCTGATGACGCTCATATCCCGGCCCATCACCTCCACATTCACCATGCCGCAGCACAGGGGACCCTGCTCATCGGGAATGAAGCCCTCGGGGCGGATGCCCACCACCACCTCCCGGTCCTGCGCGCCGGACAGCTCCAGCACCGCGTCGTCTCCCAGCATCAGCTTTCCGCCGCAGACGCGGCCGTCAAAGACGTTGATGGGGGGCGTGCCCAGGAACTTGGCCACGAACAGATTGATGGGATCGTCATACACCTGCTGGGGCTTGCCGATCTGGTTCACCACCCCGTCCTTCATCACCACGATGCAGTCGGAGATGCTCATGGCCTCCTCCTGGTCGTGGGTGACAAACACGGTGGTGATGCCGGTTTTCTTCTGAATCCGGCGGATTTCCTCCCGGGTTTGCAGCCGGAGCCGGGCGTCCAGGTTGCTGAGCGGCTCGTCCAGCAGCAGCACCCGGGGCATTTTCACCAGGGCCCGGGCGATGGCCACCCGCTGCTGCTGGCCGCCGGAGAGCTCGCTGGGCTTGCGCTCCAAAAGCTGGTCGATCTGCACCAGGGCGGCGGCTTCCAGTGCCCGGCGGTTCATCTCCTCTTTGGAGAGCTTGTCCTTCCCCTTCAGGTTCTCCAGGGGGAAGAGAATGTTCTGCCGCACCGTCAGGTGGGGGTACAGGGCGTAGTTCTGGAACACCAGACCCACCCCCCGCTTCTCCGCCGGAAGGTCGGTCACATCCTCCCCGCCAAAGAAGATGCGGCCGGAGGTGGGCTTTTGCAGTCCGGAGATCATGTACAGGGTGGTGGACTTGCCGCAGCCGGAGGGGCCCAGCAGGCCGATGAGCTTGCCGTCGGGAATTTCAAAATTGAATTTGTTTACCGCAACGGTGTCGGCCCCGCCTTTTTTGCGGCTGGGGAATATTTTTGTCAGGTCTTGCAGCTGGACGTTCATGTTCTTTTCTTCCCTTCTTCGGAAAGCTCCGGGGGGAATCGCCTGCTGTACAGGTGATCGATTTAGAGCTTCTTTCGGTTTGAAAATCATTATACCCTCCAATAGGACTGTGCGCAAGGAAAATATTTCTCTGCCGCCCCTTTTTTGCTAAAACAGGAATTATCCCGCTCTCTTTGCCCGATTGACAACCGGGTCAAATATGGTAAAATAAACGTATGTGGTGGAATG
>CAZYWM010000010.1:0-4188 GCA_964651615.1 uncultured Oscillospiraceae bacterium | reverse complement strand
TTGCCCGATTGACAACCGGGTCAAATATGGTAAAATAAACGTATGTGGTGGAATGCACCCGGCAGGGGCGCTGACTGATTCGCAGATTTGATTGTTTCGTACACCGGAAGGGAGAGTTGCTCTTTGGCAAAGAGAAAAAAGCAGCCGGCTTTGCCGGTGCTGGCGGTGCTGATTGCGGTGCTGGCACTGGTCACTGCCGGGCTGTGCGTGATTTTGTTCACCCAATATACCTATGTGGCCGGAGGCTTCCGGGAGAAGGGAAATTCCCGGCTGGACCTGCGGGGAGAAGTCATCTCCCTCTCCGATTTTGAGAAGCTGACCCAGGCCTTCCCCGGCCGGGAAATTCTCTGGGATGTCCCGCTGCAAAATGGCAGCGTGGCCTCCGACGCCTCCCGGGTCACGCTGCCCAGCGCCGGCCCCTCCGACTGGGAGGCTCTGGAGCTGATGGAGCATCTGACCTTCCTGGACGCCTCCGGCTGCCGGGACTATGACCGCCTTGTGGATTTCCAGGCCCGGCACCCCCAGTGCCAGGTGCGCTACAGCGTCCTTCTGGGCGGCCGGGAGTATCCCAACGATGCCCAGTCCATCACCCTGTCCGGTGCCGACGCCGCCCAGGGGGAGCTTCTTTCCTACCTGCCCCAGCTCACCCAGGTGGAGTTCACCGGCACCGCTCCCACAGAGGCGGAGATAGACAATCTCGTCGCCGCCTTCCCGCATATTTCCTTCCGCTGGTCCATCCCGGTGGGGGAAACCACGGTGGACAGCGCCGCCGAAGCCCTGGACCTCCATGGCCAGAAGCTGACCGGGGAGGAGATTGCCCATCTGGTGTCCCGGATGTCCAATCTGACCCAGGTGAATCTGCTGGGCTGCCCCCTGGAAGACAGCCAGGTGCTCCGGCTCGCCCAGGAGCATCCCCAGGTTCATTTCCTCTGGGAAATCCATTTTGGAGACCGGGCTTTCCGGACGGATGTGGAGGAAGTGGATATTTCCGGCTGGCAGGCGGAGGACGCGCAGGCGGTGGAGCGGCTGCTCCCCTGCTTCTGGAATCTGAAGCGGGTCATCATGTGCGGCTGCGGCCTGGATGACGAGACTATGGACGCCCTGAACCGGAAATATGAGGACATTCGATTCATCTGGTCTGTTCGCATCCAGGACGTGGACATCCGCACCGACGCCAAATGGTTCTACCCCTTCAAATACCGGAAGGATATGGTGGTGACAGAGGAGGATTTGTACCCCCTGCGCTACTGCACGGACATGGAGGCCATCGACATCGGCCACATGACCCAGGTGAAGACCTGTGAGTGGGTCCGCTATATGCCCAATCTGAAATATCTGATCATTGTGGAGACTGCCATCACCGACATTTCGCCCCTGTCCGAGCTGAAAAACCTGGTGTTCCTGGAGATATTCACCACAAAAATCACCGACTATTCTCCTCTGCTGGGCTGCACCGCCCTGGAGGACCTGAATCTGGGCCGGACCTACGGCGACCCCGGGCCCATTTTGCAGATGACCTGGCTGAAAAATCTCTGGTGGAGCGGCATTGAGGGCACCTACGGCCTGCCCTGCTCCGACGCGCCCCAGCGGCTGCGGGAGGCTCTGCCCAACACCACCATGAAATTCAATCTGGAAACCCCCAATGTCAACAACGGCTGGCGGCAGCTGGACAACTATTACGCCATGCGGGACCTGATGGATGTATTTTATTTGACATAAGGAAGCGCCAGAGCTTCCCGGGAGAAGGCTTTATTTATGAATGAATTACTGGAAAAACTGAAAAACGAAAACAAGACCCGGCTGGTCAGCGTTCTGCTGGGGCTGGCGGTATTGGCTCTGCTGCTGTGGGCCATGATCGCCCGGGTGATCGTGCCGGGCAACCACTATGCCCAGGCCCAGCGGCTGCTGGAGCAGGGCCAGGCGGAGCAGGCAGTCGCCATTTTTGAGTCCCTGGGGGATTACGGCGACGCCCGGGAGCAGGCCCTGGGGGCAAAATATGCCCTGGCAGAGGAGCTGCTGAACCAGGGCCGGTTTGAGGAGGCCATCTCCGCCTTCAAGGCCCTGGGGGATTACAGCGACGCCCAGGACCGGATTCAGGATGTGCGCTACGCCCGGGCGGAAGAGCTGCTGGCCCAGGGGAAGTATGACGAGGCCGCCGCCGCCTTCCACGCGCTGGAGGGCTTCTCCGATGCCGACCAGCGGGTGCAGGCCACCAGCTATGCCGCTGCCGAGGCACTGCTTGCCATGGGCAAATTTGACGAGGCCGAGGCGGCCTTCGAGGCGCTGACCACCTACTCCGACGCCCGGGACCGGGTGAAGCAGGTGCGCTACGCCCGGGCCGAGGCCAATCTGGAGGCCGGGCACTACGCCCAGGCTGAGGAGGGCTTCTCCGCCCTGGGGAATTACGCCGACGCCCCCCAGCGGGTGAAGGACGTGCGGATGGAAATGACCTATGCCGAGGCCCTTGACCTGTGCAAGGCAGAAAATTACAAGGATGCCATCGTCCTGTTCCAGTCCCTGGATGGGTATAAGGATTCCGCGAATCTTGCCCTGGAGGCCCAGTACAACTGCGCAGGGCAGCTGTTCCAGGATGGAAACTACGACGGAGCCGAGGAGATGTACCTCTCTCTGGAGGACTACCGGGATTCCGCCGATCAGCTGGCCCTGGTGCGCCAGACCCGCTCCCAGCTGCGCTACACCCAGGCAGAGGAGCTGCTGGCGGCGGGGGACTACGCCGGGGCTGTCCAGGCATTTGCCCAGCTGGGGGATTTTGAGGATGCCTCCCAGAGAGTGTTGGACACCAATTACACCTGGGCGCAGCAGCTCTATGAGGCCGGTGATTTTGACGAAGCCGAGGCGCTGTTCCTGGGCCTGGGAGATTATCAGGACGCCGCCCAGAAGGTGCTGGATGTGCGCAGCAGCCGGATGTTCCGGGACGCCGTCCGGGACAGCGCCCATCAGCGCAAGGCCATTGCCGCCGGAAGCACCCTGTCCGCCGGCGTCCGGGAAAACGGCACCGTGATCCTGGCGGGCTCCTGCAAGGATGGGGCAGAGGGCAGCAGCACCTGGCGGGATATTTTCTCCCTGGCCGCCGGAGACAACCACTTGGTGGGCCTGAAAGACGACGGCACCGCCGTGGCGGTGGGCTACAATAAATACGGTCAGTGCGATGTGGGCGACTGGACGGATCTGGTCTCCGTGGCCGCCGGCTCCAATCACACCGTGGGCCTCCGGGCCGACGGCACCGTGGTGGCGGTGGGCTACAATCGGGACGGCCAGTGCGACGTGGGCAACTGGAAGGACATCATCGCCATTGCCGCCGGAGGCTATCACACCGTGGGCCTCCGGGCCGACGGCACCGTGGTGGCGGTGGGCGACAACGCCAGCGGCCAGTGCGACGTTTCGGAATGGGTCAACATCGCTTCCATTGCCGCCGGATATGACCACACCATCGGCCTGCGGAGCAATGGCACCGTGGTGGCGGTGGGGGCCAACGGAAACGGGAAGTGCAATGTTTCGGAGTGGCGGGACATTGTCTCCATCGACGGCGGCTTTGATCACACCGTCGCCTTGAAGGCGGACGGCACCGTGGTGGCCACCGGCTTCCTGCTCTACGGCGCCTGCGACGTTTCCGACTGGTCGGGCATTGTGGAGATCGTCTGCGGAAAGGACCACACCCTGGGCCTCCGGGCCGACGGCACCGTGGTATCCACCGGCAGCAACAGCACGGGCCAGTGCGATGTTTCGGCCTGGGCCCAGATTCGCACCGGCGGGGAGGCGGAAGCCGCCCTGACCCAGGGGACGCCGGAGGAGACGACCCCTGCCACACAGGCGCCAACGGAGCCGCCAGCGGAGGAAACGGCGGCGCCGGAGACGGTGCCGGAGGAAACGGTTTTGCCCGGAGTGTCCGCGAATGAATGAGTTTATCGAGATTACCGATTTTCAGGCCCCGGAGCTGGACGTGTTCGCCCGGCTCACCGAGGCCCAGCTGCTGAACCGGTTCGAGCCGAAGAAGGGGATGTTCATCGCCGAGAGCCCCAAGGTGATTCAGCGGGCTCTGGCCGCCGGGTGCCGTCCGGTGTCGCTGCTGGTGGAGCGGAGCCACTGCAACGCCGAGGCCATGGCCGCCATCCAGGCCTGCGGGGATGTGCCGGTGTTCACCGCGCCGCTGCCGGTGCTGACCCAGCT
>CAZYWM010000009.1:0-32930 GCA_964651615.1 uncultured Oscillospiraceae bacterium | reverse complement strand
TTAAGGGTTTGTGAAGCACTGCCAGAATCAGCAGGATCCGGGCTCCATGCGGTCAAGCTGATTTGGGGCGGCTTAGGACTTAACGGGGGTGCTGCCACGGCTGGCCACATCCAGAACCACATTGCAGTCAAAGTAGTTGGAGAACTGGCTGGAATACCAGGCCATGGCCTCACCAGTGACCATCAGGCGGGTCTGGCGGACAAAGGTGGTATTCACATCCACTCTGGGAGAGGACCCGCTGTTCAGGAAGAAGCGAAGGCCGCTGTTGTAGAGCGCGTTAAAGGTGGTGCCGGAGTAGGACTCAATATCGCTGGCCCGGGCAAAGACGATGGTATCCACCTCGCCAATGACGGGGGTAATCTGATTGGTCCAGTTCTGAAGCTCAGACTGAACCTGCAGGGTGGTCTGCTTCCGGTAATCCTGATTGCTGTAGGTGTAGCTGGCGATGGTATAGCCCTTCTCCCGCAGAGCGGCGACGACCTGCTTGGCGCTCTCTACTTCCTTGTCGTAGAAGTCCTGGCCGAACCGGGAGACATAGGAGGTATTGGTCCGATAACCGAACACGCCCTCGCTGCCTGTTACCGCCAGAATGGCACGGGCTCCCTGGTAGCAGAAGTCCGGATGCTCCTGGATAAAGGCCTCCAGCACAGGCACCAGATCATAGTTGCCGATCTGGGTCTGTCCGCTGGCATCCACATAGGAAGCCTTGATCTCACCGTTGTCGTCCAGCACCAGCTTGTTGGCAAAGCCGTGGCCGGTGCCGTCCAGAACGCCGTCCTTATCCGGGTCAACCATATACTCAAAGTAGTTGACCATGGTCTCGGTAATCATAACAGGCTTCTTGCCCTGGGGCAGATAGATGGACTTGGAGAAGAAGCTGCTGTTGCCGTCCACACCGGGCACATTGGAAATAAAGCTGTCGAAATCCACCAGAACATAATTGTTGGCATACAGCTGATTCAGGATCCGTGAAAACTCCTCCACGGAGACAAAGTTCTTGTTATAGCTACCGGACAGCTCCGCGCCGGATACATCCTTATTGCAGGCTCTGGAGGGATCGACCATCAGCACGTGGAAGGAGAGGTTGGGGATGGTGGAAACATCCTTGATCTCGGACAGCTGGCTCTGCTCACTCACCAGCTCGGACTTTTTGGCAGTCACCTGCTGAAGGAATTTGTCATTGGTGCCGGTGTAGGAATTCAGCAGTTCAATGGCCTTCTCATAGTCATAGCCAACCACCAATGTCTCGGCCTGGGCCATCATGCTCTTGAACTCCTGCTCCGCAACGCTGGCAGCGCTGGCCTGCTGCTGGGCCTGCTGCTGAGCGGCATCGTCCTTGTTCTGCTTCACAATCAGGGCATTGGAAACGGACCCGACGATAAAGCTGAGCATCAGGAACAGCGCCGCGCCGGCGATGATGGCGGGAAGGTAGACCTCTTTGAAGATACGCTTCTGCTCCCGCTTTTTCCGGCGGGTGTATCTGGGGTCCAAGGGGTCCAGCGGCTCTTCGTTTTTCAGTCTGGTCACTGGCTCCATATACATATCCAGAAGCTTGGAGAACACACTCTTTTTCCCGGGGTCGGCGGACTTCCGGCTTCTGGCGGGTTTTTCCTTCTTCACCCTGCCGCCCAGCTTGGGAAGCTTCAGCCCAGCCTTCTTTTTCTTGGGGGCTTCCTCTTCCTCGGGATATTCCTCCTCCTCGTAGTCCTCCGGCTCCTGGCCATAGACCTTCACATCATCGTCCTGTGGATCATCCTCCTGAGGCTCGTCGTCAGGCCCCGGGAAGTCGGAGGTGTAATCGGAATCCTCCTCCCCGGTCAGGTCAACGTCCTCAAATTCCGCGGGAGGCTGGTCGAAGTGATACCGCTTGGTCTCGTCCTGGGAATCGGCAGCCCCGTCATCTTCGGTTATTTCGGAAAAATCAAAATCCTCGTCCTCCGACAGAAAGTCTTTCGGATCGAAGCCATATTCTTCTTCAAAATCGAAATCGATGTCGAATTCGTTTTTATCCATCGCTCGTCCCCTACCTTTATGGTAATGTCGGTTTTATTTTAACATTGCTCCAAAGAAAAAGCAAGTGGAATTGACATAAAACCTCAAATTTCGTGGCTGCTAAGAAAAGATTAAGATTCCTCCGGCCCGTCAAACAATCCCTGCCGGGTGATGTTCCTGGCCCACTTCCCACTGCGGTAATGGCCAATGACCCAGGGCCATTTCACAAATTCATCGGTGCAAAGCAGGAAATAGACCCAAAGCACCGGCAGCTTCAGCACAAAGGCCGCGAAAAATCCCAGGGGCACGGCGTAGCACCACATGTCGATGCTGTCGCAGATCAGGCCGAATCGGGTGTCTCCCCCGGCCCGGAACACACCGGCGATCAGGGAGGTATTGACGGCGGCGCCCATGATGTAATAGGTGTTGATCCAGAGCATCACCTTCAGATAGCCCAGAGCGGTTTCCGACAGGCTGGTGGCGGCGAAGCGAAGCACCAAGGGGATGCAGGCGATCAGCACCATCGCTCCCGCCAGGCCGGAAATCACCGTCATTTTCATCACCTGGGAGGCGTACTGCTTTGCCTTGTCCAGCTTTCCCTCTCCCATCACATTGCCCAGCAGGATACCGCCTGCGCTGGCCACGGCGAAGCAGAAGGTGGTGCTCAAATTCCGCACCACGACCACCATGGAGTTGGCCGCCACCGCGTCGTTGCCCATGTGCCCCAAAATCACGGAATACATGGAGAACGCCAGTCCCCAGGACACGTCGTTGCCCATGGCCGGCAGGGCCAGGCGGATAAAGTCGGCGTTCAGGAGCTTGTTCCCATGGAACATGCTGCAAAGATTCAGCTTCACATCCTGGGATTTGGCGGACACCAGGAAGCAGCCGATCAGCTCCACAATCCGGGAAGCGGCTGTGGCAATGGCCACTCCCGTCGCTCCCAGCCTGGGCGCGCCGAAGAGCCCGAAAATAAACACCGCATTGAGCACAATGTTCAGCAAAAAGGTCATCACATTGAGCACCATGCACACCGTCACCCGGCCAATGCTTCTCAGCACCGCCAGATATACCTCTATGATGCCCCAGCAGAGGTAGGTTATTCCCATGATCCGAAGGTAATCGGCCCCGATTGCGATCAGCTCCGCGTCCTCCGTGAAAAGGCGCATCATCAGCTGTGGGGCGGTAAACGCCACCGCCGAAACAATCAAGGTCAGAATCATGGAATAGCGCAGCGCAATTCCCTGCACCGCGTGAATGGCCCGAAAATCCCGTTTCCCATAGTATTGGGCGCACAGCAGCGCCGCCCCGGTGCCCAGGCCGTAGTAGACCATGCTGATAACGCTGGCATAGTTGGCCGCCAGAGACACGGCGGAAATGGAGGACTGGCCCACAAAATTGAGCATCACCACGTCTGAGGAGCTGACCGCCGCGCTGAGCAGATTCTGAATCACCAGCGGAATCAGCAGCCGATACATCTGTTTGTTGAAATCCCTGCTTATTTCTGTTCTCATCGTTACCTCTTCTTTATTTCACCCCGTTGCCCCGCAGTTCAATGATCTGGTCACGCAGCACGGCGGCGTATTCGTATTCCATCATCTTGGCCGCCTCCTTCATCTGCTTTTCCAGGCGGGCAATTTCCTTTTCCTTCTCTGCCTTGGTCATCTTCACGCCGGTTCTCCCCTTCCGCTCGGCGGTGGGCGAGGAGATTTCGATCAAATCCCGGACGGACTTGATCACCGTTTTGGGGACGATGCCGTGGGCCTTGTTGTAGCTGTCCTGAATGTCCCGGCGGCGGGCGGTTTCGTCCAGAGCCAGGCGCATGGAGGGAGTCACCGTATCGGCGTACATGATGACCTTGCCCTCGGCGTTCCGGGCCGCCCGGCCGATGGTCTGAATCAGGCTGGTCTCACTGCGCAGAAAGCCCTCCTTGTCCGCGTCCAGGATGGCCACCACACTCACCTCCGGCAAATCCAGTCCCTCCCGCAGCAGATTGATGCCCACCAGCACATCAAATTTCGCCATCCGCAAATCCCGGATGATCTCCATCCGCTCCATGGCGCCGATGTCGGAGTGCATATACCGGACCTTGATCCCCGCCTTGGTCAGATAGGTGGTCAAGTCCTCTGCCATCTTCTTGGTCAGGGTCGTCACCAGCACCCGCTCCTGCCGGGCAGTGCGGCTGTTGATCTCCCCGATCAAATCGTCGATCTGGCCTTCGATGGGCCGCACTTCCACCTCTGGGTCCAGAAGCCCTGTGGGCCGGATCACCTGCTCCACAATCTGGCCGGAACGGCTGCGCTCATATTCCGACGGGGTAGCGGAGACGTAGATCACCTGGTTGATTTTGCTGTCAAACTCCCCGAAATTCAGGGGGCGGTTGTCGTAGGCCGAGGGAAGCCGGAAGCCGTAGTTCACCAGGGCATCCTTCCGGCTCCGGTCGCCGGCGTACATGGCCCGGCACTGGGGCAGCGTCACATGACTCTCGTCGATGAACATGAGAAAATCCTTGGGGAAATAATCCAGCAGCGTGGTGGGCGGGGTGCCCGGCCCTCTGCCCTGAATGACCCGGGAATAGTTCTCGATGCCGTTGCAGAAGCCGATTTCCGTCATCATTTCCAGATCGTAGGCCGTCCGCTGGGCGATGCGCTGGGCCTCGATGAGCTTGTTGTTCTCCCGGAAGAATTCCACCTGCTGGTCGCATTCCTTCTGAATTTCCAGCATAGCCCGCTGGAGCTTTTCCTTGGAGGCCACATAGTGGCTGGCCGGATAGATGGCCGCATGGTCGATATACCGCTCCGCCACGCCGGAAACGGCGTTGATCTCGCTGATCCGGTCGATCTCGTCTCCAAAGAACTCCACCCGGATGGCTCTGCCGGACCAATAGGCGGGGTAAATCTCCAGGGTGTCTCCCCGAACCCGGAATTTGTTCCGGGAAAAGTCCAGGTCGTTGCGCTCATAGCGAATCTCCGTGAGCTTTTTCAGAATTTCATCCAGGGGCCGCTCCTGGCCCACCCGCAGAGAGATGACCATGCTCTTGTAGTCGATGGGGTCGCCCAGGCCATACAGGCAGCTAACCGAGGCCACCACAATCACATCCCGCCGCTCAAACAGGGCCGAGGTGGCGGAGTGGCGCAGGCGGTCGATTTCTTCGTTCACCGAGGCATCCTTTTCAATATAGGTATCCGTGTGGGCGATGTAGGCCTCCGGCTGATAGTAGTCGTAATAGGAGATAAAATACTCCACCGCGTTTTCCGGAAAGAACTCCCGGAACTCGGAACAGAGCTGGGCCGCCAGAGTCTTGTTGTGGGCCAGCACCAGGGTGGGCCGGTTCAGCTCAGCAATGACAGAGGCCATGGTAAAGGTCTTGCCGGAGCCGGTCACACCCAGCAGGGTCTGCTCCCGCAGCCCCAGATTGGCCCCCTTCACCAGCCCCGCAATGGCCTGGGGCTGATCCCCAGAGGGACGATAGTCGGAAACAAGCTTGAAATGATCCATGATCTTCTCCCTTCCAATTATGTGAAAGAATATCCGGACTGGGCCAGGGAAACATAGTCGTTGTCCACCACCAGGATATGGTCCTGAAGGCACACATCCACCGCTGCCAGGGCTGACGCAATTCGCATGGTGGCCTCAATGTCCTCTTTGGAGGGAATGGCCAGACTGCCGGGATGATTGTGGGCCAGCACCACGCTGACGGCGTTGGCGTTCAGCGCCGTCTCCACGATTTTCCGCACGGAAAGACCGGTTCTGCCCACATCCCCCTCGGAAACCTTTTTGCAGCAGATTACCCCGCACTTTCCGTCCAGGCAGAGCAGGTACACCATCTCCACATTTCTGCCGAAGAAAAAGGGCACCAGATATTCGGCGCAGCTGTCATGGGTGGGCAGCACCCTGACCTTGGAAACCCGGTCCACCAGGTAACTTCTGCCCACCTGGGTAATGAGCCGCAGGAACACCGCCGTGTTCTCCCCGATGCCCTCCACCTTGCGCAGCTCCTCCACCGGCGCATCCAGCACCTGGGACAGAGAGCCGAAATGGTCCAGCAGTGCGTGGGCAATGGGGTTGGTATCCTGCCGGGCGATGCAGTAGAAGAGCAGCAGCTCCAGCACCTGCACGTCGCTGAACTGATCCAGTCCCTCTGCCAGGAAGCGCTGACGCATTCTCTTTCTGTGCCCATCGTGTACTGACATAAGCTCCACCTCTTTCATTTCAAAGGGCTGTGAAAAATTGGCAGGGACGGCTCCTGAAAAAAATAAGAGTCTTTTCCCCTGATTTCTATCGGTTTCGCCCTTGCTATTTTAGAAGATTTGAGCTAAAATAGCGATAGCTGTCGAAACTCGCCGGGAAAGTTTTCTCGTCTTTCGCACATCCTAATGCTCGTCAGGAGGATCTCCATGGAACAACTAACAGACAGAATCGAAATGCTGGATTTGATGCTTCGTCCTGCCTTCCGTGTCAAAAACAGAATCATCACCGGGCTGAATCAGCCTGCCGCCAAGCTGTTCCTGCGAGAAGGACTTTCCCTGGACTCCATTTTGGAATCCGGAGAAGAGGAATACGCCAGCTTCTCCGGCGGGATGCTCTGCCTCACCGTGAACCTCTGCGGCCATAGCTTCGGCGCCACCGTGGTTCGCTGGGGCGAGGAAGACATTTTCACCCTGGATCAGCAGTATGAATGCGAGCAGCTCCGGGTGCTGGCCCTGGCCGCCAGGGAACTGCGGGGCCCACTGTCCAGCGCCATGCTGGCCGCCCAGCAGCTGTCGGGGGAAAATGCCCCCCAGCTGTCGAAAAGTCTTTATCAGCTTCTGCGCATCGTGGGCAACATGTCCGATGCCGCCGGGGTCAATCCCATCTTTCTCCCGGAAAAGCAGAACATCGACGCCCTGTTCCGGGAAATCTGGGAGAAGGCCGCGGCCCTGGCCCAGGGCTTCCGCATCAGCTACAGCGGCCTGAGCGAGGAATCGTGCTGCTTTGTAGACCGGCAGATGATGGAGCGGGCCGCGCTGAACATGCTGTCCAACGCCCTGAAATTCACGCCGCCGGGCGGTGAGATTCAGCTCTCCCTGAAAAAGAGCGGCGAGCAGTTCCGCTTCTGCGTCACCGACACCGGCAGCGGCATTCCAGAGGATACCCGTGCCTCCCTCTTCTCCCGTTACCTCCGGGAGCCCACCATCGAGGATACCCGCCACGGCATCGGCCTGGGAATGCTGCTGATCCGCACCGCCGCCACCCGCCACAGAGGCGCGGTGCTGGTGGACCACCCGGCAGGCTTCGGCACCCGAATCACCCTGACCTTTGCCGACGCGCCGGGAGCGGAGGAAGGGCTTCACGCCAATCAGCTTCGCTCCGATTACGCCGGAGAGCAGGATCACACCCTCATCGAGCTTTCCGATTTTCTCCCCCCGGAGTGCTATCAATAATGTCTTATCATGTCTCTGCCCCGCCCTGCGGGGCAGAGAATTATTTTTCCAGATATTTTTTAAGGTATGCACCCGTAAAGCTGCCCGGGGTGGCCGCAATCTGCTCCGGCGTTCCGCAGGCAACCAGGCTGCCGCCGCCGTCGCCGCCCTCGGGGCCCAGGTCGATAAGGTAGTCCGCAACCTTGATCACATCCAGATTGTGCTCAATGACCAGCACCGTATTGCCCCCATCCACCAGCTGCTGCAAAACCTCAATCAGCTTGTGGACATCCGCCGCGTGCAGGCCCGTGGTAGGCTCGTCCAGAATATAGATGGTCCGGCCGGTGGAAACTCTGGCCAGCTCCGTGGCCAGCTTGACCCGCTGGGCCTCGCCCCCGGAGAGGGTGGTGCTGGACTGGCCCAGCTTCACATAGCCAAGGCCAACCTCCTGCAGCATCTGGGCCTTCCGGCGGATTTTGGGCAGATTCTCAAAAAAGTCCACCGCCTCCTCCGCCGTCATATCCAGCACCTGGGCAATGTTTTTCCCCTTGTAGAGCACCTCCAGAGTCTCCCGATTGTAGCGGGAGCCATGGCAGACCTCGCAGGGGACATACACATCCGCCAGGAAGTGCATTTCAATTTTCACCAAGCCGTCGCCGCAGCAGGCCTCGCACCGGCCGCCCTTCACGTTGAAGCTGAACCGCCCCGGGCCGTAGCCCCGCATTTTGGCATCCGCCGTAGAGGCAAACAGGTCCCGAATGTCGTTAAACAGCCCCGTATAGGTGGCGGGGTTGGAGCGGGGCGTCCTGCCGATGGGGCTCTGGTCAATGTCGATAACCTTGTCCAGGTTCTCAATTCCCTCCACACAGCGGCAGGCGCCGGGGCGGGTGCGGGCATGGTTCAGCCTGGAGAGCAATGTCTTATTCAGCACCTCGTTGACCAGGCTGGACTTGCCGGAGCCGGACACGCCGGTGACACAGGTGAAGGTACCCAGGGGGATCTGAACGTCAATGTCTTTCAGGTTGTTCTCCCTGGCCCCCCGGACGGTCAGAAAGCTTCCGTTGCCGGGTCTTCTGGAACCGGGCACAGGGATTTTTTTCGCGCCGGAGAGATACTGTCCGGTGACGGAGCGGGGGCAGGAAATAATATCGTCCAGGGTGCCCGCCGCCACAATCTCTCCGCCGTGGCTGCCCGCCCCGGGGCCCACATCCACCAGGAAGTCCGCGGCACGCATGGTATCCTCGTCGTGCTCCACCACGATCAGAGTGTTACCCAAATCCCGCAGATGCTCCAGGGTAGCCAGCAGCTTGTCATTATCCCGCTGGTGCAAGCCAATGGAGGGCTCGTCCAGAATATAGAGGACTCCCATCAGGGAGGAGCCGATCTGGGTGGCCAGCCGGATTCGCTGGCTTTCGCCGCCGGAGAGGGTGCCCGCCGGCCGGGACAGCGTGAGATACCCCAGGCCCACATCCATCAGAAATTGGAGCCTGGATTTGATCTCCTTTACAATCTGCTCCGCCACCAGGGCCATATTTCCTTCCAGCCGGAGGTTTTCCATAAAATCCAGCTCCTGCCGGATGCTCATGCGGCAGAAGTCCATGATGCCGATTCCCCCCACCGTCACCGCCTGAGCGATGGCCGACAGCCGGTTTCCGCCGCAGCTGGGACAGGGGGCCGTGGACATGCACTCCTCCAGCTCCTTCCGGGCGGCGTCGGACTGGGTTTCCCGGTAGCGGCGGGAGATGTTGTTCAGGATGCCCTCGAAGGGCTGCTCCAGCACCCCCATGCCGTTGCCCCGGTTGTAGCTCATGTGAAGCTTTTCTCCCTTGGTGCCGTAGAGGATGATGTCCATCACGTCTCTGGGCAGCTCCTTCACGGGAACAGAAAGGGAGAAATGATATTTCTGGGCCAGGGCCTCAAAATACATCCGGAAAATGGAATCCGTCCTGGCGCTCTGCCAGCCGGAGGCCTGGATGGCCCCGTCGAAGATGGACTTTTCCTTGTCGGGAATCACCAAATCCTCATCTGCGATCAGCTGAAAGCCCAGACCGGTGCAGCTGGGGCAGGCTCCGGCGGGATTGTTGAAGGAGAACATCCGGGGCTCCAGCTCGGTCATGCTGATGCCGCAGTCCTCGCAGGCGTAATTCTGGGAAAAGCTCAGCTCCTCCTCCTGCCCGGGGATGGAGATGGTCACAAGGCCGGCGGAGTGGACGCAGGCGGTTTCGATGGAGTCGGTAAGCCGGCGGCGGATGCCCTCTTTCAGCACCAGCCGGTCCACAATCATCTCAATGGTGTGCTTCTTGTTCTTTTCCGGCTTGATCTCCTCGGTCAGGTCATACTGGATGCCGTCCACCCGCACCCGGGCAAAGCCCTGCTTCCGGGCGTCCTCAAACACCTTCTGGTGCTCTCCCTTTTTCCCCCGGATCACCGGGGAGAGGATGAGGAACCGGGTTCCCTCTCCCAACGCCTCCACCCGGTCCACAATCTGGTCGATGGTCTGGCGGCGGATTTCCCTGCCGCATTTGGGGCAGTGGGGAATGCCGGTCCGGGCCCAGAGCAGACGCAGATAGTCATAGATTTCCGTCACGGTGCCCACCGTGGAGCGGGGGCTTTTGGAGGTGGTCTTCTGGTCGATGGAAATCGCTGGGGACAGGCCGTCGATGGAATCCACATCCGGCTTGTCCATCTGGCCCAAAAACTGCCGGGCGTAGGAGCTGAGGCTCTCCACATACCGGCGCTGGCCCTCGGCATATATGGTATCAAAGGCCAGGCTGGATTTACCGGAGCCGCTCAGCCCGGTAAAAACCACCAGCTTGTCCCTGGGGATGGTAAGGCTCACATTCTTCAGGTTGTTTTCTCTGGCTCCCTGAATTCTGATGGTGTCGTTCATAGGTTCTCTCCCGTCCGTAAATCGTTCCTTGGATTATATCATATTCTGTCCCATCCGACAAGTAGTATTTCAAACATAATTTCGCTTTCTCCGCCTGCCCTTTCCCAGGGGCGGAATTGGTCGAATCTCGTCGCTTTGCCAGAAGAAAGGATGGAATTGGAATATTTTTTCGGCGGTATTTTCTTAGCCGATTATATTGCTTTTTCTCCGCCGGTGGTGGTATAATGTGGACGTAACAGCGCCTTCTGCCCTGCGGAAGGCAGAAAAAGAAAAGCGAGGTATTTCTTCGATGACTGCATACGGAGACAACATCAAGATTTTCTGCGGCAACTCCAATCCCCAGTTCGCTGAAACGATCTGCAAGTCCCTGAGCGTCCCCCTGGGTCAGGCAGAGGTGAAGACCTTTGCCGATGGCGAAGTATCCGTGTCCTTAGAGGAAACCGTCCGCGGGGCGGATGTATTTCTGGTTCAGTCCACCTGTAAGCCTGTCAACGATACCCTGATGGAGCTGCTGGTGATGACCGACGCCTGCCGCCGTGCCTCCGCCGGCCGAATCACCGCCGTCATCCCCTATTTCGGCTATGCCCGCCAGGACCGCAAGGCCAAGAGCCGGGACCCTATCTCCGCAAAGCTGGTGGCCAACATGATCACCGCCTCCGGAGCCGACCGGGTGCTGACCATGGACCTTCACGCCTCCCAGATTCAGGGCTTCTTCGACATTCCTCTGGATCATCTGCTGGGCAACCCCTCCTTTGTGGACTACTATCTGAAAAAGTTCCCCGAGGATCAGTTTAACCACGAGGAATTTGTGGTGGTCTCCCCCGACGTGGGCTCCGTCAGCCGGGCCCGCACTTTCGCCCAGAAGGTGCATATGAGCCTGGCCATTGTGGACAAGCGCCGCCAGAAGGCCAATGTGTGCGAGGTAATGAACGTCATCGGCGATGTAAGGGGCAAGACCTGCATCCTCTACGACGATATGGTGGATACCGCCGGCTCCCTGTGCAACGCTGCCAAGGCCCTGGTGGAGGTGGGCGGCGCCAAGGCCGTCTATGCCTGTGCCACCCACGGCGTGCTCTCCGGCCCCGCCTATGACCGCATCGAAGAAAGCCCCCTTCAGGAGATCGTGTTCCTGAACACCATTCCCCAGCGGGGCAATACCCCCAGCGGCAAGATCAAGTTCCTGGACGTTGCCCCGGTGTTCGCCCGTGCCATCGAGCACATCCACGGCGGCACCTCCATCGCCGACCTGTTCTAAAGCCGTGTTGGGTTCAAAGCAAGGCAGCTGGCTCATTGTGGGCCTGGGCAACCCGGGCAGGGAATACGAGCGAAGCCGCCACAACACCGGATTCCGGGCCATCGACCTGCTGGCCCAAAAGCTGGACTGCAAAATCGACAGGGCAAAATTCCAGGGCCTTTACGGCCAGGTGAATTACGGCGGCGGAAAGCTCTTCCTGTTGAAGCCCCAGACCTATATGAATCTCTCTGGCCGGTCGGTGCTCCAGCTCAGCGCCTACTACAGCATCCCGCCGGAGCGGATCATTGTCCTGTTCGACGACATTTCCCTTCCCCCCGGCCGTCTGCGCGTTCGGGCAGAGGGCTCCGCGGGCGGGCACAACGGCATCAAGTCCATCATCGCCGAGGTGGGAAGCCAGGAATTCCCCCGGGTGAAGATCGGTGTGGGCGCCAAGCCCAATCCAGAGTTCGACCTGGCCGACTGGGTGCTCTCCAGCTTCTCCGCCAGGGAGGAAAAGGATTTGCGCTTCGCCCTGGAAAACGCCGCCGATGCCGCCCTGACCATCATTGACTGCGGCATTCCCGAGGCAGCCAACAAATACAACGGCAGCCATCCATGAAAATATGCGAAAAAGACGGAAAGTGGAGATTTCTTCACTTTCCGCTTTGCCACGTGGAGAAACAACCAATCCTTTGAGAGGCAGTGCTATGGATCAAGTTTTATTCATGCTGAAAACCATCCCTGAATACGGGGCTCTGGTTCAATCCCTGAATCAGGGAGCGTCCGCCGCCGTCACCGGCATCGGGCAAATCAACCGTTCCCACCTGATTGCCGGGCTCAGCCAGGAGCTGACAAGGCCATTGGTCATCCTGGTACAGGACGAAATGGCCGCCCGGAAGCTGCAGGAGGAGCTGAAAGGCTTCCTGGGGGTGGAAATTCCGGTCCTTCCCGGGCGGGATTTGACATTGTACGACGCCGCGGTGGTGTCCCGGTCCTGGGAGCAGAAGCGGCTGCGGCAGCTCTACGCTCTGGGCCGTGGGGACACCCCCATCCAGATTTTCTCCTGGGAGTCCGCCAGCCAGAGAACCCTCCCCCCCTCCGTATTGTCCCGGGCGGTAATCACCCTGGAAATCGGAAAGGAATACCAGATTCAGGACCTGATTGCAAGCCTGGTGGCCGCCGGATACAGCCGGTGCGGCATGGTGGAGGGTGTGGGACAGTTCGCCCTCCGGGGAGGCATTCTGGATGTCTTCTCCCCCGCCTGTGAAAAGCCGGTGCGTGTGGAGTTCTTCGGTGACGAGCTGGATACCATGGGCTTCTTTGACCCCGGCACCCAGCGGCGGGAGGAAAACACCGACAGCTGCGTCCTCCTCCCGGTCTGCGAGACTCTGCCCCACTGCCACCCCGGCAAGCTGGAGGGACTTTGCAAGGACCTTCGCGGCATGATTGCCCGGCAGCGGCGGCGGAAAACCGTCAACGAGCCCTTGGTCGCCACCCTCTCCAGGGACCTGGAAAAATATGAAAACGGTCTGAGTAATCCCGCCTCGGACCGGTACATGTCCCTGATCTATCCGGAAAACACCACAGCCCTGGACTATGTTCCCCAGGACGCCGTTGTGGTGCTCTGCGACCACGCCAGCCTCCAGCGCTCCGCTCGCACCAGAACCGAGGAGCTGGGAATGCAGCTGGACAGTATGCTCCAGGGCGGCCTGGTGGCGGGAGAGCTCTGCGACTACAGCCTGCAATGGGAGGATTTCTGCCAGCGCCTCCGGGGCCGGACCGTGGCGTATCTGGACACCTTCGGCGGCAGCGCCTATCCGGAGGACTGCCCGCCCAGGCAGCTGCTCCCCATGACCGCCAAGCAGCTCCCCGGCTATGGTGGCAGCATGGACACCGTGGTCAGCGACCTGACCCACTACCAGAAAATGGAGTTCGGCAGCCTGGTGCTCTGCGGCACCCGGAGAAGAGCCGAGCTTTTGCAGCAGGCCCTCCGGGAAAAGGGCTTGAGCGCCTTCCTCTGCATCCCCCTTACCACCCTGCCGAAGCCCGGCCAGATTCTGCTGGCAGAGGGGAGTCTCCCCTATGGCATGGAGTATCCCCTGTCCAAGCTGGCGGTGCTTACCGAGGGCCAGCTGATCGCCAAGGGGGAGCCCCGGCGCAAGGCCAAAAAAACCGGCTCCACCAACCGCCAGAAGCTGAATTCCTTCACCGACTTGACCCCGGGCGATCTGGTGGTCCACGAGAACTATGGCATCGGCCGCTTCCTGGCCATGGAGCAGATCAAGGTGGACGGAGCCATCAAGGACTATATCAAAATCGCCTACCAGGGCTCGGATACCCTCTTTGTCCCCGCCACTCAGCTGGACCTGGTCAGCAAATACATTGGCGGCGGTGGTGAGGACGCCAATGTCAAGCTGAACAAGATCGGCTCCGACGCCTGGCAGAAAACAAAGGCCAAGGCCAGAAAGGCTGCCAAGGACATGGCCGGGGAGCTGATTCAGCTCTACGCCGCCCGAAAACGTCAGCCCGGCTACGCCTTTGCCGCGGACGCCCCCTGGCAGAAGGAATTTGAGGACAATTTCCCCTATCCCGAAACCGATGACCAGCTGCGCTGCATTGCCGACATCAAGCGAGACATGGAATCCCCCATCCCCATGGACCGGCTGCTCTGCGGCGACGTGGGCTTCGGCAAGACCGAGGTGGCGCTGCGGGCCGTGATGAAATGCGTGATGGACGGCAAGCAGGCCGCCATTCTGGTACCCACCACAGTGCTGGCCCAGCAGCACTATCAGACCGCCTCCTCCCGGTTCCGGGGTTTCCCGGTGAACATCGACGTGCTCAGCCGGTTCCGCACCCCCAAGCAGCAGAGCAAAACCATTCAGGACCTTCGCAGTGGAAATGTGGATTTGATCATCGGAACCCACAAGCTGCTGCAAAAGAGCATCCAGTTCAAGGATTTGGGGCTTCTCATCGTGGATGAGGAGCAGCGCTTCGGCGTCAGCCACAAGGAGCGTCTGAAGGAGATTTCCAAAGGCGTGGACGTGCTGACCCTCTCCGCTACCCCCATCCCCCGGACCCTGAACATGGCCCTCTCCGGCATCCGGGACATGTCCACCATTGAGGAGCCCCCCTCCGACCGGTATCCGGTGCAGACCTTCGTGACGGAATACAACACCGCCATCATCGATGACGCCATCCGCCGGGAGGTGGAGCGGGGCGGCCAGGTCTACTATCTGCACAACCGTACGGAGACCATCGACCAGTGCGCCGGCGCTCTGCGGCGGCGGATTCCCGGACTGACCGTGGCGGTTGCCCACGGGCAGATGAGCGAGGACGCCCTGGGGGACGTGATGCAGTCCATGGCCGAGGGGGAGATTCAGGTGCTGGTGTGCACCACCATCATCGAAACCGGGCTGGACATTCCCAACGCCAACACGTTGATTATTGAAAACGCCGACCGTTTCGGCCTGTCCCAGCTCCATCAGCTCCGGGGCCGGGTGGGCCGGTCCACCCGGCATGCCTATGCTTATTTCACCTACCGTCCGGACAAAAACCTGACGGAAATCGCGGAAAAGCGGCTGTCCGCCATCCGGGATTTCGCGGAGTTCGGCTCCGGCTTCAAAATTGCCATGCGTGACCTGGAAATCCGGGGCGCGGGCAACCTGCTGGGCTCGGAGCAGTCCGGCCATATGATGAGCGTGGGCTATGACATGTATTTGAAGCTGCTGGACGAGGCCGTGCTGGAAGAACGGGGAGAAGCCCCCAAGGCCCCGGATTGCACCGCGGACCTGAATGTCACCGCCAACGTGGACAAGGATTATGTGTCCCGGGGAGAGGAGCGGATGGACCTGTACCGCCGGATGGCCGCCATCCGCACCCAGGAGGATGCGGACGATCTGCTGGACGAAATTGTGGACCGCTACGGCGAGCCGCCCAAGGGAGTGCTGAACCTGATCGACATAGCCCTGCTCCGGGCGAAGGCACGGAAGGTCGGCATCAAGGACATCCGCCAGAAGGGCGGCGACGTGCTGTTTGTTCTGACAAACCTGAATTTCGAGGCCGTGGGCGCTCTGTGTGCCGACCCGGACTACAAGACAAGAGTGGTTTTCCTGGCCAATGCCAAGGAGCCCACCCTCCGCTTGAAGCTCTCCTCCGGCGTGGACAGTCTGAAGCAGAGCAAGGTGTTCATTGAGCGCTACAGCGCCTTCTGCCCCTAATGCCTGTTTTTCTTTTGAGAACCATTGTTTTTTCCCGCACTTCGTGGTATAATCCTTTTCGATTCTATTTGACATGTTAGGGGGCCTTCCCATTGGTGAAAGACGATTTTCTGAATGATATACCGGATCAATATGATCCCCTTCTGCCCGACGAGGAGCCATCCGACCTGGACGCGTTTCTTGCCAGTCTGGACCTGGAATCCGACCTTCCGGCAGATCCCGAGGCTCCGACTTTCCCCATCCAGGAATCCGAGGATTGGGAACAGGAGGAAAAGCCTGCCCGGGAAAAACCTGCTCGTGAAAAGCCTGCCCGGGAAAAACCTGCTCGTGAAAAACCTGTCCGGGAAAAGCCCGCCCGGCCGAAACCTGCTCAGAAGGAGCCCGAGGATTCCTCCGAATCGTCCGACGGCTTCATCCGTCGGCACCTGGGGGTGGTGAATCTGCTTCTGGTGCTGGTCTGCCTGGGTCTGGTGGCCGGAATCGCCGCCGTGATTCTGCTCCAGCAGAACGCGGACCCTCTGGGAGGCAGAGTAATGGAAAATGTCTATGTGGCCGGAATCAACATCGGCGGCATGACCAAGGACCAGGCCCTGGCAGCTGTCAACGCCGCTTCCGACGCCCTTGCGGAAAATGATATGGTGGTGGAGCTGGGCAGCGGTCAGCTTCTGCTCTCCTCCGCCCAGGCAAATCCGGTTCTGGATGTCCGGGCTGCCGTGGAGGCGGCCTACTCCCTGGGCCGGACCGGCTCTGCCTCCCAGCGGCAGCAGGATTACCAGAAAGCGCGGAAATCCCCGGTGGAAATCTCGGGATACCTATCCGTCAATACCGACTATATCCGAAGCGTCGTCTCCGATTTCATCGGGAGCGTCTCCGGTGAATACAGCCCCTCCAGCTATTACCTGGAGGGGGAGCGCCCCGCTCTGGACGCCGACAACTTTGACCCGGACGCCCCCTGCCAGACCCTGGTGCTGGAAATTGGCTCCCCCGGCAGCCAGTTCGATCTGGACGGAATCTGCAGTGCCATCTGCCAGGGTTACAGTCAGAACAATTTCCGTCCCGCCATTCCCCAGGAATACCTGCCCCAGCTCCCCGAAAAGCTGGACATCGACGCCATCTACCATGAGCTCCATGTGGATGCTGTGGAGGCGGCAGAGGAAAACGGGGCCTTTGTCCCCGGCTCCTGCGGCTATACCTTTGACCTGGAGACGGGCCGAGCTCAGCTCAGTGCCGCAGCCTTTGGCCAGGTGATCTCCGTTCCCATGGCGTACATCGTCCCGGACAAGCTGGATAACAACGGCACCTTCACCGAAACCCTGAGCAGCTTTTCCACGCCTCTCAGCTCCAATGAGGCCTACAATCACAACATAACCCTTCTGTGCCAGAAGCTGGACGGTCTGGTTCTGGAACCCGGCGAAATCTTCTCCTTCAACACCTTCTTCAAAGCCCGGTCGGAGCAGGACGGCTATCAGAAGGCCCCCCGTCACGGCGAATGCTGCATGGAAGAGGTGGTCTGCGGCGGCATCGATCAGCTGGCCTCCACCCTCTACGTAGCCGCCAAAACCGCGGACGTCGCCGTCTCGGAAAAGCACCAGGGCGACCACCTGTGTACCTACACTCCAAAGGGAACGGAGCTTACCGTCGGTTCCAGCTGGCAGGATTTGAAGCTGTCCAACAGCCTGAAATTCCCGGTAAAAATCCGGGCCCACGTAGCAAATCAGCAGGTGGTTATCCGGTTCCTCAGCGAGCAGCCGGTGGACTACTATATCCGGCTGGAATCCCAGGAAGGGTATACCCTCGCCCATGGCACCTCCTTTGCTTTCAAAAAGGCCGACGAAGGCTTCACCAAAGGCGAGACTTTGATTGAAGGTGTGGACGGCGGCCAGGTCACTCTGAACTGGGTCAAATACGACAAGTCCACCGATACGGAGCTCAGCCGGACCTCCGAATTCTTGGAATCCCGCCCCATGAGCACCGTTCTTGTCAGCATCAGCGGCTGATTGCCAAACACAATTGCCCCGGGGCAGCTGAGCTGTTCCGGGGTTCCTGTTTTCCCCCACGGCAGTTAAAAACTTCAACAAAGGAACATAAATATGATGGAACCACTATTCCGACCGGCAAAATACGATGAAACCGACGCCATTTTGGCAATGTACCGCTCCGCCGTCGGTTCGCCCTGGTGCACCTGGGATGAAAACTATCCGGGCAGGCAGGAAATCGAGGAGGATTTTCAGGCGGGAAACCTTTTTGTGCTTCTGCTGGGTGAGCAGATCATTGGAGCAATCTCCATTGTGCCTCACAGTGAACTGGATGACGCCGCCCGGTGGGAGGTGAAGGAAAACGCCGCGGAATTCGCCAGGGTTGTGATTGCTCCCGCGTACCAGGGAAGGGGCTATTCCTCTGCTCTGGTTGACGGGGTGCTAAGGGAAATTCAAAGGCGGCAGTTTCGTGCCGTCCACCTCTGCGTGGCCGTGGTCAACACGCCTGCACAGCGGACCTATTTGAAGAAAGGCTTTCGCATTCTGGGTGAAAAGGAGCTCTATGGCCACCGGTTTTACCTCTGCGAAAAGCTGCTGAGTGTTACAATATCATAATAACGCCGCTGCTTCCGCAGAAACCGCCGAGAAAAGCTTCAAAAACTTCTTGACTTTCGCTTACGCCCATGCTAAAATGGACAGGCCGCATTGAAGAGGCTTTAAGTTGGTGCGCCCCGGCGTCCACGCCTCAAAAGCGAGACTACACATTATAAAGTAGGTGAAACAAACATGAAGGCAGTTATCGTTACCGGAGGCAAGCAGTACACCGTGTCCGAAGGAGATGTCCTCTTTGTTGAGAAGCTGGGCGTCGAGGCCGACCAGGCCGTGAAGTTCGATCAGGTTCTGGCCGTTCTGGACGGTGAGAACTCCAAGATCGGCGCTCCCACTGTGGCAGGTGCCGTGGTCGAGGCCAAGGTCGTGAAGAACGGCAAGGGCAAGAAGATTCACGTTCTGAAGTACAAGGCAAAGAAGAACGAGAAGAAGAAGATCGGTCATCGTCAGCCCTACACCAAGGTGGAGATCACCAAGATCGCTCTGTAATTTATGACAAAATGCGAATTTTTTACCGAAGGTGAGAGAATCACCGGATTCTCCGTTTCGGGTCACAGCGGCTACGCCGAGGTGGGCAGTGACATTGTCTGCGCGGCCATTTCTGCTGTTGTCACCATGGCCGAAGCCACCATCAATGATGTGTGCGGCGCCAAAGCCAAGGTGCGGGAAAAGGATGCGGATAGCCGCATCACCCTGACTCTCCCTGCTTCCTGCGATGAAGAGGACAGCGTCCAGGCGGTTCTGTCTGGAATGATGCTGACGCTTTGCAGCCTGCGGGACGATTACCCTGATTATATCGAAGTTTTGGAGGTGTAACAAAATGCTGAAGATTGGTATTCAGTTCTTCGCTCACCACAAGGGCGGCGGTTCCACCAAGAACGGCCGTGATTCCGAGTCCAAGAGACTGGGCTGCAAGCGTGCTGACGGTCAGTTTGTTCTGGCTGGCAACATCCTGGTTCGCCAGAGAGGCACCCACATCCATCCCGGCACCAATGTTGGGATCGGCAAGGACGACACCCTGTTTGCTCTGATTGACGGCACTGTCAAGTTCGAGCGTCTGGGTAAGGATCGCCGGAAGTGCTCCGTTTACGCTGAGCAGTAATTCCGTATAGCCCTCAGAAGGACTGCTGCAACCACTGCGGCAGTCCTTTTTTAGTGAATTGTTACGTTTTGTTTATGCTTTCTTTCAATCCGGTTCATTCTTTTTCCATATCATGGAACTTATTTGATCGAGAAAGGATGAACCCCATGGAGCACGGCAAAAAACAGATTCCCGCCGTAGAGAGCAGACTGCGGCACAATATCCTGGAGATGCCGAAGGAAATTCTGAAGGCCAGCGGAATCGCCATTTTCGGAAGAAGAATCAAGAGCCTGGTTTTCACCACGGATTTGGCCATCATCAAAAACTGCGACGCTGACGCGGTGTTCGCGGTCTACCCCTTTACCCCCCAGCAGTCCATCAGTGACGCCATCATCAAAGCCTCCTACATCCCCGTCTTCTGTGGCGTGGGCGGCGGCACCACCCAAGGGGTGCGCACCATCTCCCTGGCCAAGGATGTGGAGAGTCAGGGGGCCATCGGCGTGGTTCTGAACGCTCCCATCTCCGATGTGAATCTGCTGGCGGTCTCCCGGTCCGTGGACATTCCCACGGTCATCACCGTAACCGACGAGAAGACGGATGTGGCAGCCAGAATCGAATGCGGCGCTTCCATCCTGAACGTGGCCGCGGCGGAAAAGACCCCGAGCCTGGTCCGCCAGATTCGGAATCAGTTTCCGGACATTCCCATCATTGCCACCGGCGGGAACAAGCCGGATACCATTCTCGCCACCATTGACGCCGGTGCCAACGCCATTACCTATACGCCGCCCTCCACCCAGGAGATGTTCAAAATCATGATGAGCCGGTATCGGGGAACCTGATTGTCCCTCCCGGCGGGGCGGCTGCCAAAAGGAGAAATGTTATGTTTGTAGATAAAGTCCGAATCACTGTCGTGGGCGGCCGGGGCGGCGACGGCGCCGTGGCCTTCCACCGGGAGAAGTATGTGGCCTCCGGCGGCCCTGACGGCGGCGATGGCGGCCATGGAGGCAGCGTCATTCTCCACGTCAACGACAACATGTCCACCCTGCTGGACTTCCGCTACAAGCGCAAGTACGCCGCCCAGCCAGGAGCCAACGGCCAGGGCCGGAAAATGAGCGGCAAGCGGGGGGAATCCCTGGTCATTGACGTGCCCAGGGGCACCGTCGTCCGGGATGCCGAATCCAACCAGATCATTGTGGACATGTCCACCGGCGTGGATTTCGTCATCGCCAAGGGCGGCCGGGGCGGCTGGGGCAACGCCCATTACGCCACCGCCACTCGCCAGGTTCCGCGGTTCGCCAAAGCAGGCTTGAAGGGCCAGGAGCGGGAGATCATCCTGGAATTGAAGCTTCTTGCCGACGTGGGTCTGGTGGGCTTCCCCAATGTGGGCAAGTCAACCCTGCTCTCCGTCACCTCCAACGCCCGGCCGAAGATTGCGAACTACCATTTCACCACCCTGTTTCCCAACCTGGGGGTGATCTATGTAGACGAGGGCGTCTCCTTCGTCATGGCCGACATCCCCGGCATCATTGAAGGCGCCGCGGAGGGGGCTGGGCTGGGCCACGATTTCCTGCGCCACATCGACCGCTGCCGTCTGCTGGTTCACGTGGTGGACGTTTCCGGCAGCGAGGGCCGGGACCCGGTGGAGGATTTTAACGCCATCTGCGATGAGCTGGCCAGCTACAGCGTGGATTTGAGCAACCGTCCCATGATCGTCGCCGCCAACAAAATCGACCTGCTTCCCCCGGACAGCGATAATCTATCCCGGCTCCGGGCCTGCGTGGAGGCGGCGGGCTGTGAGCTCTATGAGATTTCCGCCGGAACCGCCCAAGGCACCCGAAACCTGGTGCGCATTGTGGCCGATAAGCTGCGCACCCTGCCCCCTGTCACCATCTACGAGCCGGAATACGTGGAGCAGGCAGTGGAGGCGGGAGACCCCAGTGAGCTGGCCATTGAGCACCTAGGCAGCACCTGGGTCATCACCGGCGACTGGCTGGAGCGTCTCGTCATGAACATCAACTTCGACGACTACGAATCCCGGAACTATTTCGACCAGCAGCTGCGTAAATGCGGCCTCTTCACCCGTCTGGAAGAGATGGGCATCCAGGACGGCGACACCGTAGACATCTACGACCTGCAATTTGACTACCAGCGCTGACACAGCAAAAAACTCGCAGCGGTTCAGATCTTTCCTGCCGCTGCGAGTCTTTTTATCCAAAATGGAAGGGAACCGTCAAAACCAGAACAACGCCAAGGATCACGCCCAGCCCGGTCATAAGGGCGGATTCTTTCAGGCTGGGGCGCCGGAGCACCCAAATTGCACCCAGAAACGTCAGCAGCTCCAGCAAAGAACGTGGCTCCACATGGAACCACCAGCCCACAAAGCACCACTGGAATATCGCCGCCAGCAGCGCCAGCGAGAGGACGAAGGAAACCTTTCCCTTCCCTCCCGCGTACCAGCACGGTAAAGCCAGCAGCGGGGAAACCGCCGTGAAGCCAAACCACACCATGGCGTAGCTTCTGGGGAAAAATCCCCCCACATACTTTGAGTACAGATAATAGCTGGAAACCATCCCCAGAAAGAATAAAAACACATCCACCGCCGCCCGTCTGGCAGACCCGCTGGAAACCGCAATCCAAAGGCCCATAAAAACCCAAAAGGCAAACCGCCCCAGAAAATTGCGAACATCCAGATATTCCAGAACCCGGAGCAATTCATTGGAGGGCGTGCAATCCAGAAATTTAGAAAAGGCCCCCAGGGCAATGCCCAGCAGCAGAATCAAAAATGAGCGCGCAATCCATGCTTTTTCCGGAGCTTTTCTCTCCCGGATTTGGTTCCAGAACGCCACAAAAATTCCTCCCTCTGTTTTTTCTCAAAATATATCACAAAAGAGCATTTATTTCAATGTTTTTTGAAACCATTGACCATCCGGGCGCATATGCTGAATCGTGATTTCTTTTTTAGAAAGGAAGTACATGATGATACTTGTATGCTTGACGGCCCTGGCCGTGGGAGGGGCCACCATCGTGGGGACGGTGCTGGGGCTTCCCTGCAAGAAAATCTCCCATCGGTTCAGCGACATTGTTCTGGCCTTTGCGGCGGGGGTCATGCTCTCCGCCGCCATTCTGGGGCTGATTCTCCCCGCCATTGAGCGGGAGGAAGGCGGCGGATTGGCAATTACCCTCTGCGGCATTTTCGCCGGGGCGGGGTGCATCAGTCTGGTGGACCGGCTTGTCCCCCACATCCACAAGCTCATCGGCTGGGAGGACGACATCCACACCCACAACCTCCACGCCGATAAGCTTCTGCTGTTTGTGGCGGCCATGGCCATCCACAATTTCCCGGAGGGTCTGGCAGCGGGAGTGAGCCTGGGCTCCGGGGACATAAAGGCAACCATTCTGATTTCCGGCGGCATCGCCCTGCAAAACCTTCCCGAGGGGCTGGTCACAGTCACCCCCATGCTGGCGGCAGGGTTCCGGCCGAGGAAGGCCTTCCTGTGCGGCCTGACCACCGGGCTCATTGAAATGGTGGGCACCTTCGTGGGCTATTACGCCGTCACTCTGGCATCCATGGTGCTCCCCTTCTGCCTGGCTTTCGCGGGGGGAACCATGCTCTTTGTCATCAGCGACGAGATGATTCCCGAGACCCACGACCACGGCAACGAGCGGGCCGCCACCTATTCGCTTCTCGTGGGCTTCTGCCTGATGCTGATTACGGATGTGCTGCTGGCCTGAGGGTTGCGCAAGAGGAAAAAATATGCTATGATTTCAAAAGAAAGGAGAGATTCCGTGAAAAAAGCCATTCTGTTTGATTTGGACGGAACCCTCACCGATTCCGGGGAGGGAATCATCAACTGCGCCCAGATGACCCTGGAGCGCTTCGGGCTGAATGTGCCGTCCCAGGAGGAAATGCGGGTGTTTGTGGGGCCTCCCCTGGGGGATACCTTCGTCAAATTTGGCATCCCTCCGGAGCGAACTCAGGAGGCCATCGACATTTTTCGCAGCCGCTATGTGCCCATCGGCAAATACGAGAACCACCCCTACCCCGGCATCCGGGAGCTGCTGGAGGCGCTGAAAGAGCAGGGACACAAGCTCTTTGTGGCCACCTCCAAGCCGGAGGTGACAGCCATGGAGGTATTGGAGCATTTCGATCTGGCGAAATACTTCGATCTGGTCTGCGGCGCTTCGCTGGATCAGAGCCGCACCACCAAAAGCGAGGTCATCGCCTTTCTGCTGGAACAGAACGGGCGAATCGACAACGCCGTGATGGTGGGCGACACCGCCTTCGACGTACTGGGCGCCGCCGAGCACGGGATTCCCACCATCGGCGTTACCTGGGGCTACGGGGAAGGGTCAGGCATGGTAAAAGCCGGAGCCGCCGCCCTGGCGGACACCCCGGAAAAGCTGCTGGAACTGCTGAATCAGTCTTCATAGCGCACCAAGAAAATCTCGCACATCCAGTTTCCTGAATGTGCGAGGTTTTTATGTTCCGGCGATGGGGAGAATCCCCCTGCCCTTACTGCAAACGATAGCCCACGCTGACCAGCTCCATAATATGGGGCCAGAATTCCGGCTCGTCCGCGGTATAGCAGGACGCCTCCCCGATCTGCTGGAAGGATACAATGCGATTGGCGGCATCGATCCATGCGCTCTTACGGATTGCGGTATGTAACTCTCTCTGGGTATTCATCATTCTGTTCCTCCTTATTGTAGAGTTGATTATCTGAAAACGGCGGGCGCCGGTTCATTTGCCTCTCACCTATATAGACGGATTTTAGAGGGAAAACGTCACAGGTTTTTTTAATTTTTTTTAATTTCTTTTTTCTGTCCTTATCCTACCGGTCTTTTGCATCATAGTTGTAACATAACGGCATCGAAATTCAATCATTTTGTGTTCAGGCTCTTGATTTTAAGCGGAAAATGAATACAATAGAGCTATCTTCGCATTTTCGTGAAAGGGTGAACTGCCATGAACAAAATCTATATCCCCGAGCACTACCGCCCCACCCTGGATGCCTACGACACCCAGCGGGCCATTGCCTACATCAAAAACACCTTTCAGGATGAGTTCTCCGCCGCGCTGAACCTGAAGCGGGTCTCCGCTCCCCTGTTCGTCACCGAGGACTCCGGCCTGAACGACAACCTGAACGGCTACGAGCGTCCCGTCTCCTTCGACATTCCCGCCGTGGGCGCGGATGCCCAGGTGGTTCACTCCCTGGCAAAATGGAAGCGCCTGGCCCTGAAACGATACAATTTCTCCGTGGGTGGCGGTCTTTACACCGATATGAACGCCATCCGCCGGGATGAGGAGCTGGATAACATCCACTCCATCTATGTTGACCAGTGGGACTGGGAAAAGATTATTACCCGGGAAAACCGGAATCTGGACTTCCTAAAGCTGATTGTCACCGCCATTGTCCGCGCCATCTGCAACACCAACGACCGGCTCCACGTCCGCTATCCTCAGCTGCACACCGCGCTCAGCCCGGAGGTCAGCTTCATCACCTCTCAGGAGCTGGAGGATCTGTACCCCAGCCTGACGCCTTCTCAGCGGGAGAAGGCCTACGTCCGGGAGCATCCCACCACCTGCATCATGCAGATCGGCGGCGCCCTTCGCTCCGGCAAGCCCCACGACGGCCGTGCCCCGGACTATGACGACTGGGCGCTGAACTGCGACATTTTCTTCTGGGACGCGGTGCTGGACCGGGCTCTGGAGGTCTCCTCCATGGGCATTCGGGTGGATGAAGAGTCCCTGGATCGCCAGTTGAAGCTTGCGGGCTGTGACGACCGCCGGGAGCTGCCCTTCCACAAAATGCTTCTGGCTGGCCAGCTGCCCCTGACCATCGGCGGCGGCATCGGCCAGTCCCGGCTTGCCATGCTCCTGCTGGGCTGCGCCCACATCGGTGAGGTTCAGTCCAGTGTGTGGGATCACGAGACCGTGGCGGCCTGTGAAAAAGCCGGCATTCCCCTGCTGTAACAGAAAATCCCCTGTCCTCAGAAGCCTTTCTGAAGACAGGGGACTGTTTTTATCCTCGCTTTTTATCCTCGCTCAAAAGACAGGAAGCGGCTTCCCTGGAAGGAGAGCTTCCCGTGGTCGCCCTCTGCCAGCATCCCGTATTCGGAGCCTCTCACTTCAAATTCCATGCGGTCGCCGCTTTCCACCTGGAAGGTCACATAATAGCGCGTGGAACTGGAATGACTGTAGCCCGCCTCCCAGGTTTCTTTTGCGCGGGTATGATGGGATACATCCGTCCGCTTTGTCACAACCGCCGCGTCAACGCTCAGCCGGGGGGAGTGATTGTTTTTGCTCCGGGTGGAAATCGACTTCACAATGGTTGCGATAAAAGTTCCCAGAATCAAAAGAAAAACGATCCCAAAAATCGCCGGGAAAAGACGGAACAGAATGCCGTCAAAAAAGTCAAATCCGATCATCTGTATCTCCTCCTTCTGCCTGTTTCCGCGTCACAAAATCAGCAGGAGCACGCCCACAATACAAACCAGGCTGATCACGATGGACAGAGAATTGATGGCACTGGACACTCCGGCATCCCCGCCCAGCTCCGCTGTGAAGGCAGGGGCGGCAGAGGCAATGGGGCTGAACGCCAGCAGAGCCAGAGTCTGGCGGGTTTCCAGCGCCGCGGGCAGCAGGAAGAAGCAGCCCAGGGACACTGCCACCGCCACAGCATAGCGGGTGGACAGGATTTTCACGATGGAGCGAATCTGGCTTCTGTCACCGGAGAGCTTGAAACCAACGCCCAGCATCAGCATGGCCATGGGGGCATTGGCGTTGCCGATCAGCTTCGCCAGCTCTGTCACGGGGCCGGGCAGACTCACCCGCAGCAATGCCAAGGCTGCCATAACGATGTACGTCACGAAGGGGACGGATTTGAGCAAATCCCTGAGAATTTTTACCAGGGAGAATTTCTCCCCCCGCTGCACCATGGCCGCCAGGCTGTAGGCCGTTCCCAGGCAGATAAAGGCGTTGCCAGTGTCAAACAGGCTGGTAGTCACCACACCGGCCGGGCCGAGAAAGCTCTGGGCAAAGGGCAGGGTAAAATTACCGATGTTATAGCCGGAGATGTTCAGCATGGAAAAGGCCTTCTCTTCCTTCCCCTTTCCAGCGGAAATCAGGAAACCAATGCCGATGTAGCCAATGCCCAGCAGGAAGCCAAACACACTGAGCAGCAGCATGGACGGGTCAATCTGCTTGTCGGAAAAGCTATAGATGATGGACGCGGGCAGAGTGATGCGCAGCACAATCTTGGCAATCACCTGAAAATCCCCTTCTTTGAAAAATCCAATCCGCCGAAGGACCCAGCCCAGAATGATGATGGCCACAAAGCATCCCGCTTTTGTCAAAATCTCTGCCATAATGCCTACCTCTTTCTATGGTATAGAGAAAGAGACGACTGCTTTCGCAATCGTCTCTTTTTTGGCGGAGAAGGAGGGATTTGAACCCTCGATACCCTTTTGGGGTATACACGATTTCCAATCGTGCGCGCTCGGCCAGCTACGCGACTTCTCCATACTCAGCTCACGCTGCCAGCCAGGATATATTACAACATGAGCTTCGATTTGTCAACACCTTTTTTCAAATTATGGAATATTTTTTTCATACCGTAGCGTATACGCCCGATCATTGACGCTGCCGTCAATATAGGAGGCGCAGTCCAGATACACTTCAAATCCACAGCGAAAATGGGTCTTGAGGGACGGCTTATTTTTCTTGCTCACATGGGAATAAATCCGGACTGCCCCCTGCTGCCGCAGCATCTGCTGGACGGCCTGAATCAGTCGAGTGGCATAACCCCTCCCGCGCTGATCTGGAGCCGTCTCCAGGGCTTCCAGAAGCAGCCCATCCCGATAGGACTCCAAGCGCAGGGCGCTGACATATCTTCCATTCTCCTCCCAGATACAATATTGGGCTCCCGGGCGGGTGAAGAAGCAGTCCCGAAGGTAGCTATAGAAATCCTCCTCCGAGAGGGCGATCTGTCTGGCCTCCGGCTCTCCCGGCGCCAGGGTCAAACCATGCTCCCGATTGGCCTGGGTGTAAACCTCCATCAAAGCCCCAAAGGAAATATCTCTCAGCCGATTTGCAATGACAAGCATTTTCAGCCTCCAATTTGTAACTTTTTTGCAGAGACATACATAAGGCAGCCTGTGAAAAAGTGTTATGTATACACAGTTTTTCACATTTCTCACAGACTTTTCCACAGTGTTTCCGGAAAAGATTGTCTGATTTTTGAATATTTTATTAAAATAATTTCAAAATGGTTACTTTTCGATTACAATACAAAATTGCTTTTTTACAGCGCCTCTCCCAGAATCGACTTGGTGGCGTAGGCGTTCAGGCTCATGTCCGCAACGTTTCCGGCAAGGAATTCATAGTAGGCCTGGGAGCCGATCATGGCACCGTTATCCCCGCACAGGCTCAGGGGCGGGAGAAACACCTGGGCATCCAGCCTCTGAGCCGCCTCCAAAATGTCCCGGCGGATGCGGGAGTTGGCAGCCACGCCACCGGCAACCGCTATCTTCCGGCAGCCGGTCTGCTCCATGGCCATCACCACTCTCGGCACCAGGGTGTCGGAAACCGCGGCACTGAAGCTGGCGCAGAGGCTGGGAATGTCCAGTTCCTCCCCCACCTGCTCGGCATGGTGAATCAAATTCAGCGCGGCGGTCTTCAAGCCGGAAAAGCTCATGTTGTAGGGATTCTCGCCGGGCTTGCTCCTGGGGAGGACGTATTTCCCCTCCTGCCCCAGCTTTGCCCGCTTGTCCAGAGCCGCGCCGCCGGGATAAGGCATCCCCAGCACCCGGGCCACCTTGTCGAAGCACTCCCCTGCCGCGTCATCCAGGGAGGTGCCCAGGATGTTCATGTGGGTGTAGTCCTTCACCTCCACAATCATGGTGTGGCCGCCGGAAACCACCAGGCACAAAAAGGGCGGCTCCAGCTCCGGATAGGCCAGATAGTTGGCCGCAATGTGGCCCCGGATGTGGTGGACCGGGATTAAGGGCTTTCCCATGGAGAAGGCTGCCGCCTTGGCGAAGTTCACCCCCACCAGCACTGCCCCGATCAGGCCAGGGGCGTAGGTCACTGCCACGGCGTCGATGTCTTTTCTCCCCAGTCCGGTCTGGGCCAGCGCCTGGTCCGCCAGGCCGGAAATGGCCTCGATATGCTTCCGGGAGGCAATCTCCGGCACCACGCCGCCATAGAGGCGGTGCAAATCCACCTGGGAGGCGATGCAGTCCGTCAGAATTTCCCTTCCGTCCCGGACAATGGCCACAGCGGTCTCGTCGCAGGAGGATTCCACAGCCAGAATGTTCAAATCTGCCACTCCTTCCTCAAAATCAGGGCGTCCTCTTTGGGATTTCGGTAGTAATTGGGCCGTCTTCCCACCTGGGCAAAGCCCAGCTTTTCATACAGGGCCCTGGCGGGGGCGTTGGAAGCGCGAACCTCCAAGCTCAGGCAGTGACTTTCCTGCTTTTTCAGCTCCGCCACCAGGTTCAAAATCAGGCTCTCGGCGATGCCCTGTCTTCTCGCCTGGGGGATAACGGCCAGATTCATCATATCCGTCTCCCCAAGCACCGTCTGCGCCCCCACATAGCCCAAAACAGTGTCATTTTCCACGCAGACCAGCCAGCAGGAAAGGGAGTTACTGAGCTCCCCCGCCACGCTGTTTTCGCTCCAGGGGTCGGAAAAGCAAATCTTTTCCAGCGCCGCCACCTGGGGTACATGGCGCTGGGTCATGGGCAGAATTTCCATCATTTCGCATCGTACCAGCTTTTTCCGTATTTTGCCTCCGCCGTCAGCGGCACGCTCAGAGCCGCCACCTGCTCCATTTCCCGGCTCACCAGCTCCGCCACCTGGGGAGCAATTTCCTCCGGGCATTCCACAATCAGCTCGTCGTGGACCTGGAGCAGCAGCTCCGCCTCCGGGAAGTTCTCCTCCAGAGCCTTCTCCACCCGAATCATCGCCAGCTTAATCAGGTCGGCGGCGGTGCCCTGGATGGGGGTATTCAGAGCAATCCGCTCCGCCCCCTGCCGAACGTTGAAATTGCTGCTTTTCAGCTCCGGAATATAGCGCCGACGGCCGTACAGGGTTTCGGTATAGCCCTGCTCCCGGGCATCAGAAACCACCTTTTTCATATAGTCCCGCACCCCGTGATAGGTGGCCAGGTATTGGTCGATATACGCCCGGGCCTCATACCGGCTGACGCCAATATCCTCCGCCAGGGAGAACTCGGAAATGCCATACACAATTCCAAAGTTTACCGCCTTGGCGTGGCGGCGCTGCAGGGGCGTGACCGCCTCCTTCTCCACCCCGAAAACCTGGGCGGCGGTGGTGGTGTGGATGTCCTCTCCGGAGCAGAAGGCCTGCTGCATGGTTTGATCGTCCGCAATGTGGGCCAGCACCCGCAGCTCGATCTGGCTGTAGTCCGCGTCCACCAGGACGCAGCCCGGCTTGGGGACGAACATCTTCCGAATTTCCGCCCCCAGATCGGTGCGGACGGGAATATTCTGCAAATTGGGCTCCGTGGAAGACAACCGCCCGGTGGCTGTTACCAGATTCTGGAAGGTGGTGTGGATTCTCCCGTCCTCCCGGATTTCCTTCATCAGCCCGTCGGCATAGGTGGATTTCAGCTTGGTGAGCATTCGGTAATCCATGATGGCAGGGATGATGGGGTGCTTGCTTTTCAGCTTTTCCAGCACATCCGCATTGGTGGCGTAGCCGGTTTTGGTTTTCTTCACCGGGGGCAGCCCCAGCTTTTCAAACAGGACCTCCCCCAGCTGCTTGGGAGAATTGATGTTGAAGGATTCCCCGGAGAAAGAGAAAATCAGTGCCTCGCAGTCCGCCACCCTCTGGGAGAGCATTCGGCCAAACTGCTCCAGCTGATTCCGGTCAATGGCGATGCCCCGGCGTTCCATCCGGTAGAGCACATCGCACAGGGGCAGCTCCATGGTCTCATAGAGCCGGGTTTCCCCCGCCTTTTCCAGCTCCGCCCTCAGAGGCTCCCGCAGAAGCCACACCGCCTCGGCGCACCCGGCGGCGTCGGCGTCCTCCACGCTCAGGCCCAAAAAGGAGGTTGCCAGCTTGGACACGGGATAGTCGGACTGGGAAGGATTCAAATCATAAGCCGCCAGAGCGGTGTCAAATTCGGCGGCGGGGCAGGATATTCCCAACTCCTCCAGCCGGTGGCGGGTGGTTTTGGAGTCGTGGAGGGTCAGCCCCACATTTTCCGGCAGGGAGAACCCGCCCATTTGCACCTCCATGGGGGTCAGGGAGCAGACGCCCTCCTCCCAGGCCACGCCAATGCTTCCATCGGCAGCGGCATAAAGGGCGCAGCGGGTAATCTTTTCTGGCACCGCTTCCACTTTGGGAAGACGCGCCGCTTTTTTGACGGGCGTCTGCAAGTCCGCTCCCCGCAGGCCGTACTTGTCGATCAGGCGGATGAATTCCAGCTTTTGAAACAGCTGATACAGCTCCGCTTTGTTGCAGGGCTTTTTCAGGGCGTCCTCCGGCGCGAAATCGATGGGCGCCTCCGGAACGATGGTGGCAAGCTCAAAGGAGAGATAGGCGCTCCCCCTTCCCACCTCCAGCTTCTCCCGGAGCTTGGGCCGGATGGATTCATCCTCCAGGTGGGCATACACCCCGTCCAGGCTGCCGAATTTTGCCAGCAGCTCCTTGGCCGTCTTGGGGCCCACACCGGCCACACCGGGAATATTGTCCGAGGAATCCCCCATCAGGGCCTTGAGATCAATGAGCTTTTTTGGCTCAAAGCCGTATTCCTCCCGGAACAGCTCCGGGGTATACAGGGTGGCGGTGGTCTGGCCCGGCTTGGAGATAATCAGCTTCACATTGACGTAGTCATCGATCAATTGCAGGCTGTCCCGGTCGCCGGTGACAATGACGCACTGCCAGGCATTGTTGGAGCAAATCCGCCCCACAGTACCGATCACGTCGTCCGCCTCCCAGCCCTGACATTCGTAGATGGGGATATTCATGGCCCGGAGGATTTCCTTGGTATAGGGCATCTGCTGGGCCAGCTCCTCGGGCATGGCGTGGCGGGTGGCCTTGTAGCCGTCATAGCGCAGATGGCGGAAGGTGGGCCCATGGAGGTCAAAGGCCACTGCCACGGCATCGGGCTGCTCCTCCTTCTCCATCCGTTCCAGAATGTTCAAAAAGCCAAATATGGCGTGGGTATAAAGTCCTTCCCGGGTGGTCAGGGGCTTGACGCCAAAAAAGGCACGGTTGATCACACTGTTGCCGTCTAAAATCAGCAGCTTCATACTTTTCTCCACTTGGTTCCCTGGGGCGTATCGATGATCTCCACCCCCATGGCCTTCAATTCATCCCGAATCCGGTCCGCCTCCTGGAAGTTTCTGGCCTTCTTGGCCGCGGTGCGGGCGGCAACCAGAGCGTCCACCTCCGGGTCAGCATTGGCCGCCGCCTCCTGTTTCTGCTTTTCCCGCAGCGCCTGGGCGGCGGAAATCAGGTTCAGGCTCAGCACCTGGTCAAAGTCTTCCAGCGCCGCCAGTTTGGTGGCGTCATTGCACTTCGCTTTCAGCACATCATACACCGCCGTCACCGCCAAGGAGGTATTCAGGTCGCCATTCAGCGCCCCCAGGAAACGCTCCTTCAGGCCGTCGAACGCGGCAGTGTCCACCGCTCCTTCAGGATCCAGCGTGGCGATCTTGGCAATCAGCTTCTGATAGGCGGCGGCGGCGTTGTCCAGATTCTCCCAGTTGAACACCAGGTTCCGGCGATAGTGGCTTTGCAGGCAGAAGAGCCGATAGGCCATGGGGTCGTAGCCCTTCTCCTGAAGCAGGGAAACGGTCAAAAACTCTCCCTTGGATTTGCTCATCTTGGAGACGCCGTCGCCATAGTCCACGTTCAGGTGGCGGACGTGGAACCAGTAGTTGCACCACTTGTGGCCCAGATAGCTCTCGGACTGGGCAATCTCATTGGTGTGGTGGGGGAAGGCATTGTCGATGCCGCCGCAGTGAATATCCAGGTCCTCTCCCAGATGCTTGATGGAAATGCAGGAGCACTCGATGTGCCAGCCGGGGTAGCCTACACCCCAGGGAGAATCCCATTTCAGGGCCTGATCCTCAAACTTGGACTTGGTGAACCAGAGGACAAAATCATTCTTGTTCCGCTTGTTGGTGTCCTCCTCCACCCCTTCCCGGACGCCCACAGCCAGGTCTTCCTCGTCGTGGTCGTTGAACACATAGTATTTTTCCAGGGTGGAGGTGTCAAAATACACATTGCCCCCCGCCAGGTAGGCCCGCCCCTTTTCCAGCAGCACGGACACCATATGGATGTATTCGTCAATGCAGTTGGTGGCAGGCTCCACCACATCGGGGCGCTTGATGTTCAGCTTGTCGCAGTCCGAGAAGAAAGCGTCCGTATAGTATTTTGCGATTTCCATCACGGTCTTGTGCTCCCGGCGGGCGCCCTTGAGCATTTTGTCCTCGCCGGTGTCCGCGTCGGAGGCCAGGTGGCCCACGTCGGTGATGTTCATCACCCGCTTCAC
>CAZYWM010000008.1:0-33159 GCA_964651615.1 uncultured Oscillospiraceae bacterium | reverse complement strand
AGGAGTACGACTGCTTCTATTTTATGGCCGACCTGCATGCCATTACCGTTCGGCAGAATCCTGCTGATCTTCGCCGCCGGACGCTGGAGCAGCTTGCCCAGTATATCGCCTGCGGCCTGGACCCGGAGAAAAATACCCTGTTCATTCAGAGCCATGTCCGCCAGCACGCCGAGCTGGGATGGATTCTCAACTGCTATGCCATGTTCGGCGAGCTGAGCAGAATGACCCAGTTTAAGGACAAGTCCGCAAAGAACGCCGACAACATCAACGGCGGCCTGTTTACCTACCCCAGCCTGATGGCGGCGGATATTCTGCTCTATCAGCCGGATTACGTGCCGGTGGGAGAGGATCAAAAGCAGCATGTGGAGCTGTGCCACACCATTGCCCGCCGGTTCAACGGCATCTATGGCGATGTGTTTAAGGTCCCGGAGCCCTTTGTCCCCAAGGTCGGCGCCAGAATCATGAGCCTGACCAATCCCAGCGCGAAAATGTCCAAGTCTGAAAACGAGGATACCGGCCGGGTGCTGGTGATGGACACTCCCGAAACCATCATGCGCCAGTTCAAGCGGGCCATCACCGACTCCGATACGGAAAACTGCGTCCGCTATGACAAGGAGAATAAGCCCGGCGTTTCCAACCTGATGACCATCTATTCCGCCTGCACCGGCAAGAGCTTCGAGGAAATTGAGGCGGAGTTTGCCGGCTGCGGCTACGGAAAGTTCAAGCCCGCTGTGGGCGAGGCCGTGGTGGAGACCCTCCGCCCCATCCGGGAGGAGGCCACACGCATCATGAAGGACAAGGCCTATTTGGAGAAGGTCTACCGGGACGGCGCGGAGAAGGCCGGCTACGTGGCAGAGAAGACACTGCGCAAGGTCTACAAGAAAGTGGGCTTCGTGGCGAGATAAGGAACATGACGAAGCCGTTCATGGAAAACCCGTGAACGGCTTCGTTTTACAAAAAAAGATAAATAACCAATGTGATGAGGGCCCCGTTCTGATCGCTTCCGGAATTGCCGGACATGAGAAGCAGCAGAAGCACCACCATCAAATCTTCCACGTCAAAATTCTGGGGGAGAAGTCCCCTCAGAAAGCTGCCCACGCTGGGCGCGGAATGCTCCCACTGGCCACCGGAATGGGTGGGCGGTGGATTCCGCTGGGGCGGCGGGCAGTTCTGCCTCGGCGCGTTTCCCTGCTGGCAGTTGTCCTGCTGCTGTGGGGGCGGCTGACGCTGAGGCGGCTCCCGCATCCCGGGGGAGGACGGGGGACGATTCGGCTGATTGGGGATGGGTTCCTGGATGCGGCTCCTGCGAAAGGAACCGTCCGCCTGGGGGACATATCGATTATACATGGCGCTACCTTCTTGAGGATTGGGAGTTTACCATTTCCGATGCGATTCCTGCCATTTTCGCCGCGTGCATGGCCCGTTCCAGCTTTTCCAGCTTCTGCCGGCTGAGATAGGGCCGCAGGGCCCTGAGAAGGGCCTGCTGGTTTTTGTCAATGGACCCACGCTGCATCAGCGACGCCATCCGGCTGAGCATGTTGGGATTGAGCATCCGCTCAGTGGACGGCATGGAGCTCTGCGGTGGCGGCTGGGGCGGCGGCGAAGCCTGGGGCGGTGGCTGTTGCTGGGCCTCGGGCTGCTGGTTCAGCGCCTGGGCCAGGGACATGATCTGCTGCATCATGGCGGGATTGGACAGAATGGAATTCAGCTTGTCATCCAGCTCGCTCATTGCTCACCTCGGATTTCCTTCATCAGCTCCTGGCCTTCCTTGGTAGATAGCATTTTGCTGAGCAGCTGCTGAGCCTGGGTGTAATCACCGGATTGGGCCTGGCGCAAGGCCTGGTCAAAACGGTCGTCCCGGTTCTTCTGCACCAGAGAAAGAAGCCGCTGCCCCGCCGGGGAATTGGCAATTTTCAAAAGTGAAGAGAAGTCGAATTCACCGGAATTCTTTTCCATAAAATCTCCTCCCATCATGGCAGATGAACTTTCTTCTCTCTTTAGGATATGCGTTCGGCTGGCGGAATGTGCCCGCCGGATTCTTTAATAATCCATGAAAAATTTCCCCAATGGTAGAAATAAAAGTTGCTTTGTGGTATAATCACTGGAAAAAGGACATAGGGAGCAGTGAGAATTGAAAATTCTTGTTTTTTCGGACTCGCATTCAGTCTGCGGCTTTATGAAAATGTGCATGGAAGCGATAAAGCCCGATGCGGTGATCCACCTGGGTGATATGGTTCGGGATGGGGAGAAGCTGGCCCAGAGCTATGAGGGAATCCCGTTTTTCCAGGTGGCGGGGAACTGCGACCGGGGGCGGGTGCTGCCGGAGGTTCCGGAAATATTGGTTGAGAAGCTGGGCGGCGTGAAAATTTATATGACCCACGGCCATTTGCAGGGGGTAAAGCTGTTCCTGGACAAGCTGATCCTCGATGGCCAGCGCTGTGGGGCGGATGTGATCCTCTACGGCCACACCCATGAGCCGGACTGCCGGAAGCTGCCGGAGGGCCAGTGGATCATGAACCCCGGCAGCGCGGGCTATGGAGCCACCGCCGGAATGATCTCCACAGACGGCGGCCTTTCGTGCAGAATCATCCACCGGCGGGATATGGAGGAGACGCGATGATTGTAGCAGTGGACATTGGCAACAGCAGCATTGTGATTGGCGGCATTCAGGACGATGGAATCCTGTTTGAGGCCAGACTGCGGACGGATTCCACCAAGACCTCCGACGAATACTGCATCGACCTGAAAATGATCCTTGACATTCACCATGTCCAGCTTTCCCGGATTGAAGGCTCCATCATTGCCTCGGTGGTGCCCCAGGTGCTCAATTCCATCAAGACGGCCCTTTGGAAGCTCACCGGGAAAGTCAGCCTGGTGGTTGGCCCGGGGGTGAAGACCGGGCTGAATATCAAGGTGGAAAACCCCTCCCAAACCGGCGCGGATTTGGTGGTGGGGTGCGTGGCCGCCATGCGCAGCTTCAAGCCTCCGCTGATCGTGGTGGAAATGGACACGGCCACCACCATGTCGGTGGTGAATGAATCCGGCTCCTTCATCGGCGGCTGCATCTGCCCGGGGGTCAAAATATCTCTGGATGCCTTAACCCGGCGAACCGCCCTGTTGCCCGGCCTCCAGCTGGATCAGCCCAAGCGTGCCATCGGGCGCAGCACGGTGGAGTGTATGCGCAGCGGCATCATGTACGGCACAGCCTGCATGATAGATGGTATGATCCAACGCCTGGAGGAAGAACTGGGCGCCAAAACCACCGTCATTGCCACAGGGGGCATTGCCCAGTTTGTGATCCCGCTGTGCCATGCCCACATCCACTACGAAAAAAATCTGATTCTGAAGGGCCTGGCCCACATCTACCGGGAAAACACCAGAACCTTAGCAGACTCTCATGAGTAGAATCAGAAGCAGGGTCAGCATTGCCCCCGAGGCAAGGCCGCCCATGATTTCCAGAAGCTTTTTCCGGTAGTAGCCGGTGTCCGCTTCGTTGGGATAAGCCGGGCAATAATGGGAAGAATGTCGATAGATGGCGTTATTTGTTTTCATGATCCGCTCTCCTTTTGTCTTGATGGGCAGATCATACCGCAATATGTGTCCGAATCATTGGACAGATGGAAGAATGTTTTCAAAATATCAGGAGGTCGCGAGAAATGACAAAAGCAGTAAAGAGCAGATTTGCCAATCCAAATGAAAAAAAGCCGGAGAACGAAGTGAAGAAGGCGATCGGGTCTGTCATCATGTTCTTTTACAGAGCCCGGAAGATCGTCATGGCCCTGCCTGTGGCCTATTATGCCCTCCGGATTGCCTATTACAACAGCCTTCATCTTCCCTCCGAGGTGGGTATTTTCCTGCAAAACAACGGCAATTTCCTGCGGATGATCGACCGGGGGACGGCTGTGGTGTTCCCCCTGGCGGTGACTTTCGGCTGTCTGGCGCTGATGATGTTTTCCAGAAAGGCCATGTACGCCTGGGCCATCAGCATCTTCTCCCTGGCCCTTCCGCTGCTGGTGCTGATCAGCAATATTTATCCTGCGTGACAAATTGTTTCCTCTTCGTTCAAGCTTTCTTCACCAATCGCACCGGAGGCATGGTATAATACTTACAACGGAGCCGGTGGAGGAAATTGATGCCGTGGAAATCTCTGCGGATGTCCGACAATTTTGCTCGTGACAGATCGGCGGACGTTATGAAAGATAAACACGACGAAAAAGGCAGCGGCCATTGTAGCCGCTGCCTTTGAGCATCTATACCTGTTTTCATACTTTCGCTTGGGTCAAAATCTCGCGCCGAATCTCCCTTGCCCCATTATGCGGCGTTGCCTTGGATTACTGCTCCATGTCCTGCACCTTTTTGTTTTTCCCGTAGTAAGCCAGAATGTAGCCGACGAAGGAAGCCCCAAGAAAACAGGCGTCGATCAGGGCGATCGAATCCACAATAGCCTCGGGAGCCTCCGGGAACAGGACCAGGGCGATGAGGCTGACAAACAAAACGGTGGTGCAGACCTTGCCGACGAACAAGGCGCCGGGGAGCATTTTCCTGTTCAGAAAAGCGATAATCATTGCCACCAGCTGAAAGCTCTCTTTAATCACCAGAAGGCCCAGCACCGGATAGAGCACCGGGTAGTTCATGGACAGACAGACCAGCAGCGCCAGCTGGGTCGCCTTGTCGGCCACAGGGTCCAGCAGCATTCCCACCTTGGAAATCATGTGGAATTTCCGGGCAATGCGGCCGTCGATCATGTCGGTCAGGCAGGAGAGGGCCAGTACCAGCCCGGCAATGATGTACTGGGTGGTGGTCTGGGCGGTGAGATATAGATAAACGTATACGGGAATCAAAATCAGGCGAAACAGGCTGAGAAAATTCGGTATTGTGAGAACCTCTTTTCTCCAGTTCAGCTTAAACATGGATTATCCTCCGTGGCGGTATGCCGCCCTGCATGGAGGCAGGACAGCTGAATTTCCATAGACTCGTTCTATTATAGTCATTTGTGTTCCATTTATCAAGTTTTTTATCAATTATTTTTCCCTTTTCCCATCTCTGCCGCCGAGAACTGGAGGACCAGATGCTTCCAGGTGGATTTATCCAGCTTCCCTGTGACGGTCAGACCGCACAGCCTCTGGAATTCTCCGATGGAATTGATCATGATTTCATCCATCCTGCCGGAAATCTCCGGGGGACAGACGCAGGAATACCGCTGGGCAATCTCACAGAGCATACACTGGGCAATTTTCAGCATGGGGCTCTGATCGCCCCTGGTAAAGGGGAAGGCGTCCGGATTTCTGTGCCCGATGGGCTGGGGCGGGGACAGCGCCTCTACGGCCTGGTCATAGAGCCTGACCAGCTCCTCCCAGGTCTGCTGATTGACGATGCCCGTCACCGGCAGCCCCCGGCTTCTCTGCAATGTACTGACGGCGGCCTGGGTTTCCGGGCCGAAAATCCCATCGGGAACCAGCCGCTGGTATTCGTCATTGAACAGGGCGATGGTTCTGAGCATGGTTTGCAGGCTCCGGATGGGCTGATTGTAAAAGGAACGTTCCTGGTTCATCGATTCGCCTCCTGCCTTACCGCGTCTGCGTCACCGCTGGACATGGGATTGCCCGGGTATTGGGTCATCTCCGCCGACCGGAGGAAGCGGTTTCTGGAATTCGAGGGATTCGCCAGAGCCGAGGTCAGGGGGAGCCGTTCAAAATCCCGCAGACTGGTGTTTTCAATGCCGATAAACTGATTGTAAATGGCCTCCCAGGTTTCATAGATCACAATACCGGTCTCCGGAAGGCCAAATCTTCTCTGGGCCGCGAGAACGGCGTCCCTGGTATCCGGACCGAAGATGCCGTCCACGGCGATTGGCGGGATTTCGGAGATATAGGAGGAAAGAACCCGGAGCATGTATTGCAGCTGCTCGACCGCGACGCCCCGATCTCCCTGCTGGATGGGGTTGCGGCTGGCCCAGGCGATGGAGTAATAGGTCTGGCCCTGACTTTGCAGCTCTGCCAGATTGTTAACCGCGGTATACAGGCGCACCAGGGCATACCAGGTGGCCTGACCCACAATGCCGTCTACTTGTAGATTGAAAATCTCCTGAAATTTTCGGACGGCGGCCTCGGTCTGCTCTCCGAAAATGCCGTCAATTTGGGGAATTTTCGGGATTGCCGGATAGTTTTCTGCAATGCGGTTCAGCTCTGTCTGGACGATCACCACATACGGCCCCACGTTTCCCCGGCGGATTGGCATTCCGGGGTAGGAGGAGGTGTAGTCCCGGACAGGGGCGTTTTCAACGATTTCCACATTGCCATAGTAGTGCCTCAAAATCTGGGTGGAGTTGTATCCCTGCAGCGCAAGCTCCTGGCTGCCCCACTGACTGAGCCCCTCGCAGGTGACGGTGGTGCCGTTGCAGTATTTGGCTGCCAGGGGCTCCACAAAACCCGGGCGGCGGAGATAGTCGTTGAACAGCTCATCGACCAGGCGGGAAATGTTTGTGAAAATGCTTCGCCCATAGACAAAGAACTGGTCGTAGGCGGTGTTGTTTGTGATGTCGAAATCATAGCCCCGGCTGCGGTAGAATTCTGTATACACCCGGTTCAGGGCAAAGGAGACAATGGCGAGAATATTGGCCCGGAGGGCGCTCTCGTCCCAGGTGGGGTAAATTTCGCTGGATGCCACGTTTTTGATGTAGTCTACAAAATCGACGGTCACGTTTGGCGCGTCCTCGTCGGGCGCACCCAGATGGACGGTGATTTTCTGGGGAATGTAGGGAATAACCGTTGGCATACGCTGCCCCCTTTACAAATTTTGTGGAGGCGTTACCACATCCATGCTGTCCTCTTCCCCCAGGGGAAGCTGGGAAAGGGGAATCATTTTCAAATCCTGAAAGGTGATTGTACCCGGAAATATCTGGATGGCTTTCGACTCAAAGGGTCCGAAGCCGTCCCGGTAGGCAACCAGATTCACCAGGGTATAGGGCTTTTCCTCTGCGCCGGGGGTCTGGCTCTCCGACAGATTGGGAACCGGAATTTCAATGGGGGCGATCAGGCCGCTTCGGTCGGTCAAGCGCATGGCGATGGCTGTCTGATCCGGAGCGGTGACTACCACGGCCACATTTCGCAGAGGGATTTGGGCGTTGCTGGTGTAGGCCCGGGCCTGCAAATATCCAATGGTTGGCATGTTCATCCCTTCCTTTCCATACCTTCCTAGGTTATGCGATTCCAGATAAAATGGTGCAGGCGGGGCAGAATTCATCCTGCCCCGCCGGTTATAGAAAGGGTTTCATCTGGTTGACGTTGGATTGCTCAGTCTCCAAAAGCTTTTTGGAGAGGGTGCGGACGGCATCATCCTGCTGCTGAAATTGGTGGAGATTCCTCATCCCCTTGATGGTGCCGCTGGTGTTTCCCCGGATCATCATCGCCGCGATTTTGCTGTCCACATCCCCGTAGGACAGCCTTAGCCTGGTCATCCGGTCCGTCATAAACCGGATGGAGTGATTCAGCTCCGGCAAAACCCAATTCCGCTCCTTGGCCAGGGAATGGGCCTGGCGCTCAATGGCGTCGTATTCCCGAAGCTGGGACTGCATAGCCTGCCGCAGCTCCGGCTTCATTTCCGTTTCCAGGGCACTGCGAATGCCCAGCTGTCCCATCTGGGTGGTTTTCAGGATGGAGGACAACAGTTCCTTGCTGCTTTTCATTTTCATCACCAGAAGCAGTATGCGCAGCTGAGGGGAATCTATTCGGAACTTCAGAAACCGGGAGGACATATATTGGTGAAGTGGAAGGATGTGGTAATCCAATGTGTGCCATTGCAGGCTGTGTCCATTTGCCGCTGTCCCGGCAGACCATTGAGCAAATGCTGGAAACCATGCGCCGCCGGGGGCCGGATGGGCAGGGGATATTTCAGGCGGGGGCGTGCACCCTGCTTCATTCCAGGCTGGCCATCATCGACCCCCAGGGCGGCCGGCAGCCCATGACCCTGGAATACGGACAGGAAGAATATACCCTGGTCTATAACGGGGAGCTGTACAACACCCGGGAAATCCGCTTGGAGCTGGAGCGGACGGGGCATCACTTCCTCGGCCATTCCGATACCGAGGTGGTGCTCCACGCCTACGCCCAGTGGGGGCCGGAATGCGTAACCCGGTTCAATGGCATTTTTGCCTTTGCCGTCTGGGAGAGGCGGGCGGAGCGGTTGTTCCTGGCCCGGGACAGAATCGGCGTAAAGCCTCTGTTCTACACCCAATTGGAAAATGGGCTGCTCTTTGCTTCGGAAATCAAGACCATATTTTGCCATCCTGATGTGAAGCCGGAATTGGATGCCCAGGGAGCCTATCAGCTGCTGCTGCTTGGTCCCGGCCGGATTCCGGGCAGCGGCGTATTCCATGGGATTCAGGAGCTGGAGCCGGGGTGGTGGGGCTATTTTGAGGGCGGCAGGCTTACCCTGCGTCAATATTGGAGATTAACGGACTGCCATCACGTGGATTCCTTTGAGCAGACCAGCGACAAGGTGCGATTCCTGGTTACTGATGCCATCAAAAGGCAGATGGTGTCTGATGTGCCTATCGGGACCTTCCTGTCCGGCGGCCTGGATTCCAGCATCATCAGCGCCGTCTGCGCCGGGGAGCTGGAGAAAAGGGGAGCGCTGCTTCCCACCTTCTCGGTGGATTATCTGAATAATGACAAATATTTTCAGCCGGGAAAGTTCCAGCCCAATTCCGACAACGCTTATATTGAAATGATGTGCAAGGCCATTCGCTCAGATCACCACTGGACGGTGCTCACCCCTGAGGACCTGGGGGCGGAATTGGAAAACGCCACCATCGCCCGGGATCTTCCCGGCATGGCGGACGTGGACTTTTCCCTGCTGGCCTTCTGCCGGAAGATCGGCGCGGAGGTCAAGGTGGCGCTTTCCGGGGAGTGCGCCGATGAAATTTTCGGCGGCTATCCCTGGTATCGTGACCCGGAGGTGCGGGCAAAGGCGGGCTTCCCCTGGTCCCAGACGACGGCCCAGCGGGCCGGGCTGATGACGGCTGCCCTTTCCCAAAACGGTTCGCCGGAGGACTTTGTGATGGAGGCCTACTTGGATACCTGCCGCCAGAGCGACATTCTCCCGGAGAATCCTCCCCAGGAGCGGAGAATGAAGGAGATGGTCAACCTGAATTTCCGGTGGTTCATGCAGACGCTTCTGGATCGGAAGGACCGGATGAGCATGTATTCCGGGTTGGAGGTGCGGGTGCCCTTCTGCGACTACCGGATTGCGGAATACCTGTACAGCGTTCCCTGGGAGTTTAAGGATTATCAGGGCAGGGAAAAGGGACTGCTGCGTCACGCCGTCCGGGACCTGCTCCCGGAGGAGATTGTGAGCCGGAAGAAAAGCCCCTATCCCAAGACCTTTGACCCAAGGTATGAGCAGCTGATGGAGCAAAAGCTTCAACGGGTTTTGGAAGAAAAGGAGAATCCGCTATTCAGCCTCATCGACAGGGAGGCGCTGAAAGTCTTCCTCTCCCAGCAGAGCCAATGGCCCTGGTATGGGCAGCTGATGCGCCGCCCCCAGACCATGGCCTATCTTCTGCAAATCGAATTCTGGCTCAGACATTACAAAATCAATCTCCTCTATGCATAAAAATCGGCCCTCTGCCGCACAGCAGAGGGCCTTAAAATTTAGTTCAGGGGAAAGGTTTTCACAGATTCCATTTCCAGCGGAATTCGGACGTAGGAATCAATGATTTCCATGGCCTGTTCTTCAGAAATAAGGGTGCGGTTCGTTCCGTTTCCTTCAATCAGCACCCAGCCGTCGTGGGGGTCATATTCCACATCCTTCCAGTCGCAGGCACGGATGTCTTCCTCAATGTGGGCATAGTGATGATAGGGTCTGCCGTCCAGGAAGATATATCGCTCGAAGATATTCCCCTCGCACAGATACCCTTCGTAATAGCAGGATGCGATTCTGGTGGTTCTGCCGCTTTGGAGGGTCCAGATTTCGTGAATATGGCCGTCTCACCCAAGAATCAGCTCGTCCTCGCCGTCCCCGGTCACATCCCGGAGCGTGTAGTCCATGGTGTCCCAGAAGTTCTCATAGGCCACATTGCAATGATCGGTGAAGTAAGATTCGTTGTCCCGAATCTGGCGGATGAGGTCGCCGTAATTGTCATGGAACTCATTCTCCTCGTAGACCCGCTGCCGTTCCGCAGCCTCCTCGGGGTTCTCTGTGGGTGGGGCCTGATACCGCCCCTCGATGCTTTCCTGGAGCTGGGCGATATTCTCAATCCGCTGGGGCTTGAGAGAGAAATCCAGGGATTCGGCAATCAGCTCCATGTCCCGGTGGGACATCACATCGCCGGGGCTGTCCCAGTTCCATCCCACATTGCGGATGGTGATGTCGATAAAGGCGTCCTCCCGGTCGATGAGCAGATAAGCGTCGCCGCCCTTGTCGCTGGCGATGAGCACATCCGTTCCGTCGGGGAGCTTGTGGTTCCACTGCTCCACATTCTCCCCGTCCTCAATCATGAGGTAGCCGCTGCTGAAACAGTCCTTGCTCCGGTAGTCATAGATCAGGGTGAAGGTGTATTCCTGCTGGGTTTCCGGATTTTTCAGCGTGGCCTGATAGGCGGCGTTGAAATTGCCGGATTCCGCTGCTCTTGCGCCCCCAAATTCCGCTTGCAGATATTGCTCCCCATTCACAACGCTGTCAATTCCCAGCACCTGGGCGAACAAATCCCCGTCGCCCCCCTGGAAGATCACGGCAGCGCCTTCCAGCTTTAAATCGTATTTCTGGCAGAGCTCGTCGATTTTGTCCAGCATCTCTTGGGAGTAGGCGTCCACGTAATTGTTGTACTGGGCGGGTTTTTCAAAGCCGCTGTTTTCGCTCCAACGGGAGCCGTCTGGATCGTAGCTCTGCTTGAATTCCATCCACTCCTTCAGGGCCTGGTAGTTCTTGCTGCCCTCAGCGCCTCCAATAGAGATAAAGTGGCGCACCTTCTCGGTTTCCGGAATTTTGCTGCCGTCCTGGGCATAGCGCATCCCGTCTACATAGGTTTCTTCCCCCACACGAAGGTCTTCCAGATGCAGCAGAAGCACGGCGCAGCCCATCAGAAGCACCATCAGCGCCACGATGGCTGCAATCAGCAGGGGCTTGCGGGTCCTTTTGATGCGGTTTGTCTCGCCACTGAATTTTGCGTCAGAAGAAAATTGTCCATGCTCTGCCTTTTCAATCAGATCATCGCCCACATCGGTCAGGCCGAAAAAAATCTCTTTTCCATTCATACGCTGATTCCCTCCATTTCAAGATAGGTGCAGAGCTTGGCTCTGGTTCGATTCAGCCGCATCAGCACGGCGCTTTCGCCGATCCCGTACCGGGCGGCGATTTGGGCAATGGTGTCCGCATACCAGTATCGCCGCAGAAACACCATTTGATTTTCCGGTGTCAGGGTGCGCAGGAACTGGTCAAGGACCATGCTCAGCTCCTTGCCTTCCAGCTCCCTGTCCCGGGCCTTGTCCGGGATGCACATTTCCATCTCTTCGGTCAGGCTGACGATTTCCGCTTTTCGCTTCTCAGCATTCTTCCAATCCAGCTTTTTCAGTGCGAAATTTCGGCAGATCTTTGCCAGGTAAGCAAAGAAATACCTGGGCCTCTGGGGAGGAATGGTATCCCAGGCCTTCATGTAGGTGTCGCTGACGCTTTCCTCGGCATCCTGACCGTTTTTGACAATGTTCTCCGCCAGATGGTAAAGACGCCTGCCATAGGTGTCGTCCGTATGACGAATGGCGTCCTCGTTTCTGGCGAAGAACAGGTCAATGATTTTACTGTCTTCCATTGGGGCTCACCTCACTTTTTTGTTCCTCACCCTAATAGATCGATTTTATGCGAAAAACCTCACGTCCTATGATAGCATTTTTGGGAGAAAAAGAAAGAGCCTGCTTCCGGTTAAGTGGAAGCAGGCCCAGATATACAGCTGTGGAGCTTCTTTTTGCCGGAAATGCCAGCTCGGTTTTTCCGAAATTTGCCAAATTATGCTTAATGGATCACTTTCCTGAATTCAATTTCACCGATGGGCTGCTTATCGTGGTCATAAAAGTGGACAGTCATTATGCCGCCCAGTGTGCCCTGGCACATATTGACTTCAAGATGCCAATTCCCATCATCTTTCAGAATCGCCCCTCTTTCTCCATCTGTCAGACCATCAAATTCAACTTTCATGATGTCGTAAGCATCCTGGTCAGTAATGGTTGCCGACATACGGACGTTATATCCAAGCGGCGTTTCCGTAACCGTCATATCGCCAAATGTCAGACTGGGAATCGCATCGGGTTTCAAGGGATGATAGACCACCTCTTCGCTGGTTGCGGGTGCTTCATTCAGAATAAAAGGCAATTCAATGCGCTGCACTTCTTTACTGCCTTCCTCCCGGGCGTATACCGAACATACCGCTTCCAGATTGGAGGCAGAAACCGTCTTTCTGACCTTTGTCAGGATTACCATTTCACTTTCAGAGACATTTTCCATCCGCTGGGAGCCGTCGCCGATTTCCTCATCGCCGACTTTACTAATTTGTGCGCCAACGAGCAGCAGCTTCTTTCCCTGAGATGCAGCGTATTCGCTCAGGGTTTGCTTACCGGCAATTCCAATGATGCCAACGGAGTCATTCGGACTTGCGTCTGTGGGCGCCACAATATATTTGTCGCCGCCGCGGATGGTGACCGTTGCCATGACGGTAGAATTGTCGCTCAAGGATTCTGTGATGGCGCAGCTCCAGCCCTCTTTTGCTTCCGTGGCTGCGGTTTCCTGCTGAATGTAAGGCGTTGCTGCTTCGGGAAGTTCCCGGTTAAATGTACGGAACAGCTCCCGGATGCCGAACAGATTGGCGGCATAGGCTGTGACAGCCAGAGAAAACACCAGACAGGCAGCAAGAATGAGCGCTGCCAGTTTTCTGCGGGAGTGCGTGGACTTCTCAGAAGCGGAGATGCTCTCAAACTCTCCTTCGTGGATATATTTGGGGTTAATGAAGCTCAACTCCTTCATTACTTTTAGGCCTTTCATATCTGAATGCCCTCCTTTTCCAAATAGTCTTTCAGCTTGTTCCGGGTGCGGAGCAGCTGCATCTTCACTTTGCTTTCTGTCATGCCATACCGTTTGGCAATGGCGGCAACGGTATCCGCATACCAGTACCGGCGCAGGAAAATAATTCTGGAGTCCTTTGGCAGCGTGTCAAGAAACGCGTCCAGTACCTTAGCGATTTCTCTGCCCTGGAGGGCCTCTTCCTGACTGGTATCCGGGATACAAAGTTCAATTTCCTCTGTGATTGCGACGATCTCCGCCTTGCGCTTGGCTGCCTGATGCCAATTCAAAAGATTCAGCGACAGATTGCGGCAAATCGCGGCGATGTAAGCATAGAAATACTGGGGACGGGCCTTGGGAATGGAATTCCAGGTCTTCATATAGGTGTCGTTTACCATTTCCTCGGCGTCTTCCTGGTTTTGGAGGATTCTGTTGGACAAGCTGCGCAGTTTTCTGCCAAAGGCGGCGTCTGTCTCGGCAATGGCTTCCTCATTTCGATTCCAATATAATTCTACAATCTGGTTGTCAGTCACGTTTACACGTCCTTTCGTTTTGGGCCCTTCACCCTAAAAGACAAGATTGGAAACGGCCAGGTCACATTCTTTTTGAAAATAATAACATATTCTTCAAAAAGAGACAACCGTGCAGCAGGATGTCCTGCTGCACGGTTTCGTGAATGTGAGGTTAAGCAATATTGACAGGCAACACGGTTCCATCTTCCAGGCGGACAAAATCAACCTGATCCAGATCGATGGGGGTGTCAGCCGCTTTGCGAATGATGCGGCCACTTCCGTCGCCGGTTCCCATGGGAATTTCTGTCCCATCCTTCATAACAGCGGTTGGATTCAGAAAATAGGAAATGTCGCCTCCCTCCGCAAGGGTGATGACGGCTCCCAGCGTGCGCAGCTGGAAGGATGTAATTGTCACCTTGCCCTCTGAGCCGGAAATGGTAATGGGCTCCGTGAGGCATTCGATGATTCTCAGATCGGAGCCGGCGAAGCTGACCTCCGGCTCCCAGACACCTTGGGCAATGACTTTTTCAATGATTTTATGGCCGTCGAAGTGCCGGGTGGTCAGATCCTCAATATGGGCAATCCACTTCCCATCCAGCAGGAACGCGGGATCGTCGATGGTCTTCACACCGAAGAAATAGACGATGTCGGTGGTATTTGCCAATCCGTCGCCGTCGTCCTCAGAGTAGCCGGTGGAATAGCTTACCTCAAAGGTTCCTGTTTCCGGAACCAGGACATTGGAAAACAGATTGTCCGGATACACATATCCGTCGTCACCGTCGGGCAAAACCGTTCCCTCCGGCGCGGTCAGATGGAATACTGCCTTCCCAAAGGAACCATCGAAAAGGACTTGCTTTGTCTCAATTTCCCAGCCGGGGTCATGGGAAGAGACGGCAGAAGCGGATTGATCCGGCAGCTGGGGGCGAATGGTGAAATCGATGGCATCCGCAACCTGCTCCACCTGACGGTCGGTCATCCACTCCGGGACGAATTCCGGGTCGTCGGTCATGGGGTTATAGCCCGCCTCAAATTGAACCGTTATGGTGGCGTCTGTGTTTTGGCAGAACAGGTAGGCCTCTCCCTCGGGCGCCCGGATGATCAGGATGGTGGGGCCGGAGGGGGTGGTATAGTTCCACTGCTTCCACTCCTGATTCAAATCCAGATATTGATATTCTGTGCTCAGGCAGTCGTTTCGGCAGTAGTGAAGCTGTGCGTGGATGGAATAGGGCCACATTTCCTCCCCATTTGGCATATTCAGGTCCATGCTGATGTTGAAGTTCCCGGCGGGATAGCATTCTCCGCCGCTTAAATAGGCGGACACCTCACTGCCCGGCAGAAGCACATGATCCAGTCCCAAAGCACGGGTGAAGCCGCCCATGGACTGAAATTCCAGGGGCACCCCCAGAAGCTTCAAATGGTATTTTTCCGCCAGCTCTTCCAGCTTGTCCACCATTTCCTGGGAATAGGTGGAGTATGCCAGGTAGGTATCGGGGAACAGCGCTTCCGGGTCGCCCTGGAATGCCTGCTTCTGAATTGTTCCATCCGGGTCATAGGATTGAGCAAACTCAAACCATTCCTTGGCGGCCAGATAGCAGGGGCTGCCTTTCAGGCCGCTGAGGGTCAGCACCTGCTGGGATACCGGCTCGGTTCCCACAATCTCCCGGTGGTATTCGTCGAATACGCCTCTGGTGATGTCCCGCTCTCCGACCTTCAGATTCTGCATGTGCAAAACAACGGCGCAGCCCATCAGAAGCACCATCAGGGCCACGATGGCAGCAATCAGCAGGGGTTTTCTGAAAATCCTCCTGGTTTTCCTTGTTTCGGGAACGGATTCCGATTCTTCGATAAATTTCCGATTGATAAAACTCAGTCCGGACAGCATGTTCTTTCCGTTCATACTTGAATATCCTCCTGTTTCAGATAGGTGAGAAGCTTTCCCCTTGTGCGGCTCAGCTGCATTTTGACCTTGCTTTCGGTGATGGCGTACCGGGCGGCGATTTGGGCAATGGTGTCCATATGCCAGTACCGCCGCAGGAAAATCAGCCGGCTCTCCCTGGGAAGGGATTCCAGAAACGCATCCAGCACACGCCCAATCTCCCGGTCCTCCAATTCCAAATCCCGCCGAGTGTCGGGAATGCACAGCTCCATCTCCTGGGTCAGGGTGACGATTTCCGCGTTCCGCTTGGCAGCCAGCTTCCAGTTCACCTTGTGCAGGGAGAGGTGACGGCAAATGGAGGCGATGAAGGCGTAGAAATGGTTTGGCCGCTGGGGCGGAATGATTTCCCAGGCCTTCATGTAGGTGTCGCTGACGCTTTCCTCGGCATCCTCCCGGTTGCTTAGAATCCGGAATGCCAGGGCGTGGAGCCTTTTGCCATAGGCATCGTCGGTGCAGCGGATGGCGGCTTCGTCCCGTGCCCAGTATAGATCGATGATTTTTGAATCTTCCAATGGATTCACTTCCTTTCTCACCCTGGTAGTACATTTCCAATCCGGAAAGGTCACATTTTGACGGAAAAAATTGAGCGCCTGCCGGAAACAGGCGCCCAATCATTGAGATTCGTTACATGACAAACTGAATGACGCAGAAAGCGGCATAGACGAAGAGCATCAGGGGAATGTCCGGCGCCAGAGAGACGATGGCCAGCTCCGGCTTCCCTATGTAAGGCTCAGCGTTTGATGGCGTATTCCACCGGCGTGTCGGCGGGCATATCCAGCAGGTCCGGATGGGCCAGCAGCTCCTTCACCAGCGCCATGGTGCCGGAGTAGTAGAAGCCGTCGGCAATGCGCTCGTCCAGGGTGATGCCAACGGGAACCACCTCGTGGAGGTCGGGGGTGCCGTCCTCCCGATATTCCATTTTCATATATTTTTTCCCGATGACCACGAAGCAGGAGTTGGTGCCCCAATTCACCAGATGGTGATAGCCGCATTCCAGGCCGATGGAGCCCAGGTTGGCCAGCATGATGGAGGAGTGGTTGGGATCACTGCCGATGAGACTCTGGGGGGCCCAGCCGTGCTTGTCAAGCCACAGAACGGTTTTTCCAATCAGGTTGATGAGCCATTGGGGGAATTTTGCCACAATGTCCATGGCTCCCGTGGAGGTGTCGGCCACATCGTCCCGTTTGGTCTCGTGGATTACATTCATGATTTTCTCATGGTAGGAGTCCATGGTATCCTTGGGGTCGAATTTAAAATTGGCCAGGCCCTCCTCGGACTTGTCCGAGAATTTCTTTTTCACGGTAAAAGCGACGGTAATTTCCTTCTTCTGGTAGAGCTTGTTGTTGCAGACAAAGCGGTTCATTTTGGGACGCAGCACAAAGGCCTTGCCCACTGCGCAGCTGATCACATGGAAGAAAGTGTATTTATCTTCTGTCCGGCCCTGGTTTTTCTTTTCCAGGTAGGCTTCTATGGGACGATAGTCCAAATCGAAGCTGACAAAGGCCTCGTTGTCGGCACGGTTCGGCATGATAATCGGCATAATCCGGTTCATGGAAGGAATGTCTTTCAGCCAGATGGCGTCCCGGCGATCTCCCCATTTTTTCTTGGGCATAGGTGCTACCTCCAATAATGTAAAAAGTATGTGTATCATACCAGATTTGAAAGAGAAAAGCAAACAGTTTCTGACATGTTTTTCTCCCAGTTTCGTGGTATTCTATTCCTGCAACGGAGGGATTAAAATGAAGTCGGTAAAATCATTCTGTTTTCAGATTCTTTTGAAGGCGTTTCTGCTCCCAACCCTGATTCTGTCTGTGACAAGGCTGAGCTGGACGGAGGACAACGTGGAGGCCCAATTTCTGCCCCAGGAGGAAGCGCGGCGGATTGTGGTTGACCGGGACGGGGAAAAGACAGAAATGGATTTGGAGGAATATGTGACCCAGGTGGTGCTGGCGGAGATGCCCGGGACGTTTGAACCGGAGGCGCTGAAGGCCCAGGCGGTGGCGGCACGGACCTTTGGGTGGAAGGCCTGCTCCACTGGTGGGAAGCATGGGGACGGCACGGTCTGCACCAATGCCTCCTGCTGTCAGGGATTTGTGACGGCGGAGGATTTTGTGAGCTACTACGGAACCGCCCAGGAGCTGGAAAAGATCAGGGACGCGGTATCCGCAACCGCGGGGACGGTGATTACATACGGCGATCAGCTGATTGAAGCCGCCTACTTTTCAAGCTCCGGTGGAAACACAGAGGACGCCCTGGCGGTGTGGGGGAGGGACTATCCCTACCTGACTGCCAAGGAAAGCCCGGAGGACTGGGAGCAGGGGGAGCAGGTTCAGGCCTTTTCCGCTGCTTTTCTGGAGCTGACCCTGGATACCCGGCTGGACGGCCCTCCGGACAGCTGGTTTCATGACTGGGAATATACCGCCGGGGGAGGCGTGGCAAGGGTGGGCATCGGGGATCAGTCTTTTTCCGGGACTGCCCTCCGGAAGCTTCTGAACCTCCGCTCCACCGCCTTTTCTGTGACGATCAAGGATGATGTGGTGTCCTTCCAGACCCGGGGCTATGGGCATCGGGTGGGCATGAGCCAATATGGGGCCAATGCCATGGCCCAGGAGGGGAAAACCTGGGAGGAGATTCTCCAATATTATTATGCCGGAACCAAATTGGTTTCCATTTCGCAGATGGAAGAAAAGGGCCTTTCGGTAAAATACCCATAATACCGAAAAATAAAATTGAAAAATTGGAGAAAGTGTGATATGATTTTAAAACACAGATTTTTGGAGGTGACGCAGTTGAAAATCGACGGAAAAGCGCTGCAGCCCCAGCCGGGACAATCCCTGCGGGAGATTATTCAGGAACAGGGAATGGACACAGCGACCCTTTCTACCCGGCCCCTGGCGGCCAGAATTGCCGGTGAGGTTTTCACCCTGAATTACGTTCCGGTGCGTTCCGACAGCGCGTTGGACGCCCCTTCCATCCGCCGGGCCATGGCAGCCTCCAACGGAGAGATTCGTCTGCTACGCTACCGTGACGACGCCGGAAAAAAGGTTTATACCCGCACGGCGTGCTTCCTTGTTTTCCTGGCCATTCGGAAATGCTGGCCGGAGGGAACGGCGAAAATCAGCTGTACCATGGGCAACAGCGTGTATATATCCGTTCGGGATTGCAAGGATTTTTCCATTGACCGGCTAAAGGAGCAGATGGATCGCTTCATCCGGGAGAATTTCCCCCTGATTCGCCGCCGGGTGCCCCTCCAGGAGGCCATCAGGCAGTATGAGCGGAATAACCAGCACGACAAGGCCGAGCTGCTCCAGTGGTACGACTCGGAATACTTTGATGAGTATTTTTACCAGGATTTTTCCGATTATTTCTTTGGGGAAATGCTGCCTTCCTCCGGCTATCTCACCGTTTGGAACATTCTTCCGGCGGAGGGCGGATTCATCCTGCTCTATCCCGACGACTTGGAGCCCGACAGGAGCACCGTCTTCAAGGACAGTCCCAATTTCTTCGCGGTGTTTTCCGAGGGGAAGCGCTGGGGCGAGCTGATGGAATGCGAAACCGTGGGCGACCTGAACAGAAAAACCATTTCCGGCAGCATCCGGGAGCTGATCCGGGTCAACGAAGCGCTCCACGAAAAGGGCTTTTCCCAGATTGCGGATATGGTCTGCCAGCGCAGCGCCCGGGTGGTGATGCTGGCCGGTCCCAGCTCCTCCGGCAAGACCACCTCCGCCAACCGCCTGGCCACCCAGCTCCGGGTCCACGGCAAGAAGCCCATTCTGATGAGTCTGGACAATTATTATATCGACCGGGATAAAATTCTCCCCGGCCCGGACGGCAAACTGGATTTGGAGCACATCAACACTTTGGATGTAGACCTGTTCCGCCGGAATATTTCCCAGCTGCTCGGGGGAGAAGAGGTGGCTCTTCCAAGCTTCAACTTTGTCACGGGCAAACGGGAATGGAAGGGAGGGCAGCTGAGGCTCCAGGGCAACTCCGTCATCATCGTGGAGGGAATTCATGGCCTCAATCCCCGGATGGTTCCAACGGGCATCGGGGAAAACGAAATCTTCAAGCTCTATGTCAGCCCCCTGCTGCCGCTGAACATGGACAATCACAACCGAATCCCCACCAGCTATCTGCGTCTGCTGCGGCGGATCGTCCGGGACTACGAAACCAGGGGCTCTTCGGTGCAGAAAACCATTTCCATGTGGGAATCCGTCCAGAGCGGAGAGAAGCGGTGGATTTTCCCTTACCAGGAAAATGCGGATGTGATCTTCAACAGCTCCACCCTCTATGAGCTGGCGGTTCTGAAAAAGCATATTTTCCCCTTGCTGACGCAGATCACCCCCGAAGACAGCTGCTATGACGAGGTGCGTTCCATCGTCAAAATCCTCAGCTACATCCAGGAGGCGGATGTGGACGATGAAATTCCGCCCACCAGCATTGTCCGGGAATTCATCGGCGGCAACTCCTTTTATAGATGAAAAAATCTCCGGTGCTTCGGCACCGGAGATTTTTGAACGCAAAATACTATTTTACAGCGATAACGGGAGGGCAGGGGTAGCCCAGGCAGAGGGAAACCAGCACACAGGCCAGAATCGACACGCAGGCCGTCACCATCCACAGACTGCGCCGCCGGGTGAATTCCTTGGTCAGATATAGCCACACCAGCCCCAGCACAGAAATCAGAATGGCCAGCACGGCACAGATCACTTTAATCACAGCCCAAAAGCCCACACGGCTGGCCGCAAACATATACAAGAAGAAAATCAGGCCGTCACCAATCAATATCTTCATCATGAAGCTTTCCAGCTCACGATAGCGGTTACGGCTGCGGTTACGACTTGCCACGGGACATCCCTCCACGAATCTTGTTTGTCTAATCTTAACACATCCATTTCAAAAATGCAATCACCTGAAAAGGATATTTTTTTCTACCCGCTTGCATGAACGGGAAAAGAGTGATATAATCGGCATAAAATAGTGACACAATGGGACAGTAGGTGCTCCGATATGGCTGAACCGCAATACAAGCTGGAGGGAATTGTCCATACCCGAACCGAAACCATGGAGGATTTCGAGGGGCCTTTGGACGTCATTTTCCTTCTGCTGAGTAAGAATAAAATAGAAATCCAGGATGTGTCCATTACCGCGATTTTGGAGCAGTACCTGGCATACCTGGAAGAGATGAAGCGGCTGGATATGGAAATTGCCAGCGAGTTTATCTCCATGGCCTCCCATCTCATGCTCATCAAGACCAAGATGCTCCTCTCCGCCGCCGAGCAGGCCGAGGCGGAGTCGGAGCTGGATTTGCTGCGCCAGAGCCTGATTGAGCGGCGGCGTAAGGAAGCCATGGAGCAGATTCGGCTGGCAGTGGCTCAGCTGGAACCCCGGAATGAAATTGGCCGGTGTCTGTTTACCAAGGAGCCGGAGCCTCTGCGAAAGGATAAGACCTATCGCTATCAGCACAGTGTCCTGGATTTGCTCCGGGCGCTGGACCTGATTGCCGAGCGAAACCAAAATCCGCTGCCGCCGCCCACGGCGAATTTCAAGGGTATTGTGGCCAGAGAGCCCTATCCCGTCACCAGGAAGGCCGGAGAGGTGCTCCGCCAGCTGGTTCTGCGGGGGGTGGAGCGGCTGAAAAGCCTTTTCCGGGGCAATAAAAGTCGATCTGAAATTGTTGCCACTTTTTTGGCAATACTGGAATTGTGCAAAACCAATTCCGTCTCTGTAGAGGACGACAATTCCGGTGAAAATCCCAATATCCGGCTGCTGAAAACCGATGGAAAGATGGGGGAGGAGCTTTGATGGAACAGTCTCAAATCCAGCGTGTTCTGGAAGCCATTTTGTTCGCCTCCGGAGAGCGAATGGAGATTTCCCGGCTTGCGGCAGTGCTGGAGGTGGATGAAAGCGAGATCGAGCAGGCGGGGGATGCCTTGGCAGACCAGCTGGCTTTTGATCGCCGGGGGATTCGCATTGTCCGGCTGGAGCGGGGGTATCAGATGGTATCCTCCGGCGAGATGGCGGATTACGTCACAAAGGCCCTGGAAACCAGAAAGCCCCCCAAGCTTTCCGCCTCCCAGCTGGAGGCGCTGACCATCATCGCCTATTATCAGCCGGCCACCAAGGCTATGGTGGAGCAGATTCGGGGGGTGGACAGCTCCTATTCCGTCGCGGCGCTGCTGAACAAAAAGCTGATCGAGGAGGCAGGGCGCCTCAATGTGCCCGGGCGGCCCATCCAGTACCGGACAACCCCGGACTTCCTTCGCACCTTTGGCCTGTCATCCCTGGAAGAGCTGCCTCCCATCGACAAAATTGCCTTTGGAGAGCCAATCGAGCCCCAGGAAGAGGCCTCCCAGACGCCGGAGGAGGCAACATAATGGGGTGGCTCATTGCCCTGGCTGTGCTCCTGCTGATTGCCGCGATTCCCCTGGGGGTGCTGGCCCGATATGATTCTCAGGGACCTCTGGTTCGTGTCATCGTGGGCTTTGTGCGCTTCACGGTGATCCCCCTCCCCAAGCGAGCCAAAAAGCCAAAGAAAGAAGCGCCTCGCAAAACCCAGGCACCCCAAAAAACGGCCCCTCAGCCGTCGCAAAAGGAACCACCTCAGAAGGGCGGCAGCCTTCGGGATTTTCTCCCCCTGGTGAATGTGCTGCTGGATTTTATGAGCAGCTTCCGAAAAAAACTGCGGGTGAATCATTTGGTGCTCAAGCTGATTTTGGCGGGAGACGACCCCTGTGACCTGGCGCTGAACTACGGAAGGGCCTGGGCAGCCCTGGGAAACCTGATGCCCATGCTGGATAGAATATTTGTCATCGGTAAGCGGGACTGTGAAGTAGAATGTGATTTCACGGCTGCGGATCCCCTGGTGGTTGCCCAGATGGAACTGACCATTCGGTTTGGCCAGCTGATTTCCCTGGGGGCTGTGTATGGCTTTCGCTTGCTGAAGGAATTGCTGATTTTCAAAAAGAAACGTAAAGGCGGTGCAGTATCATGAGTCAGAAGCTTCCTGGTATGCTGGAAGGTACTATTCAGAAGATAAAAGAGATGATCGATGTAAACTCCGTGGTGGGGGAGCCCATCACCACTCCAGACGGCGTGACCATCATTCCCGTTTCCAAGGTCAGCGTTGGCTTTGGGGGAGCGGGTTCCGACTTCACCAAGGGGAAGACGGCGGAGGGGGACAATCCCTTTGGCGGCGGTGTGGGAGCAGGGGTGAAGGTGACGCCCATCTGTTTCCTGATTGTGAAGGAGGGAAATGTCCGGATGATTCCCGTTGCCCAGGCAGCCAACACCACGGCGGACCGGCTGGTGGAGATGATCCCCGACACCCTGGACAAGATTACTTCCTTCATCGATTCCAAAACCGGCAACAAAGGGGAATAGCCCAAAGGGAATTTTCGACAGCCTTAGGAATAAACTGCCTTTTCCCGGACAGACTATTGCCGGGTGAGGAAAATGAGAAGATTATTTGCCGGAACGGCGGCTGCTCTGATGGCCGCCGTTCTGTTTGTACCGGTCAGAGCCGGGGCAATTTCCGCGCAGAGCGCCGCCGTGATGGACCCGGTCAGCGGCAGACTGCTCTATGAAAAGCAATGCTCCAGGCAGAGCCTGATTGCCAGTACCACAAAAATCATGACTGCCCTGCTGATTTGCGAGCGGTGCAATGTGCTGGATCAGATGCTGATTCCCAAGGAAGCGGTGGGCATCGAGGGCTCCTCCATGTATTTGAAGGAAGGGGAGCGGCTGTCTGTGCAGGAGCTGCTCTACGGCCTGATGCTCTCCTCGGGAAACGACGCGGCAGTGGCGCTGGCTCTCTACTGCTGCGGCAGTACGGAGGAATTTGCAAATTTGATGAACGACAAGGCCCGAAGCCTGGGGATGACCCAGACCCATTTCGCCAATCCCAACGGACTGGACGCGAAAAACCACTATTCCACCGCCAAGGATTTGGCAATTCTGGCCTCCTATGCCATGAATAATCCAATTTTTGCGCAGACAGTCTCCACCAAGACAATCTCCGTCGGAGGCCGGTCTTTGCGCAACCACAATAAGCTTTTGTGGCTGTACCCCGGGGCGGATGGGGTAAAGACCGGATATACAAAGGCGGCTGGCCGGATTCTGGTATCCAGCGCCGCCAAAAACCGCCGCAGACTGGTTGCTGTGACCATCAACGACCCGAATGACTGGCAGGATCATGCCGCGCTCCTGGACCAGGGCTTTTCAAAATACAATTTCCAGCGGATTGTGACGGTGGGAGACTGCGTAGGCTATCGGGAGATTGCGGGGGGAAATCCCGCCAGGGTGGCGGTGCTGGCAGGGGAGAACTTTGTGTATTCCGTGTCAAAGGAGGAATCTCCCCAGCTGCTTTTGCCGGGAAGCGGTTTTATCTACGCGCCTGTGGCGGAGGGAGCGGATGCGGGATTCGCCTACGTGCTGCTGTCCGGCAAGGCGGTTGGAAAAATTCCGGTGGTCTATGGGCAGACCTCCGAAATCGTTCAACCGGAGCAGAAAAAATCCTCCCGTTTTCTTTTTTGGAGGAAAGAGAAATGAAGCAGAGACTTCAAAAAATATTGTCTGACCGGGGCGTCACCTCCCGCCGGAAGGGGGAGGAGCTGCTCCGCCAGGGGAAAGTCACCGTAAACGGCCAGGTTGCCGCTTTGGGTGACAGCGCGGACCCGCAGACCGATCAGATTGCCGTGGAGGGAAAGCCTCTTCCCTCCACGGAAGAATACATTTATCTGATGCTAAATAAACCCAGGGGATATGTGACCACCCTGTCCGACGAAAAGGGCAGACCCACCGCCGCCTCTCTGGTGTCGGACTGCGGGCGGCGGGTGTATCCCGTGGGGCGGCTGGATATGGACTCCGAGGGCCTGCTGCTGTTTACCAATGACGGAGCCTTTGCCAACCGCGCCATGCACCCCAGCCATGAAATCAATAAAACCTACCTGGTGCAGGCAAAGGGCTATACTGGAGAAGGATTTCAGCGGCTCCGTGAGCCGGTGACTTTAGATGGATACCGGATCAAGCCGCCGAAGCTGCGCCTGCTCTGGGCAAAGGAAGATACCGCCCGCTTCGAGATCACCATTCATGAGGGCCGCAACCGGCAAATCCGCAGAATGTGCGCCCTGGCGGGGATGCGGGTGACGCGGCTCAGACGCATCCGGGAGGGCGAATTGGAGCTGGGAAGCCTGCCAGTGGGGAAGTGGCGTTATCTCACATCATCGGAATTGGAGAAAATTTGAATCCCGTCTTGCAAAATCCGCTGTGGTTTGCTAGTATTGTGTTGCAGGTGAAAAAATAATCCGTATCGAGGCATTTTTATGAATCACGATTTTTTGACACTTTTACAGGAGAAAACACCGTCTTTTTCCAAGGGGCAGAAGAGAATCGCCCAGTACATCACAGAGGCCTATGACAAGGCCGCCTTTATGACTGCAAGCCGGCTGGGAAAAACCGTGGGGGTATCGGAGTCCACGGTGGTCCGATTCGCGGTGGATTTGGGGTTCGACGGGTATCCTTCTATGCAGAAGGCCATGCAGGAAATGGTGCTGAATCGGCTGACCTCCGTTCAGCGGATCGAGGTGGCGAATGACCGGCTGGGAAATCAGGATGTGATTTCCACAGTGGTCCGCTCGGATATTGAAAAGCTCCGTCAGACCGAGGAGACGGTAAGCCGTGAGGAATTCAACAATGCGGTGAACGCCATCCTCAAGGCGAAACGGGTTTACATCCTTGGCGTCCGGTCCGTGGCCCCTCTGGCCAATTTTCTGGGCTATTACCTGAATTACATGTTCAACAATGTCCACGTCATTTCCGGCATGAGCACCGGGGAGATGTTTGAAAAAATCGTCGGCGTCAACAGCGAGGATGTGGTGATCGCCTTCAGTTTTCCGAGATATTCTTCCTCCACCACCAAGGGAGCCCAATACTGCTGCTCTGCCGGGGCTACGGTCATCGGCTTTACCGACAGCAAGCTTTCTCCCCTGGGGCAGTGCTGCGACCATGTGCTGATTGCCAAAAGCGATATGGTCTCCCTGGTGGACAGCCTGGTGGCGCCCCTCAGCATAATCAATGCCCTGATCGTGGCCATTGCCGCCAAACGGGAAAAGGAGCTGTCCAGAACCTTTGAAAATCTGGAACGAATCTGGGATGAATACAACGTCTATGAGAAGCAGGTAAAAGAGAATGAGGTTTGACGGCATCGTCATAGGCGGCGGCCCGGCGGGAATGTTTGCTGCAATCACCGCCGCTTCCCGGGGAAGCCGGGTGCTTCTGCTGGAAAAGAACAATCGGCTGGGGAAAAAGCTGCTGATTACCGGAAAAGGCCGCTGCAATGTCACAAATCACTGCTCCGAGCAGGAGGTTTTGCGCAATACCCCCCGGAATGGGCGGTTTCTTTACAGCGCTCTGACGGCATTCCCACCGGAGAAAACCATGGCTTTTTTTGAAAGCCATGGCTGCCCGCTGAAAACAGAGCGGGGCAATCGGGTGTTTCCTGTGACGGACCGCTCCCAGTCCATTTTGGACTGCTTGCAAAACGAGCTCCGGCGGCTGGGGGTTACGGTCAGAAATGAAGCGGCGGAGAAAATCCTGACCCGGGAGGGCACGGCCTCGGGGGTAAAGACCGAGCAGGGCGCCTATGAGGCCCGATGGGTAATCCTTGCCACCGGCGGGGTATCCTATCCCGCCACCGGCTCCACGGGAGACGGCTACGCCATGGCGGCATCCCTGGGCCATACAATCATCCCTCAGGAGGGAAGCCTGGTGCCCCTGGTGGCGGAGGGAACGGACTGCCCCGACATGCAGGGACTTTCCTTGCGTAATGTGGGCGTGAAGCTGCTGGACGCCAGGGGAAAACTGCTTTATAAGGATTTTGGAGAGCTCCTCTTCACCCATTTTGGTGTCTCCGGTCCCACGGTGCTCAGCGCAAGCTGCCACCTCAGAGGGGAGGGCTGCCGGCTGGTCATTGATCTGAAGCCCGCCCTGGAAGAAAATAAGCTGGACGAGCGGATTCGCCGGGATTTGGAGATGTACCAAAACCGCTCCATGGAAAACGCTTTGACCGATCTGCTGCCCCGGTCCATGATTCCTGTGGTGCTTCGCCGGCTGGAAATTCCTGCCGAATTGCAGGCCAATTCTCTGACCAGGCAAAAACGCCGGGCTCTGGTGGAGCTTCTAAAGGCCTTCCGCGTGGACATTGTGGGCAAGCGGCCTGTCAGTGAGGCCATCATCACCTCCGGTGGGGTAAAGGTTTCGGAAATTGACCCCAAAACCATGGAATCCAAGAAAATTCCCGGCCTTTTCTTTGCGGGGGAAATCCTGGACTGCGACGCCTATACCGGCGGTTTTAACCTCCAGATTGCCTGGGCCACAGCCCACGCAGCCGGGGCCGCCGCCTCCGGAATTGCTGAATAGACATGGTTTTTCATTGGTTTAAAAATCAAGGATTGACAAAATGAAAGACCTGTACTAGAATATGACGGAGATGACAGAATACTTGGAGGGACATATAGAATGTACGAGAAACTTGTGAAGTACGCAGCCAAGCAGCTGGAGATCGATGTTTCCGACATCAGACCTGACAGCACCTTTGAGAGCCTGGGCATCGACTCCCTGGACATTGTGGAGATGATTATGGACCTGGAGAGCGAGCTGGGTGTTGAGCTGGACATGGAGGATCAGAAGATCACCACCTTCCAGGAGCTGGCGGATTTCGTCGAGTCCAAGCTGAACTAAAACAGAATAATTCCCTTGTTTGAGCTGCCGGCTTATAACAAGGTCGCACTAGTCGGGGAGTTAGCGGTGCCCTGTACCTGCAAACCGCTACAGCAGGGATGAATTCCCACACCCGGTCAGGTGTAATGTACCGTCCGGCCTGAGTAAGAGGTGTTGAGAAGTCGGTCTTACGCAATGAGATCCCGTGAACCATGTCAGGTGGGGAACCAAGCAGCATTAAGCGGATCGTCTCGTGTGCCGTAGGGTTGCCGATTTTGAGTTTTCTGCTCAGGTTCGGAGGTATGTTGCCTGAACAAATGTGGGTGTGCGATCTTGTTATGAGCCGGCATGTTTTTGACTTTTTCGGAGAGGAGAGAGGACATGGCTGCCTATCAGGCGCTTTATCGTAAATATCGCCCCCAGACCTTTGACGATGTTTCCGGTCAGATGGCGGTCACGCAGACCCTGAAGACCCAGCTGATGACCGGGAAAATGAGCCATGCTTATCTGTTTACCGGCTCCCGGGGCACCGGAAAGACCACCTGCGCGAAAATACTGGCCAAGGCTGTGAACTGCCTTCACCCGGACAATGGAAACCCCTGCAACTGCTGTGAGGCCTGCAGGGCCATCGATTCCGGCACCTGCATGGATGTTTTGGAGATCGATGCCGCTTCCAACAACGGCGTTGACAACATCCGGGATTTGCGGGACGATGCGGTCTATACCCCCTCCCAGGTAAAGAAGCGGGTGTACATCATCGATGAGGTGCACATGCTTTCCCTTTCCGCCTTTAACGCCCTTTTAAAAATCATCGAGGAGCCGCCGGAGCATCTGCTGTTCATTCTGGCCACCACGGAGCTTCACAAGGTTCCGGCCACCATCCTTTCCAGATGCCAGCGCTTCTCCTTCCGCCGCATCAGCCAGGAGGACATTGCCGCCCGGCTGCAATATGTGGCCTATCAGGAAAATATTGATTTGGATCAGTCCGCCGCCTGGGTCATTGCACGCCTGGCCGACGGCGGCATGCGGGACGGACTGAGCCTGCTTGACCAGTGCGCTTCGGCAACCCCCGGCGAGCTGACCGCCGAGTCTGTCTATGCCTGCCTGGGAATCGCCGGGGAACGGAAATGCGGGGAACTGCTCAGCTTCATTGCCGCCCACGATTCCAAAAGCGCGTTACAGCTGTTTAATAAGCTCTATACCGAGGGCAAGGACCTGAGCGCCATGCTGGACGAGCTTGCCTGCCTGATTCGGGACATTCTTGTCATCAAAACCGCCCCCAATTCCGGAATTACCATGCTTTCCGGCGTCGCCTCCGACCAGGAGGTGGCCCAGCTTTCCGCAAAGCTTTCCGGTGGGGAGCTGGTGCGGATGATGAATGTCATTCAGAAGACCCTTGCGGATTTCACCAGAAGCTCCAGCCGGAGAATGGATGCAGAGCTGTGCCTATTGAATCTGTGCCAGCCGGAGCTGAGCCTGGATGCCAAGGCACTGAACGCCCGGCTAACCCGTTTGGAGGACAAGATCAAAACCGGTGCCTTCCAGGTTTCAGCCCCGCCTCCCCCTGTTCCCCAGACTGCCGAGAAACCGGAGGAGCCTGTGGATATTCCGGAGCGTTTCCCCCAGGAGGAACCGGCGCCGGAGGAGGTCCCTGTGGGGTTCTGGCCGGATTTGGTGGCAGCTGTCCGCCAGGAGCTGAGGCCTCCCATTTCCGGTTTCTTTGTCTCCACAGACAACGCTCCTGTGCGGGGTGTGATGGTGAAGGGCGTTCTGGAGCTGCGGTGCAAGAATACCTTTACCGCCGAGATGATTGGAAAGGCGGAAATATTGGAGGTCGTTTCCCGGAAGGCCTCCGCCCAACTGGGGCGGCCGGTCAAGGCTGTTACCGTTGATCTGACTGCCAGACCTGCCGGAAATTCCAGGATGGAAAGCCTCCTGAATTTCGGCAGAACCCACAGTGATATTGTAAATATGAAAGATTAAGGAGAATGAACCATGGCTAAAAATGGATTTCGCGGTATGCCCGGTGGCATGAATCAGAGCGCAATGCTCAAGCAGGCCCAGAAGATGCAGCAGGAGATGCTCCGGATGCAGCAGGAGCAGGAGAGCAAGACCTTCTCCGCCAGCGCCGGCGGCGGTATGGTCAGCGCCACAGTGAACGGCAAGCATGAGCTGGTGAGTCTCGCGATTAACCCGGAGGCGGTGGACCCTGATGATGTGGAAATGCTTCAGGACATGGTGATTGCCGCCGTCAATGAGGCAATGCGCACCGCCGATAATGAGGCTGCCAACAACATGTCCCGGCTCACCGGCGGTCTCAACCTGGGCGGCCTGTTCTAAGGAGGCAGTATGCAGTTCTTTCCCGCAGCGCTGCAGGATTTGGCGGATCACTTTGCCAGGCTTCCCGGCATCGGCGGCAAGACGGCCCAGCGCCTGGCTTTCCACGTGCTGGAGCTGCCCCTGGAGGATGCCCAGGCCTTTGCCAATGCCATTCTGGAGGCAAAGCAATCCGTCCATACCTGCCCGCGCTGTCAGAACATTACGGACCGGGAGATTTGCCCCATCTGTGATGATCCCTCCCGGGACCAGAGCACCATCTGTGTGGTGGCAGAGCCAAAGGACGTGATTGCCATGGAGCGTTCCCGGGAATTCCGGGGGGTATATCACGTGCTCCACGGCGTCATTTCCCCCCTGAACCATGTGACCCAAGAGGACCTTCGCATCCGGGAGCTGCTGAAACGGGTGGGCTCCGGAACGGTCAAGGAGGTCATCATGGCCACAAACCCCGATACGGAGGGGGAGGCCACGGCGATGTACATATCCAGGCTTCTTCGCCCCATGGAGGTTAAAGTCACCCGGCTTGCCTACGGCGTTCCCGTGGGAAGCCAGCTGGAATACGCCGATGAAGTAACCCTCTCCCGGGCATTGGAGGGCAGACAGGAAATATAATCTTGCGGACGGAAAAACCCCGTCCGCATTTTTTTACCGTTCACAGCGCTCCTTGTACCGTTCAGCGCAGAACGCAACATTTTTCCTCCCGGATGTGATATAGTCTTTTCATCAAAGGAGGTAACGACCATGAAACGAAAACCATATCTGGACAATCTTCGCTGGGCGACAGTGGTGCTGGTGCTCATCTACCACGCGTTTTATTATTTTAATGCCCAGGGTGTTTTGGGCGGCTTTGGGCCGTTCAGCCAGGTGCAGTATCAGGATGCCATTCTCTATTTTGTATACCCGTGGTTCATGGTGCTGCTGTTTGTGATTTCCGGCATCTGCGCCAGGTATGCCCTGGAAAAGCGGGACGGAAAGGCCTTCTTCAAGGAACGAACCGGAAAGCTTCTGGTGCCTTCCACCCTTGGCCTGTTTGTGTTCTACTGGATGCAGGGCTGGTTCAACGTCTGGATGGCAGGCGGCTGGGAACAGATGCCCCCGGAGCTGCCGGGCTTTGTCCGGTATCTCATTTCCGTGGCCTCCGGCATTGGGCCGCTGTGGTTTGCCCAAATGCTGTGGATATTCTCCGGGCTTCTGCTGCTGATTCGCAGGCTCGACCCCAAAGACAAGCTTTTCGGCTGCTTCCGAAATATGAACGCCTGGATGGCGATGATCTTCATTCCTCTGATTTGGGCATCGGCCCAGGTCTTGAATACACCGGTCATCACGGTCTACCGGTTCGGGATTTACTTCACCGCCTATCTTCTGGGCTACTACGTATTCGCCAACGAGAAAATGCAGGACTCCCTTGGGAAAAACGCGATACCGCTCACCATAGCTGCCGTGATTCTGGGCATCGCCTACACCTGGTATTATTTTGGAACCAACTACGCGGAAGACGCCTGCCTGAAAAGTGTCTTCACAGCGGTATATCTCTGGGTCGCCGTGCTGGCGCTGCTTGGAGCGGGGAAGAGATGGTTTGGCTGCGAAACGTCCCTTTGCCGCTTCATGACCAGGCAGAGCTCCGGCATCTATATGCTCCACTGCATGATTATGACCTATGTCTGCTGGGGGCTTCGCTATGGACTGGGGCTGCCCGCGGCCTTGGTGTACATCCTTGGAATTGTGTTGACCTTTGGACTGTCCATTGGGCTCAATGAGATTCTCAGAAGGATTCCTGTCGTTCGCTTCCTGGTTTTGGGCGTCCGGAAGAAAAGATAATAAAGATAATATGACAGCCGCACTTTCGTGCGGCTGTTGTTCATTCCTCGGGGAGAAGAATTTCCTTGGCGATATAGATGGGGCGCTGCTTCGTCTGCTCAAAGATGCGGCCTACATATTCTCCGATGATGCCGATGCAGAACAGCTGAACGCTTCCAAAGAACAGAATCAAAACGATCATGGTGGCGTAGCCGGGGACATCAATGCCCCAGATCAGCTTTTGCAGCACCACCGCAATGAGATACAATACCGCTGCCACGCCGGATATGCCGCCCAGCCAGGTGGACAGCCGCAGGGGAGCGGTGGAATAGCCAATGATTCCTTCAATGGCGTAGTTCATCAGCTTTTTAAAGGACCATTTGGTGGTGCCGAAGGCCCGCTGGCAGGCAGTGTAGGGGATGAAGTGGGTCTTATAGCCCACCCAGGCAAAAATGCCCTTGGAAAACCGGTGGTATTCTCCCAGCTTCAAAATGCTGTCCCGCACGCTTTTCCGGAAGGTGCGGAAATCGCTGGCCTCGGGCTGCAAGGTCACGTCGGACATTCTGTTAATGACTCGGTAGAAGGTTTTCTTGAAAAAGGAGAGAATCTTTCCCTCCTGCCGCCGGTCCTGATAAGCGGCTACCACGTCGTAATCCGGATTTTCGTCCAGATAGGACACCATATCCCGGACAATTTCCGGCCGCTGCTGCAAATCCGCGTCAATGAGGCTGACGTAATCCCCCTGGGCGTATTGGAGTCCGGCGTAGAGCCCCGCTTCCTTGCCAAAATTCCGAGAGAAGGACACTACCTTGACCGGGCATGCCTGCTCCTTGTGGAGCTTTCGCAGCTGGTGCAGCGTGGCATCCGTGCTGCCATCGTCCACATAGATGATCTCGAAGGAGTAGCCGCAGCCCTGGAAAGCTTTGATGGTTTCCTTCTGGAAGAGTTCAACATTTTCTGCCTCGTTAAAGCAGGGAACAATCAGGGAAAGCTTCATTTTTTATCAACTCACATTTTCAGGATAATGCTATTATAGTGCTTTTTTCCCATTCGTCAACCCCGGGAATTCACAGAAGCCTTGCTTTCGGAATCTTTCGGAAACTTTCTATTGACAAAACAGAGAATTTACAGTAAAATGGCACAAATGCAAACGCACTGATCAGGAGGTGCGGCATTTTTTCCGGTGCAGAGAGTGTGCGGGTGGTGCAAGCACATCCTGGAGGATGCCGCAGGTCGCCTGGGAGCGGACTGCCCGAAGTCAAGTAGGGCGGTACGGGTCGGCCCGTTACAGCTTCAAAGTGCCCGGTTCTCCGGGAAATCAGGTGGTACCGCGGATTTTCGCCCTGACTCCATTGGGAGCCAGGGCTTTTTCAGTTGAAAGGAGTTAATTATGGCAAGAGAACTACCGAAAGTGTATGAGCCTCAGGCCGTGGAAGCAAAAATCTACGACATGTGGCAGCAGGGCGGCTATTTTCACGCGGAGCGGGATGAGAACAAAAAGCCCTTCACCATCGTCATGCCCCCTCCCAATGTCACCGGCCAGCTTCACATGGGCCACGCCATGGACGCAACCTTGCAGGATACCCTGATTCGGTTCAAGAGAATGCAGGGCTACAACGCTCTGTGGATTCCCGGCGTTGACCACGCCGGCATCGCCACCCAGATCAAGGTGGAGGAGGAGCTGCGCAAGGAGGGCAAGACCCGCTATGACCTGGGCCGGGAAAAATTCCTGGAACGGGTGTGGGACTGGAAGCAGAAATTCGGCAACCGGATTGTGGAGCAGCAGAAGAAACTGGGCGCCAGCTGCGACTGGGA
>CAZYWM010000007.1:19185-36021 GCA_964651615.1 uncultured Oscillospiraceae bacterium | reverse complement strand
GAACACGCGGAAACCATTGCCTTACGGGCGAGTCAAGACTCGCCCCTACAGTGAGTGGAGCAGTGCGGCAAGTTGTCCAACTACATTCCTAACTCCTCATTTCTAACTCCTAATTCTTCCGGAGGATGACAACATGAAAGCACTGATTGGCATGAGCGGCGGCGTGGACAGCTCCGTGGCGGCTCTTTTGATGATGGAAGCTGGCTATGAATGTATCGGGGCCACCATGCGGCTGTATGACGGCCAGGCGGCCCCCACCCAGGAGGGCAAGACCTGCTGCTCCCTGGATGACGTGGAGGACGCCCGGAGCGTGGCCCACCGGCTGGGCATCCGGCACTATGTCTTCAATTTCACCCAGGAGTTTCAGTGCCAGGTCATGGATCGGTTCGCCCATACCTATTATCAGGGCGGCACCCCCAATCCCTGCATCGACTGCAACCGATACCTGAAATTCGGGAAGCTCCTCCAGCGCTCCCGGGAGCTGGGCTGCGACACCCTGGTCTCCGGCCACTATGCCCGGGTGGAGCGGGACAAGGCCACCGGGCGGTATCTGCTGAAGCGGGCAGCGGACCGGGCCAAGGACCAGACCTATTTTCTGGCCTGCCTGACCCAGGAGCAGCTGAAATACATTCAGTTCCCCCTGGGGGACCTGACCAAGACCCAGGTCCGCCAGCTTGCCCAGGAGCACGGCTTCCTCAACGCCCGGAAGCATGACAGCCAGGACATCTGCTTCGTCCCCGGCGGGGATTACACCGCCTTTCTCACAGCCTACACCGGCAGGCCTCTGGAGCCCGGAGATTATGTCAACCTGAATGGAGAGAAGGTGGGCCGCCACCGGGGGGCGGTGTGCTACACCATTGGCCAGCGGAAGGGGCTGGGCCTGGCCATGGGCGAGCCGGTGTATGTCTGCGGCAAGGACATGGCATCGGGCACCGTCACCGTGGGGCCCAACGAGGCTCTGTTCTCCCGGGAGCTGGTGGCAAAGGACTGGGTGTTCTTCCCCTTCCAGGAGCTGAGGTCGCCCATGGCCGTCACCGCCAAAATCCGCCACAGCCAGTTTGACAAGCCCGCCACCGTCTACCCGGAGGGAAACGGCCTGGCGCGGGTGGTGTTTGAGGAGCCCCAGCGGGCCATCTCCCCCGGCCAGGCCGTGGTGCTCTACCAGGGCGACACCGTCCTGGGCGGCGGCACCATTGTTTAGATAGAAGATACGGGATATAAGATATGAGATAATGAGGAGTTAGGAATTGGGTGAATCGGCGTTGCGGGGGAAATTATAGTTCGGCGACTTGCCGCGCACCCCGTAGGGGCGGGCCGTTATCCTCCTAACTCCTCATTCCTAATTATCTCATATCTCGTATCCCATATCTCATATCTATCTCAACTCTTCCGTCCCGGTGCGCACTAAAATATCACCCCTGCTCAAAAACTGGGCAGGGGTGAATTGTTATTCCTCGTTCTTTTCCGAAGGGTTCTCCGGCTGGGCCGGGGGCTCCTCCTCGCTCTGGGGATGGGGCAGCTCCTCCAGGACGAAGGGCTCCTCCTCCCGGGCAGGCTCCGTCTCATTGGGCAGCAGGGGCGGCATCTCGCTTTCAATGGGCCGGTGATGCTCCGGCTCGATGGGAAGCTCCTCCAGCGGAAGCTGCTCCGCCTTCCTCCTGGGCCGGTAGCAGATGAGCACCAGCAGCACAAAGATTCCGGCGCTGGCCGCCGTAATCAGCAGTCCCAGCTCGAACGCCCGGTTTTGGTAGACAAAGCGCAGGGTGTGGGCCCCCTGGGTCAGGGGCAGACCGATCATGCAGTCGCCCACCAGGGTGATCTCCCGCTCCTCGCCGTCCACATAGGCGGTCCAGTTTCCGTTCTGGGGAATGGAGGTGTAGAGCAGGCCGTCCCGGGTGCAGTTGATGGTGCCCTCCACCAGGGTATTGTCAAAGGAGGTCAGGGTCATGGGGGAGCTGTTCAGCAGCTCATAGCCCAGGCGGAACAGGGCATCGTCCAGAATGGCAACGTTCACCGTGGCGGTGCTGCTCTCCCCTGCCTTGCAGATGATGCGGATGTCGATCACATCCCCCTCGCGCACGTCCCCCACAGCCAGCATCTGGGGCAGGCTGATGGTTTCCCGGTACAGCTCCGTGCCGTTGACGCTGACATAGAAATCGTTGCGGTTTGGCAAATCCAGGCGGACACAGGCAAAGCCGTCCTGGTCGGCCACATAGGAATAGATCACGTTGGCCCCGGCCTCCGGATTGTTGAACCGGCAGAAGCCGCTGTTACTCTGGTCCGTGACCTCCACGCCGGTGCCATAGATGTCCCGATATTCCGGGTCCACATCGTGCCACACATCCCCGATCAGGCCGGTGGCCGCCCGGAACAGCTCGTTCTGGAGCTGGAAGGAGCCGTCGCTTTCCAGGAAATTCACCTGGGCCAGCTGGGGCTCGGTCAAAAAGCCCAGGGGCAGATAGGCGGTGTTGCGGTAGAGGTACACATTGCCGTAGTGGTGAACCTCCTCAAAGCAGCTGCTGGAGCGGTCGTGGCCCTCCCGCTCGATCATATATTTCAGGTTCAGGAAGAGATTGGCCACCGGGGAGCTTTCCTCGAAGCAGTAGCGGTTATAGGTGTTCTTGGCGCCGTAGCCCAGGGCACGCATAAACTCGGTGATGTGGACATTGGCGGAGCTGGTGAAGGTGGAGATGCCGGAATAGCCGTTCAGCGCCCCATCGTTCAATGTCTGGGCATGGGTGGTCTCCGCCCGGTAGAACAGGGTATCCTTCTCCCGCTCCTTCATATAGCGGATCATGGAAGCCGCCTGCTCTGTGCCCCGGGGGTAATCGGACACGCCGGTGCCCGGGAAATAGAAGCCGAAGGCCGTCAACGTGGCGACCAGCTCCAGCCCCATCACCACCCAGGTGGCGCTGCGGGCCCTGATCCGGCGGCGGCGGACCAGCCTCCGGATCCGGAGAATCTCCTCCGGGGTTTCCTCCCGCAGCTTGGGCTTCCGGCTCCCCAGCAAAAGAATCACAAAATACAGCGTGAAGAAGGACACATTATAAATAATATAGATGGGCACCTCCGCCACCGTGCCGAAGAGCCGGATGGTCTGCTTCGACAGCACATCCCGGCAGGAGCAGAGGATGGCGCCGGTGAGCAGCCCGGCGGTGAGGATTTGCAGGGAGTCGAATTTCCGCCGCAGCGTCCAGGCCCGGTAGGCCATATACAGCAGCACAAAGCTGTACAGGAAGCTGAACCGGTAGGGAATCATATTGGGGAAATGGAGGCCGTGCCAGATGTAGTCCAGCTGACGGATGATGAAGCTGACGTTAAAAAACACCAGCAAAAAGCCGCAGCAGAGCTTTTCCCGGAGCTTCACATCCCCGGCCATGAAAAACAGCACACCCAGCAAAATGGTGCCCACGCCGCAGTACAGGTTGGGCAGCCCCTCCTTGAAGGTGGGCTGGATGCCGCCGCCCATGTTCCCCGCCACCTGGCGCATGGCGTCCAGCAGGCCCTTCAGGTCGTGGGAAGAGGCGATGTTCAGCCGGAAGCCGGTGGGGAATTTGTTCACGCTGGACTGGGTGGTTTGCAGGGCGGCCAGGGAGGTCAGGGAGAGGATGGTGGTCATGCCGATGGCCAGCACCGAGAACACCCCAATCCGGAACAGGTCCCCAAAGAACCGCTTCCAGCCCCGGGGGCAGCAGATTTCATAGCAGAAGAAGCTGAGGAACACAAAAAAGCAGGTGAACAGGCCGATATAGTAGTTGGCCAGCACAGACAGGGCCAGGGTCAGGGTGTAGAGGATGAATTTCCCGTCCCGCAGCAGGCTCACCATCCCCAGGACCACCAGGGGCAGCAGGGCGAAGGTATCCAGCCACATCACATTCCACTGGTAGCCCAGCGCCCAGGCGCACAAAGCGTAGAAGCTGCCGAACAGGGCGATGGAAAAATCCTCCCGGCCGAAGATATTTTTCAGGAAGATGCTGAAAAATAGGCCCGCCAGCCCCAGCTTGATGGGCATCAGCAATGAGAAATAATTCAGCACCTGGCTCTCCGGCACCAGGACGCTGAGCAGGTTCAGGGGGCTTCCCAGATAGTAGGCGATCATGCCCAGATAGTCCACGCCCATTCCCACATCCCAGCTGTAGAGCAGGCTGTCCCCGCTGCGCAGGGCCTGGCGGAACGCCACGAAGAAGGGGTAATACTGGTGATAGCAGTCCGAATACAGCATGGCTCTGGCGCCGAAGGGATGGTAGCCGTTGACGATCATTACCCCCAGCATACCAAGAAAGGGAATCAAAAAGGCCAGAGCGTGGTTCTTCCAGCTCCACTTCCAGCTCGTTTTTTCCGATAATTTCATTTCGGTGAATCCTCCGAATTTCTAATGATGCTCCGCCTATTCTACCATGATTTTCCCCCGGGGTAAAGGGGTTTTATTCGGGAACTGCGAAAGATTTCCTTAAGATCGCTTAACATGCTACCATATCTCCCAGGGACGGGCAGTGCCCGCAAGGAGAGATATAAGATACGGGATACAAGATAGGAGATAGTTAGGAATTAACGGGATTCCTAATTATCTCGTATCTCATATCCCATATCTCATATCTGCTTATATCTGCCTCCACAGGTACTGCTCCCATGGCAGTGTGCCCTGGGTTCCCTGGGGGAGCAATTGGCGCAGCCCCTGGCACAGGCAGCGGAGCTTGTTTTGCAGCCGGGCGGAGAGAAACAGCTCCCGGTTGCCGGATTCCAGGGCCGCCCAGAGCAGCTCCGCCCGGTCGGCGGAGGGAGTCTGCGCCCCGGCGGAATTCACAAAGGCGTCCTGCTCCCACTGGCTCTGCCCATACACAAAGCCCGGGGGATTCAGGCTGCCCCACCGGTCCAGAGCGTCGGAGTCCATGAGCAGCCGCCGTTCCAGCAATCCGCTCAGCAGGCGGGTCATGGTTTTCGGGACCTGGTCGGACGCGGCCACCACCACATAGCAGTCCCGGCCGCTCCAGAACTGGATGCCGTACTCCTCCCCCGCCTCCCCCCGGATGCTCCGCACGGGGCAGAGATAGAACCTGCCGCCCCGGTCAAAGGCGGCCTTCACCAGCTCCTTGGGGAAGGGGCTCAGCGCCTTTTCAATGCCCGCCAGGGTCTCCAGCACCGGGGCGGAGACATGCTCCGGCTCCAGGATGACGCCCTTGGGCGCCGCCCGGACGCCATCGGTGTTGTAAAGCACCTGGACCCCATACTGATTTTCCAGGTAGCTCCCCCGCTGGCGGCATTGGGCCAGCTCCTTCCCATCCGGGTTCTCCCGGGTTTGCAGGACCGTGATCCGGGAATCCCGGGTGGACTCCCACTCCGGCTCCCACTGGTAGAGCATCCCGTTTGCTGTGAAGAACACCCGGCCGTCCTCCGTGGCCACAGCCTTCTCCGCCTTGCCGGGAAGGCCGGCCTGGGCCAGGCGGTTGCCGGTGCTCAGATCATACACCGCCAGGGTCTTCCCACTTTGGCTCACCAGGGCGGCATTTCTGCCCGGGAGGAAGGCCAGGAAGGACCAGTCCGTGGGCAGGGGGAGCATGGTTTTCCCCAGATAGAGGCAGTCCCAATGGCCGCATCTGACGCACAGGCGGCTGCCCTCCGCCCCGATGACCTGGGGAGAATCAGTGAGCAGAGCGCCATCCTCCAATTGTATGTATTGGCCGCCGCAGATCAGCAGGCCTTCCCCCTCCAGCAGGGCGGTGGGGGTCAATCCCTCCTGCTCCCGCAGCGTTCGGTGGATGCCGGTTTCCATGTCCAGCTCCATCAGCGCCTTGGCGTCCGCATAATAGACCCGGTCCCGGTTCATCACCGGCGTGGAAGCGCAGTCCGGGAGGCTGTAGGTCCCCTCCAGGGTCAGAGCAGCGGAAAAAACGCTGAGCATCTGTCCCTTGGGGTCAAAGCAGCCGATCTTCTCTCCCCCGGTGAAAATTTCCGCTCCCGGGGCCACCTCCGCCCGGAAGGCAACCGTCAGCGCCCTTCCCCTGCATCGAAGCAGCTCGGCACCATCCTCCGTGGGCCGAAGCACCAGCAGGTCCTCCCCAAAAGTCAAAAAACGACAATCCGCGGCGTCCAGTGGGTAGCACCGCAAATTGTCGTTTTCTGTTTCTGTTGAGGGGGGAAGCCGGACTTCCCGGGTTGGGGCGGCTTGTCCGCAGCCTGCCAGCAGCGCGCACAGCAGCGCCGCCAGGGCAGCGCCCCGCCATAATTTTTTCTTCATCACTGCCTCCTGGCCAGGGTGTAGTCGTCACCCTGTCGATAGTAGGGACAATGCTGGCTTCTGGATGTGCTGATGCGGTAGACCTCATCCTCGTCCAAATCCATCATGCAGTACCAGCAATCGTACTCCTCATCATAATCATAATACCAGCAGGTGTCGCACTGCGTCGAATCCATGGTCAATCCTCCAGAATTCTGAAAGAAAAATTCTGATTCTCGTAAATCAGGTAACTGTGGCTCCCATCCTTGGGGATGGACACGCTTCCCGGGTTCAGGCAGCGGATGCCGTTTACGGTCCTGTCCAGCTTGACGTGGGTGTGGCCGAAGAGGAAGCAGCTCCCCTGGGGCAGGGGCGGGAGGGCGTCGGGATTCTGGTGATGGCCGTGGCAGAGGTGGAACAGCTTCCCGTCCACCAGCAGCTGGGCGTAGTCCGCCATGCAGGGGAAGGGTAACACCATCTGGTCAACCTCCGCCTCGCAGTTGCCCCGGACGGCCACAATCTTTTCCCTGATTTCGCTGAGCATGGGGATCACCTGCTTGGGGGCATAGTCCCTGGGCAGATCGTTCCGGGGGCCGTGGTACAGCAGGTCCCCCAGCAGCGCCACCCAGTCCGGGTTCTCTTTTTTGATTTCCTCCATCAGCCTGCCGCACCAATAGGCGCTGCCGTGGATGTCCGACGCAATGAGCAGCTTCATTTGTTTTCTCCCAAAGAATCCAGATAGTTTTCAATGTCAAAGGGCTTCAGCTTTTCGTCCTTTTTCAGGTACAGGGGGTGGTGGGGGTGGCCCTTTCGGGTGACGGCCCCGGCGCAGTACCAGCGGGCAGCGTACTCCTCGCCGATTTGCAGCATATCCCGCAGGCACTGGGTCAGATACCCCCGCTTTTCGATGATGGCGCCCCAGGCGGCCCAGACGGCGGGGGCGGATGAAATGGACAGCACATAGCGGAAGGCCGCCATGTTCTCCCGGTGCAGGGCCTGGTTACAGTGGCGCTCCATGGCGTTGGGGTCCGTGGCCCGCTGGGCATAGACGTTGAACATCAGGAAGCTGTCGAAGCCGTTGCCCAGGGCAATCCGCTCCACGGATTTCAGGGTGTTGTCCAGGCAGCCGGGCCGGGCGGTGGAGGGGTTGATGCCGATGCAGATCAGCGGGTTTTTCCCCCGGGTGCCCAGGATGTAACGGTAGTCGCAGTAAAAGCACGGGGCGTAGAGCCACCGTTCGATGTCGTAGTCCGCCGAGGGGGTGTTCGCCCCTTCCAGAGCGTCGGCAAAGCTTACCAGCTCCAACGCAGCGGTGTCGCCGGAGGGGACGTGCATCAGCCTTCCGCCTCCTTCTCCTGGGGGAACCACCAGCTCTTGGAGGGGTCGTAGAAGTCGCATTTGTCCATCTCGTGGCCGGTCTGCATACACCATCCGGCGAAGGCGGTGTCCATAAAGGGATACACCCCGTCCATGGTGGATTGGACAGACACCGCGGAGCCGTCCTTCAGGGTCAGTTCGATGACGGTGCTGCCGCCAGTGACCACATAGAGCCTCTGGCTCACGATCTCCCCATACCGGTGCTCCTGGGAGGCTCTGCCAAAGCGGCAAAGCAGGAAGCTCTCCCCGTCATAGAAGATGCCGTAGCTCAGATAGTGCACTACCAGCCCCGCACCCATCAGCAGCACCACAATCCCGGCCCAGAGCAGAACCTTCTCCCCGTTGATTCCGGTGAGAATGCCCAGCACGCCCAGCACGCAGAACATCACTCCGAAAATGCCGTAGCGCTTGCTGGCCCGGACGGCCAGGCCCGAACGGTGCTGGGCCTTGCTGCGAAAGAGCTTCATAAACGTCTTGTCCACCACCCGGCAAAGGGCAAACACCAGGGCGGCGATGACAACAATAACCAGGAATTCCATCATAATCTCCTTTTCTCTATGCCCAGATCACCAAGTCCACCGGAATGTCGAACGCCTCGGTTTCCAGCTGCTCCACCACCTGGAATTCATAGCACAGGGCCACGGTGGGGTGGCCCGGCTCCCGGGAGAGGAACTTATCATAGAAGCCGCCGCCGTAGCCAATGCGGTGGCCCTGGGGGTCAAAGGCCAGGCCGGGCATCAGCACCAGGGCGCTTTCGTCCTCCGCCACCGGGCCGTCGGCCAAGGGCTCGGGAATTCCTGCATAGCCGGGCCCCACCTGGGTCAGGTCCTCCAGGCAGATGAATTTCATCTCGTCCCCATAGACCTTGGGCACCGCCACCTGCTTCCCGTCGGCCAGGGCCTGCTCCAGGATGGGCAGGATGCGCACCTCCTGGTTGTAGGGCAGATACCCATACAGCGTCCCTGCCTGGCGGTAGGCGGCGCTCTGTAGGAATTTCCGGCACAGCGCCTGGCTGCGGCGCTGAATTTCCGCCTCTGTCATGGCCCGCTTCCTGGCCCGGATGGTCTTGCGAAGCTCTCCTTTATTCATTGGGCTCCTCCTTGGGATGGACAAACATCCGAAACCACAGGAAAATGGCGATCTGCCCCGGAATTCCCAGCAGGAACACCTTCCAGGCGTTGAAATGCAGAAACGCCCAGATGGAGACGTAAATGCTGGCCAGGCTCCCCCACACAATGGCGGAGATCAGGGCCTTGTTCCACCGGAAATCGTGCCAGGCGGAGCGCAGACTCAGCAGGACGATGGCGTTGGCGGGAATGGCGTAGAAAAAGGCCAGATAGCTGTTGGGGATGGAAAAGGAGGAAAACACCACGAACACGAGAAGCGCCACAAACCACACCAGGGTGGTGGACAATGCCAGGATGATGTTCTTGTTGGCCTTCCGCTTCAGCGCCTTCTCGGAGACCTGGGTCATGGCCCGCTCCAATGTGGTGGGATTTTCCGGCAGGGCGTTCACATCCCCCAGCAGATCGTCCACCGTCACCTGAAACAAGGCGGCCAGGTGCATCAGGGTGAGCACATCGGGTACGGAGTCCCCCCGCTCCCATTTGGACACCGCCTTGTCGGAATAATTCAGCTTCTCCGCCAGGGTCAGCTGGGTCAGCCCCGCCTGCTTGCGGTAAAATGCAATATTTGCCCCGATTCGGGCCTTCACCTGTTCGTCGTCCATGGACTTTCCTCCAACTCAATATCCTTGTTAGTTTAACATATCTCCCCCCCAAATGCAAACAAAAAATGAGCACAGCCTCCCCATGCGACTGATGGATCTATTACCTATTATCTATTATCTATTTCCGACTCGCCCCTACGGCTGCGTAGGATGAATTTCAAATTCCTAATTATCTCATATCTTATATCCCATATCTCATATCTTCCAAGAAAAGGGCCCTGCTCCAAATCGGGGCAGGGCTTAATTGATCAAACGGTGTGGCCTTTTCTCTTGATGACCTCCACCACCTGATCCACATATTTCTGGCAGATTTCCTGGCTCTCGGCCTCCACCATCACCCGGATGACGGGCTCCGTGCCGGACTCCCGCACCAGGATTCTTCCGGTGTCCCCCAGTTCGGCGGCCACCTGGGCCACCGCGGCCTGGACATCCTCGTCGGCCTGGGCGTTGGCCTTGTTGGCCACCCGGACGTTTTTCAGCACCTGGGGATAGAAGGTGAAGCCCTGGCACAGCTCGTGGAGGGTCTTCTTCTTATCCATCATCACCTCCATCACCATCAGGCTGGTGAGGATGCCGTCTCCGGTGGAGGCGTGCTTGGAGAAGATGATGTGGCCGCTCTGCTCGCCGCCCAGGCGGTTGTTGTTGAGCATCATGTGCTCGTAGACATACTTGTCGCCCACCTTGGTCTTGGCGTACCCGATGCCCAGCTCGTCGAAGGCCTTGTACAGGCCAAAATTGCTCATCACCGTGGTCACTACGGTGTTGCCGGGGAGCATCCCCTTTTCCTTCATATACTTGCCGCAGACATAGAGGATATGGTCGCCGGTGACGATGCAGCCCTGTTCGTCCACGCACAGGCACCGGTCGGCGTCCCCGTCGTAGGCGAAGCCCACATCCAGCCCGTTGTCCACCACGTATTTTTGCAGCACCTCAATGTGGGTGGAGCCGGCGTTCTGGTTGATGTTGAAGCCGTCGGGCTCGGCGTTAATCACATAGGTCTTGGCCCCCAGGGCATCGAAAACGGATTTGGCGATGTTCCAGGAGCTGCCGTTGGCGCAGTCCAGGCCGATGCGCTTGCCCTTGAAGGAGTACATCCCCAGGCTGATGAGGTAGCCCACATACCGGTTCCGCCCGGCCACATAGTCCACCGTCCGGCCGATCTGGTCCCGCTTGGCCAGGGGCAGTTCCTCCCAGCGGCGGTCAAAGGCGAACAGGTCCCCATCCAGATAGGCCTCCACCAGGCGGATGACGGACTCGTCCATCTTCTCGCCGGAGCCGTTGATGAGCTTGATGCCGTTGTCGTAGTAGGGGTTGTGGCTGGCGGAGATCATGATGCCGCAGTCAAAATCCTCGGTGCGCACCACATAGGCGACGGAGGGGGTGGTGGTCACGTGGAGCAGATAGGCATCCGCCCCGGAGGCCACCAGCCCGCCCACCAGGCTGTACTCGAACATGTAGCTACTGCGGCGGGTGTCCTTGCCGATGACGATCTTCGCCGGTTCATCGGACCCGGAGCGGTGCTTCACCTGGCAGTAGTACCAGCCCAGGAAGCGGCCCACCTTGTAGGCGTGGTCGGCGGTAAGGTTGCAGTTGGCCTCCCCACGGAAGCCGTCGGTTCCAAAATATTTACCCATAGTGTTCTCCCCCTGAGAAAAGATATAAGATACGAGATATGAGATACGAGATACAGGATATAAGATAGGGAAGATGAAAATATCTAATATCTTATATCCAATATCTTATATCTTCTTTATGATTTCTCCGCTGTTTTTCCAGATGCTGTTTTCGGGAACCACGCCCCGGACGCAGGAGGTGGGATAGATGTTGGTGTGGGGGCCGATGACGGTGCCGGGGTTCAGGACGCTGTTGCAGCCCACCTCCACGAAATCACCCAGCATGGCGCCGAATTTTTTCAGCCCCGTGGGAATCTGCTCATCGGCGGACTTCACCACCACCAGCGTCTTGTCGGACTTGACGTTGGAGGTCAGGCTTCCGGCGCCCATATGGGCTTTGTAGCCCAGGATGCTGTCGCCCACATAGTTATAGTGGGGCACCTGGACGTTATCAAAGAGAATCACGTTTTTCAGCTCCACAGAGTTGCCCACCACGCAGTTCTCCCCCACCAGGGCGCTGCCCCGGATGAAGGCGCAGTGGCGGACCTCGGTGCCCGGGCCGATGATGCAGGGGCTGCCCAAAAACGCCGTAGGCGCCACGGTGGCGGTGCGGTGCACCCAGACCTGGGGACTGACCTCCACATAGTCCTCCCCCAGCGTCTTCCCCAAATCCAGAATCATTTCCTTAATGCCCTTCAGCGCCTCCCAGGGATAGGTGAACTGGGAAAGATAGCCGCAAGCGGCGGTGTGCTCCAAATCATACAGCTGATGTATTGTATACATACAATTCTCCCTTCGGATTCATCCATCGGTTTCCGGTTAACTATACACCTGCGATGCCGCCTTGTCAATCCGGAAACGGCAATTTTATCTAATTCGTCAATATCGGTATAAAATTCGACACTTTCTCCTGTTTGATTTCCCGTGTACGCTTCTTTTTTTGAAACAACTGTTTGGTAAGTCGCCTTCCGGAGGGAAGCTTTTTCAGGGGACATCCGCATAATCCCGTTTTCCCCCTCATATCCTGAACCAAACCATGGCAGGAGCCCTCTCCTGCCGGATGAGGAGGCTGGCTATGGAGGAAATCTATTCAGAAATTGCCGCTCGAACCGGGGGCAATATCTATATCGGTGTGGTGGGCCCGGTGCGGACGGGAAAGTCCACCCTGGTCAAGCGGGTGATGGAGGAGCTGGTGATCCCCGCCATCGAGGACCCCTACCGCCGGGAGCGGGCCCGGGATGAGCTGCCCCAGAGCGGCTCCGGAAGGACCATCATGACCTCGGAACCCAAATTCGTGCCGGAGGAGGCGGTGGAGATCACCCCGGACGGCACCTCCCGGCTCCGGGTTCGGATGATCGATTCCGTGGGCTATATGGTGGACGGCGCCGTGGGCGCGGAGGAGGATGGGAGCCCCCGGATGGTCACGACCCCCTGGTTTGACCGGGAAATTCCCATGACCCAGGCCGCGGAGCTGGGCACCAAAAAGGTGATGGAGGAGCACTGCTCCATCGGCCTGGTCGTCACCACCGACGGCACCATCACGGAAATTCCCCGGCAGGACTATCTGGACGCGGAGCGCCGGGCCATCCTGGACATGAAGGCCACGGGGAAGCCCTTCCTGGTGGTGGTGAACAGCCGGGAGCCCGGGGGCGAGGCAGCGGCGGCGGCGGCGGATTTCCTGACCCGGGAATACGACATCCGGCCCTTCGTCGCCGACTGCCAGAGCCTGGACCAGTCCGGCATCGGGCGGCTGCTGCAGGCCATCCTAGCCTCCTTCCCCATGACGGAGCTTCGGGTGTTCCTGCCCCGGTGGCTGGACGCCCTGGAGCCGGAGCATCCGGTGAAGACGGCACTGTATCAGGCCCTGCTCCAGCGGGCGGGAGAGGTCAAGGACCTTTACCAGGCGGAAGCTGCCCTGGCTCCCCTGGCGGGGCTGGATCAGGTTCAGGACTACAGTCTGCGAAGCGTGGACCTGGGCAGCGGGGTGGTATCCTGCTCCATGGTATTCCCGGAGGCGCTGTTCTATGAAATTCTCAGCAGCCGGGCGGGAATCACGGTGAAAAACGACGCGGAGCTTTTAAAGCTGCTCTCCGAGCTGTCGGACATCCGCCGGGAATACGACAAGATTTCCTCCGCCCTGGCCTCGGTGAAGGCCACCGGCTACGGCGTGGTGATGCCCACGGCGGAGGAAATGAAGCTGGAGACCCCGGAAATTCTCAAGCGGGGCGGCTCCTACGGCGTCCGGCTGCGGGCCGGAGCCCCCTCCATCCACATGATGCGGGTGGACATCGACACGGAAATCAGCCCCATGGTGGGGGACGAAAAGCAGTCCCGGGAGCTGATCTCCTACCTCCGGGACGAGGACCCGGAAAAGCTGTGGCAGAGCAATATTTTCGGGAAATCCGTGTATGACCTGATTCAGGAGGGGCTGAACGCCAAGCTGGTGCGGATGCCGGAGGAGGTCAGAGGCAGATTCCGGGGCACCCTGACAAGAATCGTCAACGAAGGGGCCACCGGGCTGATCTGCCTGATTCTGTAGCGGACACAAATTGTTTACATTTCATCCACAAAGCGTCCACCACTGCCAGGAGGTGAACTGTATAATTTTAGACAGTTCAATTTTGAATGAATCCCAGAGAAACGGAGCCGAAGGACATGGATTCCAAAAATCTCCTGACCACCCTGAGCGCCTTTGCCGAAGCCTACACCAACGCCTGCAAGCCCATTTGCCGGGAGCTGGGGATGCCCCAGATGGCCTTTGACATTCTGATGTTTTTGTCAAACAACCCGGAGCACTGCACCGCGAAGGAGATCAGCAAATACCGGGGCTTCAAGGAGAACATCATCTCTGTCAACGTCAACAAGCTTGTCACCGAGGGGTATCTGCTGCGCCAGAGCGACCGGGAGGACCGGCGGAGAGTGCGGCTGCTGTGCACGGAAAAGGCAGCCGCCATCATCAAACAGGGGCGGGAAATTCAGGAGCAGTTTGTCCGGCAGATCCAGCAGGGACTCAGCGCCGAGGAGCTGCGGATCCACAGCCACTGCATGCAGACCATTGCCGCCAACGTCCAGCGGCTCCTGGAGCAAAAGGGGCAGTAACCACAGGAAAGAGAGAGAAAAAGATGACAAAACGAACCGTCAGCGCCGGGGTCATCGCCCTGGTCACTTATTCCGTATTGTATTACTCCGGCATTCCCCTGGTCATCCAGTGCGCGGCGGCGGCGCTGTGCTGCTTCTGCCTGTATGAGCTGGCCTGCGCCACCGACGCCATCAAAAATGAGGCGCTGTTCACCCTGGCTCTGCTGGCGGCGGCCCTGGGCTGCTTTTGGACCCCTCCCCTGGCGGAGGTCCTGGCCGGGCTGTGCCTGGGGGTGTCCATCCCGCTGTTTGTGCTGATGATGGTGTTTCAGCCCAAGCTGCACCTGAACAACGGCTGGGCCTTTGGCGTTCTGGGGCTTCTGGTCTGCTGCCAGCTGCGCTCCATGATCGACCTGCGCGCCCTCCCCGGCGGGCTCCATCTGCTGCTCATCTGCATCACCGAGTGCTACGCCACCGATGTGGCGGCGTACCTGGTGGGAAGCAGATTCGGCAAGCGGAAGCTTCTGCCCCGGGTCAGCCCCAACAAAACCCTGCTGGGCTCCGCCGCCGGGCTGGCCGCCGCGGTAGTCTTCTGCCTGGCCTACGGCCTGGTGCTGTGGCTCTTTGGCCTGGCCCAGGTGAAGTTTGGGCTGCTGGCGGTCTATGCCGTGGGCGCCAATGTGCTGGCCCAGTTTGGAGATTTGAGCATGTCGGTGGTGAAGCGGATCACCGGCATCAAGGATTACGGCAACCTGATTCCCGGCCACGGCGGGCTGCTGGACCGGTTTGACAGCCTGATCTTCGTGCTGCCCTACACCCTGTTTTTCTGCCACCATGTGGGCAGCTTCCTGGGATAGAAAGAAGGTTCCATCATGAATCTGTTTCTGACACTGGCCTTTCTGTTTTTCATCGGCTCCACGGCGGGCTGGGTGCTGGAGCTGTTCTACCGGCATTTCGCCTCCATGAAAAAGGGGGAGCGGAAGTGGATCAACCCCGGCTTCTGCACCGGCCCCTATCTTCCCATCTACGGCTGCGGGCTGTGCGTGCTGTTTCTGCTGGCCGGCCTAGAGGGTTGTCTGCCCTGGATGAACAAGCCCGTCCTGTTCCTCCTGATGGCCCTGTCCATGACCGCCATTGAATATGTGGCGGGCCTGTGGTGCCTGAAGCGCAGCAAAATCCGCCTGTGGGACTACAGTGACCAGTGGGGCAATATCCAAGGCATCATCTGCCCCAAATTCTCCCTCTACTGGGCCGTCATCGGGGCGCTGTATTACTTTTTCATTCACCCCCGCATTCTGGGAGCCCTGAACTGGCTGAGCCGGAATCTGGCCTTTTCCTTTGTGATTGGCATGTTCTTCGGAATTTTTATCCTGGACTTTGCCCACTCCGCCCGGCTGGTCTCCCGGCTGAAGGCCTTCGCCGAGGAGAATGACGTGATCGTGCGCTATGAGGCTTTGAAGCTCCACATCCGCCAGACCCAGGAGCGAGAGAAGTACCATTTCTTCCGCCCCTTCCATTCCCAGCTCCCCCTGGGCGAACACCTGAAGCAGATGGCGGGCACCCTGGAGAAGCGGGTCAAAAAATAAATCGCCAGCGGGAGGCCAGTCGCCTCAAGCTTTTCCCAATGAATGACGCACCCCAGTAGGGGCCGGTCTTGACCGGCCCGGCGGGCAGGGCCCGCAGCCAATTCGCACGGACTGGTCTGTCCTTGCTTTTTCCCTGCCCCGCCCGGTAACGTTTTTGCGGTGGAAATGCCCTCTGCACTGCCCCTACGGGGTGCGGGGTGCGTAGGGTAAACTCCTAACTCCTAATTATCTCATATCTCGTATCCCATATCTCATATCTTAACCCGTCCCGCCTGGCAGAGTGATTGCCAGGCGGCTTGTCTTCTCAGCGGCTCTGATTCATCGCTCTTTTTTTGCTCTCATATAAGCCTTATAGCACGATACTTATGCCATAAGCCTGTTCCGCAAAAGGCACCTTTTTTATATACTGATAACATTGATGTTATGCTATTCGCATGGGGGCTTGATTCAATGGACAAGGTATCTTTGGGCAGGAAAATCCGGGAGGCACGGGTCAAAAAAGGGTTTACCCAGCAGGCGCTTTCTGAAAAGGCGGATATAGGTGAAATGTATCTGAGCGAGATTGAGCGCGGCATCAAGATGCCCAGCATGAATCTGTTCATCAAGCTGATTACAGCCCTGGACATCTCCGCGGACTACATCCTCCGGGATGAGCTTCCCTCTGGGAAGGAATTTGTATATGACGAGATTACCCAGAAGCTGGAAGGGCTTACCCCAAAGCAGCGCAAAGCCGCAGCAGACATTCTAGATGCGTATATCAGGAACCTGTAATGGATTCCACTTGGAGGCACATCGGTGCCTCCTATTTTTTCTTTCCCGACTGATTTCGACAGAATTCGAGCAGGCATATGCGTTATGATTTAGTCATATAGCATCTAAATAACGCTATACGGCTGAGCAAGGGCTCAATGTCAACCCAGAAATCACTCGAATGAAAGGAAAAGGAATATGATGATGAAAAAGCAAATATTGGACACGCTGCTTGGAAAGCAAATTGTGGATGCTCTGATTGAAACGCTGTATGTGCAGACGGACGATTTTCCAGAAATTCACCAGGCCTACCTGGAGGCAATTGAAAAGCTGGAGGCCGGGCTGGGCGAAAAGAACAAGATTCAGAAGTACGTCGCCGCAATTGAACAGCAGTGCGCGTCCAACCTCTTTTTTGCGGGTGTGCAGGGGTTAAAGATGAATCTGGAGCACTTTCGGAATCCCACGACACCGAACTGCACTTGGGAACAG
>CAZYWM010000007.1:0-19085 GCA_964651615.1 uncultured Oscillospiraceae bacterium | reverse complement strand
GGGGGGCTTGACTTCTGAAACCGGAACATGGTTCCATTCAACGGAACGCTCAAAAAACGCCAGGTGACGGGCCGGTCAAGACCGGCCCCTACGGAGTGCGTAGGGTAAATTCCTAACTCCTAATTATCTCATATCTCGTATCCCATATCTCATATCTTATCTTGTATCCCACATCTCATATCTAAAAAAAGCAGGCCCTTTCCAAATTCTGGAAAGAGTCTGCTTTTTCTCTGGGGTTATTTACCAATTTTCGGTATGTACATCAATCCTCGGGGAACAGGGTCTGCTTGCAGTATTGCACGATGGAGCTGCGCTTCACGATGCCGATGAAGGTGTCCTTGTCGTCCACCACAGGTACAAAATTCTGGGTGGATGCCCGGTCGATCAGCTCGTGCATGGAAGTCGTGACCCGGACGGGCACATTGTCCTTGCGGCGGTAAATCTCCATGATCCGGTGGGCCTCCGCCTGCCGAATGTCCATGTAGCACACGTTCTTCATGGCCCAGAGCAGGTCTCCTTCGGTAATGGTGCCCCGGTATTCCCCCCGGCGGTTCAGAATGGGCAGCGCCTGATAGCCTGCCGCCTCCATTTTTTCCAGGGCCTGCCGGACGGTATAGTCATCGTACAGGTAGGCGCACATGGCCTTGGGCAGCAGAAAAAACAATATGTTATTCATAAGGTTCTCCTTTTTTGACGGTTGGATGAAAGATCACTCTTCACTCCACCGCACATTATATCACAGTCAAAGGAGAAAAACATGAATTTTCTTTGTTATTTTTGCCATCCCAATCCCAAAATTTAAACGCAATTTTTGTGGATTTTCAACAAATCAATTGTGGAACGGAAACCCGGTGATGTCCAATGTGGCAAAATAGTCCATGGGGGTCTCCGCCCGACGGATCAGCTGGAAGGAGCCGTCCTCCTTCAAAAGCACCTCGGCGGAGCGGAGCTTCCCGTTGTAGTTGTAGCCCATGGAGAAGCCGTGGGCGCCGGTGTCGTGGATGACCACAATGTCCCCCACGTCGATCTGCGGGAGGCTGCGCTCAATGGCGAATTTGTCGTTGTTTTCGCACAGGCCGCCCACCACGTCATACACATGGTCCAAAATGGCGTCCTCTTTTCCCAGCACGGTGATGTGGTGGTAGGCGCCGTACATGGCCGGGCGCATCAGGTCGGCGGCGCAGGCATCCAGGCCGATGTACTCCCGGTAGATGTGCTTCTGGTGGAGCACGGTGGAGACCAGGTGGCCGAAGGGCGCCAGCATAAACCGGCCCAGCTCGGTGTAGATGGCCACATCCCCCAGCCCCGCCGGGGTCATGATCTGCTCGAACCGGGTCCGCACCCCGTCGCCGATGGCCTGGATGTTGCAGCTGGGCTGCTCGGGCCGGTAGTCCACGCCGATGCCGCCGGAGAGATTGATGAAGGTGAACTCCGCCCCGGTGGCGTTGCGCAGCCGCACCGCCAGGCGGAACAGCTGGCTGGCCAGCTCGGGGTAATACTCGTTGGTAGTGGTGTTGGAGGCCAGAAAGGCGTGGATGCCGAAATGCTTGGTGCCCAGCTTCTGGAGGCGGTTGATGGCCCCGGCCATCTGGTCCTCGGTCATGCCGTATTTGGCGTCCCGGGGCATGTCCATGATGGTGTTGCCCAGGCTGAAGGAGCCGCCGGGGTTATAGCGCAGGCAGACCGTCTCCGGCACCGGGCCCAGCCCCGCCAGGAAATCCACATAGGTGGCGTCGTCCAGGTTGATGTAGGCCCCCATCTCCCGGGCCTTCTCCATGTCCTTCCGGGGGGTGACGTTGGAGGAGAACATCACGTCATGGCCGGTGATGCCCACGGCCTCCGCCAGCAGCAGCTCTGTGTAGGTGGCGCAGTCGCAGCCGCAGCCCTCCTCGTGGAGGATTTTCAGAATATAGGGATTGGGGGTGGCCTTCACCGCGAAAAATTCCTTGAAGCCCCTGTTCCAGGCAAAGGCCTTTTTCAGAGCCCGGGCGTTGGCACGGATGCCCGCCTCGTCGTACAGGTGGAAGGGGGTGGGAATCTGGGCCGTGATCTCCCTGGCCTTTTCCAGGGTGAGGAATGCTGTCTTTTTCATTGTCGCCGCCTCTTTTCTCTCTTCGTTTGTAATGGTTTGATTTTAGTGGAAGATGCACAATCTGTCAATATTTTTTTGTACTTTTCATCCAAGATACAATCTCTCTACTCTGGGGAGAGCCCCTCTACTCCGGTTTGGAGAGGGAAAACGGTGCAAGTAGAGTGCAATTTTTCCGGTTTGCGCTATTCTATGGATAGGCCCGCGCCCAGGTTCTGGGCGGGGCGCATTCCAGAAAGGAGCAATTCCCATGAAACGAACCAAACTCCGGGACCGGGTGCTGCCGGACTACACCCGGGGAGAAGAGCTGATGAACACCATCACCCACATTGTGGGCGGAGCCTTGTCGGTGGCGGCGCTGGTGCTGTGCGTGGTGTTTGCGGCGCTGCACCACAATCTCTACGGCATCGTGTCCTCCTCCATCTATGGAGCCAGCATGATCGCCTTGTACACCGTGTCCAGCGTGTACCACGGTATGCCGGCGGGCATGGGCAAGAAGGTGATGCAGGTGGTGGACCACTGCACCATCTATTTTCTCATCGCCGGGACCTACACCGTCATGTCCCTGTCCGCGCTACGGCCCGCCTACCCCAAAATCGGCTGGGGGCTGTTTGCCTTTGAATGGGTCATGGCGATTTTCGCCACGGTGCTCACCGCCATCGACCTAAAAAAATACAACGTGCTCTCCATGATCTGCTACATCGGCCTGGGCTGGGCCATTCTCCCCTTCATGGGGCAGACCCTGGAGGTGCTCACTTTTCCGGGATTTCTGCTGCTGCTCCTGGGGGGCATCGCCTATACCATCGGCGCGGTGCTCTACGGCATCGGCTCCCGGAAGCGGTGGATGCACTCGGTATTCCACATCTTCGTGGTTCTGGGCAGCGTGCTCCAATTCTTCTCGGTGCTGCTCTACGCCGTATAAACGAATCCCCTTGCCGCGAAAACCAGCAAGGGGATTTTTAATTGCCATAATATCAGGTCCAGCACGCTTTGAGAGATATAAGATACGGGATATGAGATATGAGATAATTAGGAGTTACGCTCATGCCCCGTAGGGGCCGGTCTTGACCGGCCCGAAAGGTTGGACGCCTGAGTGCCCCGCCCAAATGGAACCACGTTCCGATTCCTGAGCTCAAGCCCCCCTTGTGTAAAGGGTGGCTTGACTTCTGAAACCGTTACATGGTGCCATTCAACGGAACACTCAGGCGTTTGACCAAAGCGGGCGAGTCAAGCCTCGGGGCTACGGTCATCCCGTTAAATTTCTAATTCCTCATTCCTAACTATCTCGTATCTCATATCCCATATCTCATATCTCCTCCAGCAGGCACACCGCGTGGCAGGACATGCCCTCTCCGGTGCCGGTGAAGCCAAGGCGCTCCTCGGTGGTGGCCTTCACATTCACTCGGGACACCTCAATACCCAGGCTTCGGGCGATGTTCTCCTGCATTGCGGGGATATAGTCCTTCAATTTGGGCCGCTGGGCGATCATGGTCACATCGATGTTGCCCACCCGGTATCCGGCGGCGGTGAGCTTCCTTCCCACCTCTTCCAGCAGGAGCCTGGAATCCGCCCCCCTGTACGCTTCGTCCGTGTCGGGGAAATGGTATCCAATGTCCCGGAGGGCGGCAGCCCCCAGCAGGGCATCCATCACCGCGTGGAGGAGCACATCCGCGTCAGAGTGCCCGTCCAGCCCCAGCTCATAGGGAATCTTCACTCCGCCCAGAATCAAGTCCCGCCCCGGCACCAGCCGGTGCACATCATAGCCGTGTCCGATTCTCATGATTCTTCCTCCAAAAGCATTTCCGCGATCTTCAAGTCCATGGGGGTGGTGATTTTCAGATTCTTCTCATCCCCCTCCACAATTTTGACGGACATCTCCATCCGCTCCACGGCGGAGCAGTCGTCGGTGAGGCTGGCATTTTCCTCCTGGGCCTTTTTCAGCGCCCCCCGAAGCAGGTCAAAATCAAAGACCTGGGGGGTCTGCACCGCCCGGAGGGTGTCCCGGTTCGGGGTGGCCATAACCAGTCCGCTCTTCACCACCTTGACGGTGTCCTTCACCGGAACCGCCGGGGCGGCGGCGCCGTAGGTATGGGCCGCCCGGATGGCGCGGTCGATCACCGCTTCGGTAATCAGGGGCCGGGCGCCGTCGTGGATGGCCGCCAGCTTCACGTCCCCGGACAGGGTGTTCAGGCCCAGCCACACCGACTCCTGGCGGGATTTTCCCCCCGCCACCACCGCCTTTACCTTGTCCATGCCGGCGCACAGGGAGGTGATGGGCCGGATCAGATCCTCCCGGGTGACAATGACGATCTCCTTGACGGCGTCACAGCTCTGAAAGGCCCGGACGGTGCGCCGGATCATGGGCTCCCCCTTTAGCTGGGCCATCACCTTGTCGATGCCCCCCATGCGGGAGGCGGAGCCCGCCGCCACGATCACCGCCCCGCATTTTCCCAGGGGCAGGCCTTTCCGGGCCGCCTTGCTCAGCTTGGATAAATCCATGGCATTACAGCTCCTTTACAATGTCCTTGAACCGCTGCCCCCGAACCATGAAATTCTTGAACTGGTCAAAGGAGGCGCTGGCGGGGCTCATGAGCACAATATCCCCCGCCCTGGCGGCGGCGGCAGCGGCGCGGACGGCGTTTTCAAAATTACCGCAGTGGGTGATTTCCGGCTTTTCCGGATTCTCCGCCTGCTCCACGGCCTGTTGAATCTTCCCGGCGGTGGCCCCGCAGAGGAAGAGCTTGCTGACGTGCTCGCAGATTTCCGGCCCCAGCACGTCATAGGGGATGTGCTTGTCATAGCCCCCGGCGATGAGGATCACCTTCTGGGTGAAGCTTCTCAGGCCCGCAATGGTTCGGCTGGGAGAGGAGGCGATGGAGTCATTGTAGAATTTCACCCCGTCCTTCACCCGCACCAGCTCAATCCGGTGCTCCACGCCGCCGAAGGTCTTCGCCACCTGGCGGATGGCCTCATCGCTGACCAGGCCGTCCACCGCCGCGATGGCAGCCATGTAATTTTCCACATTGTGGGTGCCGGGAATCAGAATGTCCGATGTTTCCAGAATCCTCTCCCCCCGGCGGTAGATGGCTCCCCCTTCCTCCCAGACGCAGTTGGTGCGCTGCTTCCGGGAGAAGAAGTGGGTCAAGCCATTGCCGGTGAATCCGGCGGTGATGGGGTTGTCAGCGTTCAGCACCAGCAGATCACCCTCCCCCTGGAAGCGGAAGATGTTCTTCTTGGCGTCCACATATTCCTCCATGTCCTTGTGAATGTCCAGATGGTTGGGAGCCAGATTCGTGACCACCGCCCGCTGGGGGCTTTTCTTCATGTCCATCAGCTGGAAGGAGCTGAGCTCCACCACGGCGTAGTCATCCTTCTTCATCCGGCGGCACAGGGGCAGCAGGGGCGTTCCGATGTTTCCCCCCAGCCACACCTGCTTTCCCTCCGCTTTCAGCATTTCGGAAATCAGGGTGGTGGTGGTGGTCTTGCCGTCGGAGCCGGTGACGGCGATCAGATGGCAGGGAGCCACCTCAAAGAACACCTCCATCTCCGAGGTGATTTTCGCCCCGCCCCGGGCCAGGGTCTGGATGGCGGGATTCCCCGGGTGCATTCCGGGGGTGCGGAACACCACGTCCGCCTGGAGACCCTCCAGATAGCCCTCCCCCACCTTCAGCTCACAGCCGGCGCGCTCCAGCTCCAGCACCTCGCCCTCCAGCTTTTCCCGGGGGGTTTTGTCGCAGCCGGTGACCCGGCAGCCAAATTCCAGCAGCAGCCGTGCCAGCGGCCGGTTGCTCACCCCCAGGCCCAGCAGCACCACATGCTTTCCTCGCAGAGATTCAAAATAACGTTCAAAATCCGTCATGGCATCCTCCATCGTTCTTGCGGCCAATCAATGTAGATATGAGATACAAGATAGGGCGCGGGAATTAGGAATTATTCGTGTTACTTTCAGGCGGCAAATTGGCGTTTCGCTGCCCACCCGTAGGGGAAATTCCTAATTCCCAACTCCTAACTATCTCATATCCTGTATCTCGTATCTCATATCTTTCAGTATACCTGTTTCAAAAAGTTTTTTCAAGGGGATTTGACAATTCCGAAACTTTGGAGTAGAATATTTCCGCAGCGAAGGTTGGACAGCCGCGGATGGGAACCGAAAGGGCCCAGATGAGGAAAGTCCGGGCTCCACAGGGCAGGGATAACGGGTAACGCCCGCCGAGGGAAACCTCAGGACAAGTGCAACAGAGAGATACCGCCCCGCCGATTTCGGCGGAGTAAGGGTGAAAAGGTGCGGTAAGAGCGCACCCGGCCCATGGCAACATGGGTTCTACGATGTAAACTCTATCCCGGAGCAACGCCGTGGAGGGACAATTGGTTCGCCCGACCGTCCCGAGGAGGCGGCTTGACCCCGTGAGCAATTGCGGGGCTAGATAGATGGCTGTCAAAACAGAACCCGGCTTACAGACCTTCCTGCGCCAAAGGGGCTGTCTCACGTTTGTGAGGCAGCTTTTTTGCGCCCTGGCAGAATTATCCGTGGCCCTCTTGCTTTTTGCCGCATTCCATGCTATCATCCATAGGCAAAATAATAGAAACATAGAGAAACGAGGTCATCATGCTGAAGCGTTACATCGGCGACAGGGCTTTTTACAGACGGGTTCTGGCCATTGTCGTCCCCATCATCATTCAAAACGGCATCACCAATTTTGTCTCCCTGCTGGACAACATCATGGTCGGCCAGGTGGGCACACTGCCCATGAGCGGCGTTTCCATTGTGAATCAGCTGCTGTTTGTATTCTATCTGTGCATCTTCGGCGCCACCGCCGGAGCGGGCATCTTCACCGCCCAGTTCCAGGGCTCCGGTGACAACGACGGCATCCGGCACACCTTCCGGTTCAAAATCCTCATCTGCACGGCTCTGGCCATCGTCGGCATGGGCATTTTCTTCCTGGGGGATGAGCCGCTGATCCGGCTGTTCCTCACCGGCGAGGGCGCCCAGGAGGATGCCGCCGCCATTTTGGAATATGGCCGCCAGTATCTGAAAATGATGCTGCCGGGCCTGATCCCCTTCGCCATCACCAGCGCCTACGCCGGAACCCTGAAGGAAACCGGCGAGACCTTCATCCCCATGCTGGCGGGCATTGTGGCCACCCTGGTGAATCTGGTGCTGAACTATGTGCTGATCTTCGGCCACTTCGGCGCGCCGGAAATGGGCGTGGAGGGCGCTGCCCTGGCAACGGTGATTTCCCGGTTTGCCGAGCTGGCCATCGTCGCCGGCTGGACCCACCTGCACACCGAGAAGAACCCCTTCATCCTGGGGGCCTACCGCTCCATGGCCATCCCCGCCGGGCTGCTGAAAAGCATCACCGTCAAAGGAATGCCCCTGCTTGCCAACGAGCTGCTGTGGTCCAGCGGCATGACCTTCCTGAACCAGTGCTACTCCACCTGCGGCCTGGACGTGGTGCCCGCGCTGAACATCACCTCCACATTGTTCAACCTGACCAGCGTGGTGTTCATGTCCATGGGCGCGGCCGACGGCATCCTCATGGGCCAGATGCTGGGCGCCTCCGCCCCGGCGGAGGCGGTGAAGGATTCCAGCCGGAAGCTGATTGCCATCTCCGTATTCTCCGGCCTGCTGTTCGGTCTTGTGACAATCGCCCTGTCCGGCGCCTTCCCCCACATCTACAATACCTCCCATGCCGTCCGCAGTCTGGCCACCCGGCTGATTCTCATCTGCGCGCTGTTCATGCCCTTTGACGCCTTTGCCAACGCCGCCTATTTCATCCTCCGTTCCGGCGGCCAGACCTACATCACCTTCCTCTTTGACTCCGGCTTTGTCTGGGCGGTGATGGTGCCCCTGGGCTATGTGCTCAGCCGGTTCACCGGCATCACCATTCTCCCGCTGTACTTCCTCTGCCAGAGCACCAATATCCTCAAGGCCGCCGTGGGCTCCTTCTTCCTGGGCAAGGGAAAGTGGATTCAGAATTTGGCGGTGAAGAACGGATGATTCAGGATATTTCCCCCCACATGCTCCGCAATCAGTTTGACCCCGTCGCCGTCCCCGAGCCGGAGGACTTCGTGCTTCTCTTTGAGGGCCCCCAGCTGCTCCTGGGCCGGGGCGGCCGGTTTCCCCGGGTGGGGGAGCTGGGAGAAGGGGCGTATACCTATCTGTTTACCGTGGACAGCGCCCGATACTTTCTGGCACAATCCCCGACGGCGATTCCGGAGGGCTTTTCCTTCCGGGACGTAAAGCAGCTGCGGCAGGAGCAGGGACTTCCAAAGGAGCAGATTTTCGCCGCCCTCACCGGAAAGCATCTGGCGGACTGGTATCGGGACACCAGGTTCTGCGGCCGGTGCGGCGGCAAAATGGTCCACGCCCAGACCGAGCGGGCCAGAAAATGCCCCCTGTGCGGCTACCGGGCCTATCCCAGAATCATGCCCGCCGTAATCGTGGGGGTGAAGAACGGCGACAAGCTGCTCATCACCCGCTATCGCACCGGCTTCCCCCACAACGCCCTGATTGCCGGATTCACGGAAATCGGCGAGACCGCCGAGGAAACCGTGGCCCGGGAGGTGATGGAGGAAGCAGGCCTCCGGGTGAAAAACATCCGCTATTACAAGTCCCAGCCCTGGGGCATCGCCAACGACCTGCTGCTGGGCTTCTTCTGCCAGCTGGACGGGGACGAGGCCATCCGCATGGACGAGCGGGAGCTGAAATACGCCCAGTGGATTCCCCGGGAGCAGATCGAACTCCAGCCGGACGATTTCAGCCTGACAAACGAAATGATGTCCCGCTTCAAAACCGGAGCGGAAAAATAAAAGCCAGGAGATCGGACACATTCCGGTCTCCTGGCTTTTGATCTTTATGCAAAACTTTCCCGTTAAATCGTTATTTTCCTGGCTGCTGAGTGAAATCGATAAAAGCAAAATAATATAGGCGAGAAGCAGCCTTATTGAGCCATTCTCGCCCGGTAAAAGAACAAATATTCAATCTGTTCCAATGCTGTACCATCATTATATGATTTTCATTTCAAAAAATACACAGCAAAAGGGAGCTTGTTCCAAGCTCCCTTTACTCTGCGAAAATCGATATAGACTCCTATATTCAATAGGTGTCTTCTTGTACCTAAAGAATATCACATAGGTTATTAGATGTCAAGTAGCTCTTTGATTTTTTCTTGACTTCTCTCGTCAAAACCGTTCTGGCAAACAATCTCTTTAAGTTGCTCAAGCGTATCCTGGGCTTTATTTCTATCGGCTTTCACCTGAGCGACATATTGTGTTAATCTGTCATACTTATCCACTTCATCAGTATGATAATGTATCAAATCCAGAGAGATAGAAATGCTCCTGTCTATATCCTTCATCTGTGCGGCAGAAAGTGTTGCAATTAAATCACCAAGTCTGGCCTTGCTGACACAAATTATATCAGCAGTATCGGCTTGTCCGTCTAAGATCACCTTTCCACTCCCATCGGTTATTGGCGTAATTGGCACCAAATATGGCACCAATAAACCTGTCCCCTCTTGACAAAGCGCTTAGCGGCATTTTGCGCAATCGAATTTAGATACGATTTTGTGTTCATCCAAGAGATAAACTGCTGTGCATTTGAAAGCTCTACACTCATAAGAACTCCCCCTATTCTGATATGGCAATGTTGATTTGCTCAATTCCTAATTCCTAACTATCTCATATCATATATCTCGTATCTCATATCTCAAGTGGTTTGTTCCCAATCCAGAAGCCACTGCTTCCGCTCCAGCCCTCCGGCGTAGCCGGTGAGCTGGCCCTGGGAGCCCAGAACCCGGTGGCAGGGAATCACAATGGAAATGGGATTGCGGCCCACCGCGTTTCCCACCGCCTGGGCGGACATGCGTCCCCGCGGCGCGGCAATCTCCCCGGCGATGGCGGCGTAGGTGGTGGTCTTGCCGTAGGGAATGTCCAGCAGGCACTTCCACACCTGCCGCTGGAACGCCGTCCCCCGGGGGTTCAGGGGCAGCAGGCCGCTCTGGGGCCGCTCCCCGGCAAAATACCGGTCCAGCCAGTCCCCGGCCAGGATCAGGACTGGCGTTTGCTCCCAGCGGACATCCCGCAGCTCCGGAAAGTATTTCTGTCCCTCGATCCAGAGCCCGGTCAGCGCCCCATTCTCCTCTGCCAGGGTCAGCTTCCCCAGGGGGGATTCATACAGTGCCGCCGTCATCATTCTTCTGTCCTCTGGGCGAAGATCAGCACAATCACCGCGCCTGCCAGGGCGGAGGCCGTACCGAACGCCAGCATGGCCTGCACCCCAAAAGCGTCCAGAATCCGTCCCGCCGCAATGGCCCCCACCACATTGCCCAGGGTCATGGACATGGTGAAGCAGGCCTGGCCCTTCACCGAATCCTCCGGGGCCATGATGGCGTTTATGTAGAACACGGAGCTCACCGTCATCAGCGCCCAGCCGAACATCTGGAAAAGCTGCACGGCGTAGAAGCCGGGAATATCCCCGCAAAGCAGGGTGCCCAGGCATTTCAGGAAGAAAAACACACCGGCCAGCCGAAACCACACATGGCACCTGGCCTTTTTCAGCATCCAGCCGAACAGGGACATGATGGGCAGCTCGATCAGCGAGGCGAGGGCCATGGCCACCCCCATTTCCTGACTGCCGCCGCCCTTGAACTCCACAATCTGGTAGATGAAGCTGTTGAGCACCACATGGCTGACAAAAATCAGCACCAGGCCCGCCAGCACAGCGGCATAGCGGGGGTAGCGGCGAAGGAAGCCGCCCTTTTTGCCCCGCTCCGCGGCTGGGGCATTTTCCCGCTTGACAGGGCCGTAGCCCGTCACCGACAGCACCATAAACGCGAACCCCGCCGCCATACAGATGGGCACCGTCACCGCCCCAAACCGCTGGGCCAGCAGCCCGATGAGATAGGCCGCCGCCGCGTAGCCCAGGGAGCCAAAGCCCCGGGCAACGCCGAAATTCATCTTCTCCCCGCTGTTCACCGTGGCGATGCCCAGAGCGTTCACCAGGGGTGTGGTCAATTGCAGCAGCACCATGCTCAGCCCATACAAAAGCCCCGTCAGGGCCTTGTTTCCCCGGATAAAAATCAGTCCCAGAGCACAGGCCAGGGTGGCCAGGCCGGACAGCCGGATCAGCGCTCCCAGGCTCATGCTCCCGGGCCGGTCGGCGTAGGCCGCCACCACCGGCTGGAGCAGGGCGGACAGCAGCCCTGCCGCCGCAATCATCAGCCCCACCTGGCTGTTGTCAAAGCCCGCCTGCAGCAGGTACATGCTGACAAAGCCCATAACGGCCGCGTAGCACACCCAGAAAAAGCTCTGAATGAGGGCATATCCCAAGGTTCGATTTTTCATGTCTCTCCACCTCTTCTTTGGTGGATTCATCATAGCATACCCTTCTGGATTTGGCAAGCATGGAACGCCGCCAGGGCCCCGTCCGCGGCGGCGGTGACGATCTGCCGCAGGGGCTTGCGCCGCAAATCCCCCGCCGCGTAGACGCCGGGAAGAGAGGTTTGCAGATTTTCGTCGGTGACGACATACCCGTCTTCGTCCAGCTCCAGTTTCCCGGCAAGAAATTCCGTGGCGGGCCGGTAGCCGATGAAGACGAACACCCCGCAGCCCTGGGCAGAAATCCGCTCCTCCCGGCCGGTTTCCGTATCCCGGAGAATCAGCGTCTCCATCCGCTCCCCGCCCCGGATTTCCGCCAGCTCCCGGTGATAGCGCACCTGGATTTTGGGATGGGAGAGCAGGCTCCGCCGGATGGCCTCGTCGCAGCGCAGGGCCCCCTTGCGCACCAGCAGGATCACCCTGCTGCCGATCTGGGCCAGGTGCAGCGCCTCCTCACCGGCGCTGTTGCCGCCCCCCACCACGTAGATGTCCTTCCCCCGGTAGAAAAATCCGTCACAGCTGGCGCAGAAGCTCACCCCCCGGCCCCGGAATTTTGCCTCCCCGGGGATGCCCAGCTCCCTTGGCACCGCCCCGGTGGCAAGAATCAGGGCATCGGCGGTGAAGGTTCCGTCATCCGTGACCACCCGCTTCCGGGCCGGTTCCACCGCCAGGATGCCGCAGCACCGGATTTCCGCCCCGCAGGCTCTGGCCTGCTCCTCCATCTCCCCCATGAGGCTCACCCCGTCAATGTGGCGAAATCCGGGGTAATTTTCAATAGAGGCCGTCAGCGCCGCCTGGCCTCCGGGCAGGCCCTTTTCCAGAATCGTCACCCTGGCCCCCGCCCGGGCGGCATAGATTCCCGCCGTCAGTCCGGCGCATCCGGCGCCCAAAATCAAAATCCGCTTTCCTTCCATCCGCAAAGCTCCCTTCCGTGATGTTCCACACGTTATCTTTCCTCCGATTTCCGATTTGATACAATTTGCCGCAGCCCCCTGTAGAGGCGGGTTTTGACCCGCCCCTACAGGAGAGCGCGCCAAACCGCCAAATTACAGTTTATTTTCCCACAAACGACGAACCCCCCTGCTTACGCAGGGGGGCCCGTTCGCAAAAGGGGTTAGAAAGAAGAGAGGTAGAAAAGAGGATCTACGGAGAGAAAGGAGGCGGCTCACGGCTTCCGCAACCTTTCTTGTTTATAGATTACCGGTTGGTTTTGAACATCGATTAACGGATTTGAAAACAAAAAAAGGACAAATTATGAACGCTCACGTTTCATTGCGTGTGATGAGCAGCGCCAGCAGCACCGCGCTGATGCCCCCGGCCAGCTTGCCCAGAATCATAGCGCCCAGCAGTTCCGGCGCGAAGCCCGCCGTAAAGCCCAGGTGGTCGCCGAAGACAAAGGCCGCCGACACCGCGAAGGCGATGTTCACCACCTTGCCCCGGGGGTTCATGTCCTTCACCATGCCGAAGGTGGCAATGGAATTGGCCAGGCTGGCAATGAGCCCCGCCGCCGCCGCGTCATTGATGCCCAGGAGCTTCCCCGCCGCCAAAAGGGGCTTTTGAAGCACCTTCGTCACCACCGCCACCAGGGGGAAGGCCCCCGCCAGAACGATGGCAATGGTGCCCACAGTCTGGAAGCCCTCGGAAATGTCCACCATTCCCGGGATCAGCGCAAAGCCCGTCAGGGCCTGGATGATGGCCGCCGCCAGCCCCACCGTGATGACCGCCACCACGATTTTCCCAAACACCGCAAAGCCCCGGACCATCTTCTGCTCCGCTTTCCACAGTCCCAGGGCAATCAGGGCCGCCAGAATCACAATGGGCACCAGATTTCTTAGCACCATGGCCAGGGGGAGCCCAGCCGTCAGGCCTCCCACCAGGATTCCCACGGGAATGGTGACGGTGCCGCAGAGGATTCCCTTGGCCAGGGCGGGCCGGTCCTCCTCTTCCAGAATTCCCAGGGCTACGGGAATGGTGAAGACGATGGTGGCTCCCAGCATGGAGCCGGTGATGACGCCACCCAGGTCCGCCGCCTCTGGGTCGGTGGCCAGCTCCCTCGCCAGGGGGCCGCCGCCCATGTCACAGGCCAGAATGGACCCGGCAAACATGGCCGGGTCCGCCCCCAGAAGGCGGAACACCGGCACCACCACCGGCCGGAGCACCGACGCCAGCACCGGGGCCAGGCACACAATGCCCACCATGGCCAGGGCCAGGGAGCCCATGGCCTGGACGCCGTTTTCAAACTCCTGCCCCAGCCCGAACCGGTTTCCAAATATCCGGTCCAGGGCGCCCAGCCCGGCAAATGCCGCCATCAAAGCGATCAAAATCCGATCCACCGACATATCCGCCGCTCCTTCCTAGTCTTCCTTTTTCCCCTCGTCCACAATCGCCACCACCGCCGCGTCCACCGGGGCATCCATGCAGTAGCGGGAGGCCACGGTGCCGGTGGCCAGCAGCACCCGGTCCCCGGGGCCCGCTCCCACCTGGTCGGCAGCCACCAGCTGCTCTCCTCCGGCGGACACCACCAGGAAGGTCTGTCCCTGCAGGCACGCCGCCTTTCGGGTGGCCCAAATGGAGCCTATCACTTTTCCGATTTTCAATTGATCCCCTCCAAAATTTCCTTTGCCAGGGGCGTCAGCACGGCATCGGGCCCCGGCCGCCGCCCCTGCTGGTGGAGGATGCGGGCCTCCTCCGCCGTGATCAGACGTTTGCGCCCGCCATCGGTAAACAGGACGCCCCAGTTTTTCAGCTCCCGCTGGGCACAGGCCAGGCTCCCGGCCAGGCTCCGGTTTTTGGGCGTCTCCGGCAGCCCGGGGGTGTAGAGCAGCACCTGCTTTCCCTGGGCCAGGGCCTCCAGCACCCGCTCCTCCCGGAAGCAGATCAGCTCCCCCAGGGTCAGCGAGCCCAGCACCACCGCCTCATAGGGGGGCGACTGCACATATTCAAAGCCCAGCTCCGCCCCCGGCTCCCGGCCGATCAGCAGCGCCCGGCTCATAAGAGGATTCTCCCCAGGTCCCCTTTCCGGAATCCGCAGGCGTTGGCCTCGTCATAGTCCAGGTGGGCATAGGGGGCGAAATCCGGACTGACCCGGACCACCACATCCTCAAAAATCAGGGGCCGCCGGGTAAAGGTTTTCAGCCGCACCCGCTGCCTGTCCCGAACGCCGAAGCGCTCCGCCGCCTCCGGGGTCAGGTGGATGTGGCGCTGGGCCGCAATGGCTCCCGCGGTCAGCTCCACCCGGCCCTGGCTTCCCAGGAGCACCGCCCCGGGGCTGCCCTGAATGTCGCCGGAGAGCCGGATGGGCAGGTCAATCCCCAGCGCGCGTCCATCGGTGAGGGACAGCTCCACCTGGGCCTCCTTCCGCTCCGGGCCCAGCACCGCCACGTCGTGGAATTCTCCCTTGGGCCCCACCACCGTCACCCGCTCCTTTGCCAGGAACTGTCCCGGCTGGGACAGGGGGCGCTGGGGCGTCAGGGAATGGCCAAACAGCGTCTGTGCCTGCTGGGCTGTCACATGAACATGCCTGCCGGAGGCTTCCAGCTCCACAAAAATCCGCTGTGCCACCTGGGCGGCCAGGTTCTCCAAATTCTCCATGGTCTGCCCCCTATCCCAGCCGTTCCAGAATTTTCTGGGTCAGCAGCTCCACCAGATTCTCGTCCACGGCGGCCGCCGCGCACCGGGGCGCTTCCTTTTCCTCCAGTCCCCAGGCCACCCGGCGCAGATTGATCAAATCCATGGGGGAGATGTTGTTGGAGGAGCTGCTGCCCCCCACCGCCCCGCAGCCCAGGGTCAGGGCCGGGAACAGTCCGGTTCCCATGCCGATGCCCCCCAGGGCCGCCGGCACATTCACCAGGAACCGGGACACCGGGATTTTCAGGCAGAAGCGCTCGATCACCCGTTCCTCCTGGGCGTGAATCACAAAGGTGTGGCCGCTGCCCTCGTGGGAGAGCACCTCCATCGCCTTTTCCAGCACCGCGTCCTCGCCCTCCATCACGAAGAAGGCCAGCACCGGGCAGAGCTTTTCCATGGAGTAGGGCCGGGTGGGCCCTGCCTCCTGCTCCCGGGCCACCAGGATTCTGGTTCCCGGCGGCACGGGGAAGCCCGCCATTTTCGCCAAATGCAGGGCGGATTTGCCCACAATTTCCGGATTCAGCGTCCCATTGGGCCGGAACAGCAGCTTCGCCAGAAGCCCCGCCTGCTCCTGATCCATGAAATAGAAGCCCTGGCTCCGGGCCTCCCGGCGCACCTGCTCCTCCATGCTCTTTTCCACAATGATGCTCTGCTCCGAGGCGCAGACCGTGCCGTTGTCAAAGGTCTTGGACTGGGCAATGCACCGCAGAGCCTGGGAAACGTCCGCCGAATGGTGGATGAAGGCCGGGCCGTTCCCCGCCCCCACGCCGATGGCGGGCTTGCCGGAGGAATAGGCGGCCTTCACCATGGCCGGGCCTCCGGTGGCAAGAATCAACCTGGTCTGGGGGGCCGACATCAGCTCCCGGCACCCGGCCAAAGCGGGAATGCTCAGGCAGCCCACCGCTCCCTTGGGGGCTCCCGCCGCCTCCGCCGCCCTGGCCACCAGCTCCGCCGCCCGGCGGGTGCATCCGGCGGCCTTGGGATGGGGGGAGAACACGATGGGGCAGCCCGCCTTCAGGGCAATGATGGCCTTGTAGCAGACCGTGGAGGTGGGATTGGTGCTGGGCACAATGGCCGCCACCACACCCACCGGCACTCCCACCTCCCAGAGCTTTTTCTCCGGATTCCGGGAGAGAATTCCCACGGTTTTCATGTCCCGCACCGCCTGCCGCACGGTGTCGGCGGCAAAGCGGTTTTTGGCGGTTTTATCCCGGATGTTGCCGAAGCCGGTCTCCTGAACCGCCATCTCCGCCAGGGACACCGCCTCCTTGGAAAAGGCCTCCCCCACCGCCTCTACAATGGCATCCAGCTTCTCCTGGGAAAACTGCGCAAGTATTTTTTGAGCCTCCCCTGCCTGCCGGGCCAAATCCCTGGCCTGCTGCTGGGAGAGCAAATCCTGATCCAATTCCAAAAAGTCACCGCACCTTTCGTAGGGGCGAGTCTTGACTCGCCCGCTACCCGATTTTTTGACATTTCCAACGGGCGGGTCAAGACCCGCCCCTACAGGGGGCAGCGGTAAATCGCCAAATACCAATTTCCCAGGCAAGGCCGATCCGCTCAATCCCTAATTCCTAACTCCTAATCCCCAGCCGTCTCAATAGAGCAGGCTGGAGCCGTCGCCGGCCTTGGCGGTCAGGCGTCCGTTTTCCACAAAGCCCATTTTTTCCAGCCAGCGCTGGAATTCCGGAATGGCGGTCTTGCCGGTCAGCTCCCGGAGGGCTGCGGTCTCCCGGAAGCCGGTGGTCTGATAGTTCAGCATAATGTCATCCCCATGGGGGATGCCCATGAAGTAATTGCATCCCGCCAGGGTTAAAAGGCTGGCCAGGTTCTCAATGTCGTTCTGGTCGGCCTTCATGTGGTTGGTGTAGCAGCAGTCGCAGCCCATGGGGATGCCGGTGAGCTTGCCCATGAAATGGTCCTCCAGCCCCGCCCGAGTCACCTGGCGGGCATCATAGAGATATTCCGGCCCGATGAAGCCCACCACGGTATTGACCAGGAAGGGCTGGAACCGCTTGGCAAAGCCATAGCACCGGGCCTCCATCGTCACCTGGTCGGTGTCGTGGTGGGCGTTAGAGCTCAGCTCGCTGCCCTGGCCGGTCTCGAAATACATGACGTTGGGCCCCTGGGCCGTGCCCTGCTTCAGAAGCAGCTGCCGGGCCTCCTCCAGAGTAGCCGCCGAGAAGCCGAAGGCCTCGTTGCCCTTCTGGCTCCCGGCAATGGACTGGAAAATCAGGTCACAGGGAGCCCCCTTCTTCACCGCCTTCATCTGGGCGGTGACATGGGCCAGCACGCAGATCTGGGTGGGAATCTGCCAGTGCTCCTTGATCTCCTGGAACCGATGGAGGATCCGCCCCACCTGCTCCGGGGAGTCCGTCACCGGGTTCAGGCCGATCACCGCGTCTCCCGCTCCGAAGGACAGGCCTTCCAGCACGGAGGCGGTGATGCCCTCCGGGTCGTCGGTGGTGTGGTTGGGCTGCAGGCGGCAGCTCAGGGTGCCGGGCAGACCGATGGTGGTGTTGCAGTGGGCCGTGACGGTGATCTTATTCGCGGCGTAGATCAAATCCAGGTTGCCCATGAGCTTGCACACCGCCGCCACCATCTCGCTGGTGAGCCCCCGGCTGAGGCGCCGGATGTCGGAGCCGGAGGTGCCCTCATCCAGCAGCCACTCCCGGAGCTCCGCCACGGTCCAGCCCTTGATTTTCTGATAGACCGTCTCGTTCACATCGTCCTGGATGATTCTGGTCACTTCATCCTGCTCATAGGGCACCGCCGGATTCTCCCGCAGGTCCCCCAGCGTCAGCGCGGACAGCACCACCTTGGCGGCGACCCGCTCCTGGGCGCTTTCCGCCGCCAGTCCCGCCAGCTTATCCCCGGTCTTCTCCTCGTTGGCCTTGGCCAGCACCTGTTTAATGTCCCGAAACAGGTATGTTTTTCCCAAAAGGGTTGTTTTCAGCTTCATGGCTTACTTCCTTTCTGCTGAATCATCAGCAGGTAAATGGCGCTGCTCAGCCGGTTCATGACCCGGAGCAAATCCGGCCGGGTCACGTTTCCGTCAGGGCCGGTAAAGGCCGCCGCTGCCGCCAGCTCCGCCTCCCGAGCGCAGACTCTCGCCAGATTCAGCTGGGCCATCTGTCGCCCGTCCCGGGCCTCCGGCATGAAGTGGGGCTGGCCGTAGTAGTCCTGGGGGAAGTGGCTCCGGTGGTGGAGCTCCTCCTCCGTCAGGCCGAAAAGCTTTTCCTCCTGTGCCGGTTCCCCCAGCACCTCCCAGCGCAGCAGCTTTCGGGTCAGGGTGAGCAGCTCCCCCAGCTCCCGGTCAAATTCCGGCACCTCCAGACGGCACAGAATCAGCCGGGCCTCCAAAGCGTCCAGCTTCCCCCGGAACACAATTCTCGGATGGGTCTTGGGCACCAGGGTGGTGCCCTCCAAATGGGTCATGTGCTCCGGCTTTTCCTCCAGGAAGCCGCCCCCCAGCACCAAAAAGCGGGAGGGCTTCGCCTCCGACCCCGGAAGGATTTCGATCCGCTCCCGGTGGAGGAAGTCCTGGGCGGCGCTGGTGAGCCGGTCGCCCTTGCCCAGGAAGAACACCCGCTTTCCCTCCCGGGTGCGGATGTTATTCCGGACGGTTTCCTCGGTGTAGAGCATTATTCCGTCCCGCCGGCCAGGGGCTTGCCCTTAGGCAGGATGTTATCCACCTCCACATGGGGCCGGGCGATGACGTGGACGGAGATCAGCTCCCCCACCTTCTCCGCCGCCGCTGCCCCGGCGTCCGTGGCTGCCTTCACGGCGCCCACGTCGCCGCGAACCATCACCGTCACCAATCCGCCTCCCACCTGCTCCTTGCCGATGAGCTGCACATTGGCGGATTTCACCATGGCATCCGCCGCCTCAATGGCCCCCACCAGGCCCTTGGTCTCGATCATTCCCAATGCGTTTGTATCCATTTTCTTCGTTCCTTTCATTATGACTTCATATCCTGAAATGATACTTATCC
>CAZYWM010000006.1:15232-37973 GCA_964651615.1 uncultured Oscillospiraceae bacterium | reverse complement strand
CGTTTTTTCTCGACGCAGTCATTTAATTCCTTAATTTTGCCCTTCCAGGCATGGTACTGAATCAGCCAGACTATTAAAAAAATCACAACGAAAATACCAGCATAGGAAAGAATACCGCCTACGGAGTGCTCCATCCAGTTTGCCGCGTAGGCAATGGGAAGCATGACCATACAGGCAATTGCAAAGTAAATTCCGCTCTGCTTGGCAAGGCTCCAGCTATCGATTTCCCAGATCAGGGAAGCCATGGCAAACCCGGTTCCCATGACGCCGCAGAGGACTGTCTGGACAATGACGGCGCTGAGCTCGCTCCCCGCGGCATCCAGCAGCTCCGGTGTCACCGGGTAGAAGCAGCCGTCTCCCACACATGCGGAGATGATAATGGTGATCACAAATCCAATGGCAATTCCAATGGGAAACCCCAAAAGGCCCCGGGCAATTAACTTCTTTTTCATATCGTTCCCCTCATATCCCTAAAATTTTTTTGATTTTGGCCACATATCGCCTTGAGACATATGTAACCGTCCCGTTTGAAAGCATCACGCAGATGGTTCCCGCAAAGCTCAGATCAAAGCCCTTCACCTTTTTCAGATTGATGATTTCAGAGTTTGAAATGCGCACGAAGAAGTGTCCGTCAAGGCGCTGTTCCAGCTCATACAGCCGGAGCCGCAGCTGGTATTCTCCGTGACTGGTCTGGGCCAGGACCTTGCCGTTTGAGGCATAGACCCGGAAGAGACTGTCGGGCTCCAACACCTGGGCAATGCCGTCCTGAAATCCCGCAATGGTTTTCTCCCCATCCACAGAGAGCCGCTTTATGATTTGACTGACTTCCTCGGTCATTTTATCGGTGATGACGACGATCTTCGGCTCCTTGATTGTTTCGTCGATTTTGATTTCGATTTTCATTGGCTCCCTCCTTTCAAGCTACAGTATAGCCAGGCCGGGCTTGATTTTCCAGGGATTTTCAACAGGTGGTCGTTTCGGGATCATAAGTGGTAAAAAGAAACTCTGAATCACACACTGGCACGTGCCTGTTTCAGAGTTTCCTTAGAGTATGAGTTCAGTTCCGTTTTGCCTTGTAAAGGTGAATGCCCATTCCGATGGCAAATCCAACAAGCGCCGGGAGAATCCAGCCCATGCCCAGATCGTAGAAGGGGATAAACTGCCCAGCAAACGCTTTGACGTTTGCAAGAAAAACGCTGCCGGGAATCATGCCCGCAAGGGTGCCCAGGAAATCCAGGGCGGCGGCCACCAGGGTGAAGCCGGTGGTAACGGCATAGACCAGAGGGCTTTTGTCAAAGAATTTCTCTGTCAATGCCAGCAGAATCAAGGTGATGGCCAGAGGATATACGAACATCAGCACCGGCACGCACCAGGCCACAATGGTATTGAGGCCGAAATTGGCGATTCCAAAGGCAATCAGGCAGAAGGCGATGGCCCAGAAGGAATAGCTTGGCCCCTTGGGGAACATCTGCTCAAAGGCCTCGGAGCAGCTTGTCACCAGGCCAATGGCGGTTTTCAGACAGGCAAAGGTGACAATGGCGGCGGTGAGAATGGCTCCGGCCTGGCGGAAATAGTGCCGGGCCACGATGCCGAGCACCTGCCCGCCGTTGAGGGCGCCTTCGCACAGAGGGGCGCTCTGGGCGGTAATCAGGGTGATGAAGAAGTAGATGATGCCCATGAACAGGCAGCTGAACACACCGGCTTTGGCGGTATTCACCGCCACCCGCCCGGGATCCTCAACGCCGTGGCTACGAACCACCTGAATCACCACAATGCCAAAGGCCAGGCCAGCCAGGGCGTCCAGGGTGTTGTAGCCCTCCAGGAATCCGGCGAAAAACGCCTTGCTTCCGGTGGCGTAAGATTCCGCCGGCGCCACCTGGGAAACCTGGGTGACCGGCTTTGCCAAAGCGGCAATCACCAGAACAAAGAGGAAGACGAGAAACACCGGATTGAGAATTTTTCCAATCCAGGTCATGATCCCCCGGGGCTTCAGGGAGAAAAACAGCACAATGGCGAAAAATACAAAGGAGAAAATGGCCAGATACAGTCCCTGATGCGCCTCTCCCAGCAGCCCCACGGCTCCCACAGAGAAGGAGGTGCTGGCACAGCGGGGAATGGCGAAGAGGGGACCGATGGTGAGATACAGCAGGGTGCAGAAGAACACGCTGTATTTTTTCCCCACCTTGTTTGCCAGCTGCACCACGCCCTGGCACCGGCTCAGTCCCAGAGCCACAACCGCCAACATGGGGATGCCGACAGCGGTGATGAATACCCCCAGAAAGGCGCTCCAAAGATTGCTTCCGGCGTCAATGCCCATTTTCGCCGGAAAGATCAGGTTCCCTGCGCCAAAAAACATGCCGAAGAGCATACTGGTGATGGTAATGGTTTCCTTGAAGGTCAGATTTCGTTTCATAGGGAGATCATCCTTTCCGGCGGTGTGATCTTATTTTACCGCCTGACGCCCTGGAGTTCAAATGAATGATGGTTTCCTAATAAGAAACTCTTTGGAAATTTTATTTCTTAATAATAGACTTTTTAAAGAATTTCGGCTATAATAAAGCGAACAAACCGAAAGTGGAAACAAATGAATGAAAAAGTTGATTATTAAGAAACAGGAGGCATCCATATGGGGCAGATCAGCCGGGAGATTGGACTTAGAATCCGCAATTTTCGCAAATCCCGCCACATGACATTGGATCAATTGTCTAATCTGGTGTGCAAGAACAAGTCAACCCTCTCCAAATATGAAACCGGGGAAATTGTGCTGGACATTGAAACCATTTACGAAATTGCCCGGGCGCTGGGTATCCATGTGGAGCAGCTTCTATACTGTACACCGGATCGGGTGAGCATCCAGCCCTCCGGCCCACGCCCCGCCTTTTTCAGCGGATTGTCCCAGTTCTACTCCTATTATTATGACGGACGGATCAACCGGATTATCCCCTGTGTCTTTGATGTGCTGCTCCAATCCGAGGACAGCCGGTATAAAATCATGATGTATGCCAATTTTCAGGACTATGCCAGCTACCAGAACTGCGAAACCACCTACTGGGGCTACATGGAGCACTACGACGCCATTACCAATGTGATTCTGACCAACCAGGATTCCCCTATGGAGAAGGCCCATGGGCAGATTCTGGCCACCTATATGAATTCGGACACCAAATGGGGCCTGTTTACCGGCCTATCCGCCCGGCCTGTGATGCCCGTGGCCCTGAAAATGCTTTTTTCAAAAAAGCGCCTTCCGGAGGATGAAGCCCTGCTTCAAATGCTGAAAATCACCAAGGAGGACATCCGCCTGATGAAGCTCTATAATATGATGACGGTGCTGTAAAAAACCGCCTCCTGCGTAACAGGAAGCGGCGGGAATGATTGAATTTCAAATCTCCAAATGATTTTTCTTCAATGCGGCCTTGATGGCAACAACCAGAATGGGGGCAAAGATGATGGCAACCACGCCGTTGAAAATGGTGGCGGGAAGCTTTGCGGCCAAGCTGAGCATGGCCGCGTCGTGGGCCAGACCGTTGACGATGATGGCTTTGAAGTAGGACTTAACCAGATACAAAACCGCATACGTCACAGCCCCGGCGGCGGAGGCGAGGGCAGCTTTCAGATAACCGGCCTGCACCAGCTTCTTCCATGCCTGCTTGATGGCCAGAAGTGCCCGGTCGCCATACCAGAAAACCAAACCGGCAACCAGACCGTAAGCGCCCTTGGTCAGGAAGGTGATCCAGCTTTCGGCAATGTAGAGCGGATTCAGGCAGTCGTAGATGGCGGAACCCAGACCGGCAGCCAGAGCGCCGTACCAGGGGCCAAGCAGCAGACCTGCCAGGGCGCACATGATGTTGCCCAGATGGAAGGAGGTGGTGCCCGCAATGTCGATGGGCATGGTCACTCGAATGGCGGAACCGGCCACCGTCAGGGCGGCCATCAGGGCGGTAATCACGATTTTTTTGGTGGTAATGGTTTTCTGCTTCATTGCATTTCCCTCCCAATTGGATTTGTGCCCATTATATCGAAAACTGGCCATGAAAACAGCGCCAATCTATGATTGAAAAATAATGCCAGATTTTTGAAATTGGACTGTACATCCTTCCTGGAAAATGTTATAATGAACATACTGAATAAAACATACAAGGGAGTGTGCTTATGAGACTTATTCGTGCAAAGGATTACCAGGACGTGAGCAAAAAGGCTGCCAACATCATTGCGGCCCAGATTCAGCTGAAGCCGGACTGCGTGCTTGGCCTGGCCACCGGCAGCAGCCCTGTTGGCACCTACAAGGAGCTGATTGCCAAGTATGAAAGTGGTGAGCTGGACTTCTCCCAGGTGAAAACCGTGAACCTGGACGAGTATGTGGGCCTGGATAAGGACCACGACCAGAGCTACGCCTATTTTATGCGCAGCAACCTCTTTGACCATGTGAACATCGACCAGGCCAACTGCAACATCCCCAACGGTATGAATCCCGACGCGGCAGGGGAGTGCGCCCGGTATGACGCTGTTATTGACGCTTTCGGCGGCGCGGACTTGCAGCTGCTGGGCCTGGGCCCCAACGGCCATGTGGGGTTCAACGAGCCTGCTGACCAGTTCGTGAAGAACACCAACAAGGTCCGCCTCACCGACGCCACCATCGATGCCAACGCCCGGTTCTTCGCCACCCGGGAAGAGGTGCCTCAGTATGCCTACACCATGGGCATCGGCGGCATCATGAAGGCCCGGCGGGTGCTGCTGGTGGTCAACGGCAAGAAGAAAGCCCAGGCGGTAAAGGACTGCTTCTTCGGCCCCATCCGTCCTCAGGCCCCCGGCTCCATTTTGCAGCTGCACCCGGACTTCATCCTGGTGGCGGACGAGGATGCCCTGTCCCTGGTGAAGGATCTGCTGTAATTGCACTCAATATTAAAATGCTGTCTCACGCTGGTGGGACAGCATTTTTCTAAAACAGAAAGGATTTTGCCCAATGAACAAGGAATTTTTAATGCAGCTGCTGTGCTCCAACGGCGTTTCCGGCAGTGAGACAGAAATTGAAAGGAAAATCTATGACCATATGCTGCCCATTGCGGATGCCGTCACCGTGGATGAAATGGGAACCGTTACCGCGGCGGTGAATCCCCAGGCCCCTTTCCGGGTGCTGATGACCGGACATGCCGACGAAATCGGGCTGATGGTCACGGCGGTCACAGCCGACGGCTTCCTGAAAGTCACAGGCATCGGCGGCGTCTACGCCACCACGTACCCCGGGCACAAGGTTCGCGTCCATACCAAAAGAGGCATTGTCTATGGGGCGGTGGTGAACACCCGGGAGCTGTGCAAGAAGGAGGATTTGAAGGCCTCCGACTTGACCATTGACATTGGGGCGGTGGACCGGGAGGATGCCCTGAAAGCCGTCAGCCTGGGAGACACGGTGAATTTTGACACTGATGTCCGGGAACTGCTCAATGACCGCATCACCGCCCGGGCCATGGACGACCGGGTGGGTGCCTACATCGTTATGGAGGCCCTGACCCTGGCCAAGGAGCGGGGCGTGTCCGTCGGCGTTTATGCCGCCGCCACCACCGGAGAGGAGACCACCGGCAACGGCGCGTATTTCACCGCATCCCGGGTTCAGCCCAACATTGCCATCGCTGTGGATGTGACCTATACCAGTGACTACGCGGGCATTGATATGGGCCTTACCGGCGACATCTCCGTGGGCAAGGGGCCGGTGATCTGCAACAATCCCTCTATCCACAAAAAGGTGAATGAAAAGCTGCTGGAGGCAGCTTCCAAGCTGAATATGCCGGTGCAGATCGAGGCCGCCAACGGGCGCACCGGCACCGATGGGGACATTATGCACCGCACCTGCCTGGGCGTGCCCTTTGCCCTGGTGTCCATCCCTCTGCGCTACATGCACTGCCCGGATGAGGTGGGTTCTCTGAAGGATATTCAGGATTGTGCCGAGCTGCTGGCCCAGTTCCTCTGTGACTGCTCCGAAAATATGAATTTGAAGCCCTTTTGAGCACCCATAATTTTCCCCCACTGCCGTCAAGCAGTGGGGGAAATCATTTGACTGCATTAGAGCTGGGAGTAGCCGTAGCTGTTTACCAGGGCGTCGATCTTCTGGCCGGCCTTGCAGTAGGGGCAGTCCCGATAGTCATAGCTTGCGTAGCCGGGCAAGTCGTTGATGGTGTAGACGGAGCGGATGGGGTGGCCCTCCACGGACTCCACGGCGGAGTAGATGGCGGCCACACCGGCTACATTGCCGCCGTAGTAGTCGATGGCCTGCAGCGCCTGCTTGGCGGTGAAACCGGTGGTCACGGAGGCCATCAGCACCAGCACGTTTTTGCCCCGAATCATATTGATGTTGTTGTCCCGGAAGATGATCTGGGAGTTGGAGTTGTACTCAGGCTCCAGAATGTAGATGGTGTGGTGGGCGTTGATGGTGCGGAAACCACTCTTGGTCAGCTCCTCAGCCACGCAGGTGCCCAGAACCGAGGTGCCGTCCAGGCAGAGAATGGTGTCCACCGGCGTGTCGTTGACAAAATTCGCCACCAGCTGATGGGCACTGTCCTTGGCTTCGCTGAGTCTGGTTTTCTGGTAAGTAATATCCACAAAATAATTGATGTGGGAATGATTGGTGGCAAAATGTCCGTGAGCGATACGCAGGGGGGCATTGCCCCGGCGGACGGGAAGGTGCATCAATGTAATCATAGTTGGTAGCCTCCATCTAAATAAATAAAAAAGAAAGCATCTCACCGGCATCCCGGGAAGAAACGCTTTCTTTTATAATAGCATACATTGAGCACAAAATGCAAGAAAAAGATTAGGGCGTTTTTGACAAAATTTAACAATAAACCTTGTCTACATTGCGCTTTTTCAGCTCCGCCTCCTGACGGCGGTACTGGGCGGCGATGACAGGACAGATTTTCCTGGTGCGGATCATCCAGTGAATCTTCCCGTATCCGGCCCACATCACCCCATCGGTCTCCCCCGGAAGCAGGACAATTTTGCTCAGAGGCACACGCCGTTTCAAACAGTAAAAATCATACAGGGTGTTCCGGTCCCGGTCGGAGCAGAGAAACTCGAATTCCTCCTCCTCGGCGCGGATGCCGGTCTCCTCAAAAAGCTCCCGGGCAATGGCCTGGCGGCTGGTTTCTCCGGCCTTGGCGGCGCCGCCGGAATTTTCCCAGGTGCCCTGGAAGCTCTTGCCCTTGGCCCGGCGGGTGAGCAGGATGTGCCCCGCGCCGTCATATACCCAAACGCACACCACCAGACCGTAATCTCCCGGCGCCCAGGGGGTTCCCCGCAGGTGCACCCGGCCGGTGGGGTTCCGGTTCTCGTCGTATACATCGTTCCATTCCCGCAAAGTTCTGCCACCTCTCCTCCTGTAAAGCTCCAACATCATACCACGATTTTCTTCAAAAGGCAACCATTTTGCATAGAAAACCACTGGGCCAAACCAAAGGGAAAAACTGGCCGGTTGGAAACGCCGCAGCTGAAATTGATTTCGGTTGTCAAAATACATAAAATTGGTTTGTGAATCTTGTACAAAAAACCGCCTTGAAAATCCAGGCAGAAAATGGTATTATGATTATAATTCTTGTAGGTTCCTACAAAAATTCAAGATGGGACGTCCCATCTTTCATTTTATCATAGATAAAATGAAAGATGCCTGTCTCATTCCCTAAGTTGTAGTTACTGTTCCCAAGGGGCTGTAACATAATATTTAAGGAGGCACACTCTAATGAAGAAGATCCTTTCCGTCATGATCGCCCTCGCTCTGGTTCTCGCCTGCTGCGCATGCTTCAGTGGCACTGCCAAGGCCGAAGGCAAGCTGGTTGGCGTTTCCATGCCCACCCAGGACCTGCAGCGCTGGAACCAGGACGGCGCCAACATGGAAGCCCAGCTGAAGGAAGCCGGCTATGAAGTCGAGCTGCTGTATGCTGCCAACGACATCCCCACCCAGGTTTCTCAGGTTGAGACCATGATCGCTGACGGCTGCCAGGTTCTGGTCATCGCTTCCATCGACGGCGACTCTCTGGGCACCGTTCTGGCTCAGGCCAAGGAAGCCGGTATCCCTGTTATCGCATATGACCGCCTGATCATGAACTCCGACGCTGTTACTTACTACGCCACCTTCGACAACTGGCTGGTGGGCGTGAAGCAGGGCGAGTTCATCCGCGACGCTCTGAAGCTGGACGAGGCCGAAGGCCCCTTCAACATTGAGTTCATCACCGGCGACCCCGGCGACAACAACATCAACTTCTTCTTCGATGGCGCCATGAGCATCCTGACTCCTTACCTGGAGTCCGGCAAGCTGGTCTGCCCCTCCGGCCAGACCGAGAAGGCCGTGGTTGCTACCGCCAACTGGGCTACCGACGCTGCTCAGGCTCGTTTTGAGACCATCCTCAGCTCCTACTACGCTGACGGCACCAAGCTGGACGCTGTTCTGTGCTCCAATGACTCCACTTCTCTGGGCGTTCAGAATGCTCTGAAGGCCAACTACACCGGCGAGTGGCCTGTTCTGACCGGCCAGGACTGCGACATCCTCTCCACCATCTCCATGCTGGAGGGCACCCAGTCCATGTCCGTCTTCAAGGACACCCGTACCCTGGCTGCTCAGGTTGTCACCATGGTTGACGCCATCATGCAGGGTTCCGAGCCCGAAATCAACGATACCGAGACCTACGACAACGGCACCGGCATCATCCCCTCCTTCCTGTGCGAGCCCGTTGCCTGCACTCCCGACATGATTCAGGAACTGCTGGTTGACTCCGGCTACTACGCAGCTGCCGACCTGGGCCTGTAATCCGTTACAGCTTCAGATTTGACTGACTGATCCTTTGGCCAAGGCGCGAAGAGCGCCTTGGCCAAATATCAAAATAAGGTGAAGAATATAATTTTGTAATGAAAACGGAGCTTTTCATTACAAAAATGTGTTTTTCCAGCATTAAAATCCACGTTACGGAGGCGGTAACTTGTCGGACATTATTCTAGAAATGAAAAATATCACCAAGGAGTTTCCCGGCGTCAAGGCTCTTGACGATGTGAATCTGGTGGTAGAGCGCGGCACCATCCACGCACTGGTTGGTGAGAACGGCGCTGGCAAATCCACGCTGATGAAGGTCCTCAGCGGTATCTATCCTCATGGCACCTACTCCGGTGACATTGTCTACAACGGTGAGGTCTGTAAATTTTCCAAGATCAAAGATAGCGAGTCCCTGGGAATCGTCATCATCCATCAGGAGCTGGCTCTGGTTCCCCAGATGACCATCGGCGAGAACATGTTCCTGGGCAACGAAAAGGGAAAATCCTATGCGGTGGACTGGAACGAAACCCACGCCGAGGCCACCAAGTACCTGCGGGCCGTGGGACTCACCGAGTCCTCTCACACCCTGATTAAGGACATCGGCGTTGGCAAGCAGCAGCTGGTTGAAATCGCCAAGGCCCTGGCCAAGAACGCCAAGCTGCTGATTCTGGACGAGCCGACCTCCTCTTTGAATGAGACGGATTCCAAGGCTCTGCTGGACCTGTTGCTGCGGTTCAAGCAGCAGGGCTTGACCTCCATCATCATCTCCCACAAGCTGAACGAGGTCTCCTATGTGGCCGACGACATCACCGTCATCCGGGACGGCCGTACCATCGAAACCCTGCACAAGGGCGTGGATGACATCAGCGAGGACCGAATCATCAAAGGTATGGTCGGGCGGGAGATTTCCGACCGCTTCCCCAAGCGCCATGGTATCAAGGTTGGGGACGTGTCCATGGAAATCAGAAACTGGAATGTATACCACCCCATCTACGCCGATAAAAAAGTGGTGGATAATGTTTCCCTCAACGTCCACAAGGGCGAAGTGGTGGGCATTTCCGGTCTGATGGGCGCGGGGAGAACAGAGCTTGCCATGTCTGTATTCGGCCACAGCTACGGCTCAAATATCTCCGGTCAGGTGTTCATCAATGGTCAGGAAGTCCATATGCACAGGGTCAAGGATGCCATCAAGCATGGCCTTGCCTATGTTACCGAGGACCGGAAGGGCAGCGGCCTGATTTTGTCCAACCCCATCCGGGTCAATACCACTCTGGCGAATCTGGATGGTGTCTCCAACCGGGGCATCATAGATCAGGACAAGGAATATGCCGTGGCTGTGGACTACAAGAAAAAACTTAGCACCAAGTGTCCCACCGTGGAGCAGAATGTGGGCAACCTCTCCGGCGGCAACCAGCAAAAGGTATTGCTGGCCAAGTGGATGTTTACGGAGCCGGATATTCTGATTCTGGATGAGCCCACCCGGGGCATTGACGTGGGCGCGAAATACGAAATCTACTGCATCATCAACCAGCTGGCGGCGGAGGGCAAGTCGGTCATCATCATCTCCTCTGAGCTGCCGGAAATTCTGGGTATGTGCGACCGAATCTACGTGCTCAATGAGGGCAGAATCGTCGGCGAGTTCAACAGCCAGGAGGCAACCCAGGAGAAGATCATGGGTGCAATTCTGAAATCCACCAACAAATGACAAAGGAGAATCAGCAGATGAAAAAGGATGTAACATTGGATGTATCCAAGGGGGCCAAGGCTTCCCCTCTGAGCAGGAAGTCTGTGATGGACTTTGTGCAGAAGTATACCATGGTGCTGGTTCTGGTGCTGGTGGCTGCTTTCTTCACCTGGCAGACCAAGGGCAAAATCCTGCTGCCCCAGAATATTAATAACCTGTTCGCCCAGAATGCCTATGTGTTCGTGCTGGCCACCGGTATGCTGCTGTGTATCCTCACCGGCGGCAACATCGACCTGTCCGTTGGCTCCGTGGTCTGCTTTGTGGGCGCCATCGGCGCTGTGATGATGAGCAAGGGCATGAATATGTGGGTGGCCGTCATTTCCATGCTGGCCATTGGTCTGGCCATTGGCTGCTGGCAGGCCTTCTGGATTGCCTACGTGAAGGTTCCTCCCTTCATCACCACCCTGGCGGGTATGCTCGTGTTCCGGGGACTGTCCAATGTGGTGCTCCAGGGCAAAACCCTGGCTGTGAAGGATACCACGTTTGTCCGCCTCTTTGGCGGCGGCGCTGACTGCTATGTTCCCGACATTTTCCACGGCGAAGGAATCAACATCCTCTGCCTGGTGGTTGCCGCCATCGCTGCGGTGATCTTTGTGTGCGCAACCTTCTTCAGCCGGGCCAGCCGCCTGAAGAAGGGCTATGAGGTGGAGTCCCTGGCTTCCACAATCGTGAAGTCCGTGGTCATTGTGGCCCTCATCGGCTTTTTCTCCTACAAGCTGGCCAAGCACAAGGGCCTGCCCACTGCTTTGATCTGGGTGGCGCTGATTATTGCCATCTATTCCTACATCACCTCCAAGACTACCATCGGCCGTCACTTCTACGCTGTGGGTGGCAATGAGCTCGCCACCAAGCTCTCCGGCATCAACACCAATAAAATTTACTTCATTGCCTATGCCAATATGGGGCTGCTGGCTGCCTTTGCGGGTATGCTTACCATCGCCCGGCTGACCTCTGCCCAGCCCACCTACGGCCAGAACTATGAGATGGACGCCATCGGCTCCTGCTTCATCGGCGGCGCTTCCGCCTACGGCGGCATCGGCACCGTTCCCGGTGTGATTGTGGGCGCCATCCTCATGGGCGTTATCAACATTGGTATGTCCATCATGGGCGTGGATGCCAACTATCAGAAGGTGGTCAAGGGCCTGGTGCTCCTGGCGGCCGTCATTTTCGATGTGGTCTCCAAGCGGAAACAGAATTGATCACAATAGGTCACGCTCCCGGAAAACCGGGGGCGTGATTTTTTCTCAAGAAATGTAAAAGATAACCCTTGACTCTCCCACAGTGGAAGGCTCTATAATGATGCTGAGCTCAAAAACAGGCAAAAATGGAGGTACCTCATGCTGAAAATCGGAGATTTTTCAAAACTATCCAGAGTCAGCATCCGTATGCTGCGCCACTATGATGAGATCGGTCTGTTGAAGCCAATTTGGATTGATCCGGAGTCCGGCTACCGCTACTATGGAGCGGAGCAGCTTCCCGTTGCGGGCCGGATCAACGCGCTGAAAGACATGGGCTTTGGCTTGACCGTGATTGGAGAGATTCTGCCCTGCTATGAGGACCGGGATGCTTTGGAACAGCACCTGACCCGTAAGCAGGCGGAGCTGGAGGCGCTGTCTCAACAGACAGCATATCGGCTGCGGCTTCTGGAAACAGCCCAAAATCGGCTGAGAAAGGAAGACAAAACCATGAACTATGACGTTACAATCAAAACATTTCCCCAGCGCTACGCCGCAACGGTGCGGATGATGATCCCTTCCTATGAGCAGGAGGGAATGCTCTGGAGGATGCTGATGGAGGAAACCCAGAAGCTGGGTCTGCTTGAGGGCGACCCCTGCTACTACTGTGCCGTTTTCCACGATAAGGAATACCGGGAGGCACAGGTGGATGTGGAGGTGCAGAGGACCGTTAAGGGCAGCTACCCGGATACGGAGCACGTCCGGTTCCGGACGCTGCCGGAGGTAACAGCTGCCTGTGTTACCTTCAAAGGCTCCTATGAGCAGATGGGGGAGGTCAACGCTGCCGTTGCGGCCTGGATCGCAGATAATGGATACGCCTTCGACGGACCCCTGTTCAATATCTACCATGTCAGCCCCCATGAGACGTCGAATCCCGATGAATTTGTCACTGAGGTCTGCTGCCCCGTGAGAAAAGCGTAAAATTTTGACCACCGCTGCTGGATATGGCATAAATTGAAAACAAAAGCCCATGGAGCCGAAGGGTTCCATGGGCTGAATTATTATTTGATTGTTATACCACCCGGACGCCGCAGTAGAAATGCTCGCTCCAATAGCCGCTGGTGAGGTCGGAATAGGAGACGGTGCTGCGGGAATTGGGGGAGTGGATGAACTGTCCGTTACCGGCATAGATGCCGGAGTGAGAGATACCGCTGCTGTATGTATTCGCAAAGAGCACGATGTCGCCGGGCTGAAGATTGGCCTTGTCCACTGTGGTTCCGGCGCTGTGCTGGGCATCGGGGGTTCGTCCTACGGAAATGCCGAAGGTGCCATATACATAGTACACAAAGCCGGAGCAGTCAAAGCCACTGGGGGAGGCACCGCCGTAGACATAGGGTGTTCCCAGATACTCTGTCGCCTTGGCGAGAATCTGTGCCCCGGTGGCAGAGGAGGCGCCAGAGACCTGATTCACAGGATTGGAAATCATGCCGCTGGATGATGCAGCGTTGGATGCTGTGCCGCTGGGCAATGCGCCAATGGCTCTGCCCTGACGGAAATACTGAGGGGTGTTGGAAGAAGCGTTGTTCTCGTAGGGAATTTCGCTCAGGCTCAGGTAGTCGCTGCGGATATAGCAGGTGGTTGAGCCGTAGAGTACCTTGTACCAGCCCTGGTTCAGGCCGATGATGTAGCATCTGTCTCCATAGGAAGCGGTAGCGAGTAAGGAATGAGAGGTGCTGGGCCCGCTGCGCAGATTTACGCCGGAACCGCTGACAATGCCGTAACCCAGCTCCGCGTTTTCTGCGGTGGAGACGGTGAGATAATCGGCATTCATGTAGCCCTCTTGCAGGTTATAGTTGACACGATACCAGCCGTTTTCCTGCCCCAGCACCACAACACACTCGCCGGAATTGGCGGTGGAGAGGATGGGGGAATCGGTGGAAGGCTGTGTGCGCAGATTCAGTCCGGAGGCGTTGACAAAGCCAATGCCATATACTAAGGAGCCGTTGTCTGCGGATGCGGTGATGGAAAGGGTGCTGACGAGAATCATCAGAGTCATGGCCAGAGCCATGACTCGCGTGGAAAATTTCATACGTTACCTCCGTCGCTGGGAATTAAAAGTTCGCTGGGGAAGCTCTGATAAAATCGGCAAGAGCTGACAGCAGAAGATTTTGGCTCAGCCGAACGTTCTAAAAGCAGAGGAATACTGAATCTATTTCCTGCTTTTAGAACTGCACGGATGGGGCAAAAGATTTGTCTGCCAGCCGCAGACGATTTCTTCAGAGTTTCCTTAAAGTTTTACTTTCCGGCCAGAGCCCGCTCAAGCCAGACGCAGCCCACATCCAGGGCTGTATAGAAGCCGTCTTTTTCGCTTTTTTTGACCACACGGTCTCTGCTTCTTGCGTTGGGATCGGTGAGCTGGAGCTGAACTGTGACCCGGGTGGCAATGTCGGTGTCGCCCACCTTTTTGGTTTCAAGAACCTGAAGCATCACAATGTGGCTGTCGGCCATGGAACCATAGTACACCAGGTTGTCCTTGCGCATCAGCGGACGACCCTTGTACATCAGAACTGTTTTTTCATCAGCCATGTAAGGAACCTCCTGAAAAATGTAGTGAAATTGTAACACGTTGTAATTCTTTTGTCAACCCCAAATAGCGAAAAAGGGGAGAAATGGAAAGAATTTACAATTATGATGCAAGCTTTTTTGGGAAAAGACGGAGGAAGTATGAAGTTTTCAAGTTACATAACAAGTTACATAACAAGAGGCCTTTGCCGTGGCAAAAGCCTCTTGGCGGGGATCATTCGTCTCTAAACAGGTATTCCCGCACCAGCACCTGCATCAGTTCATCCCGGTCGATCTTGCAGATCATGCTCCGGGCGCTGCCGTAATTGGTGATATAGGTGGGATCTTCTGTGAGCAGATACCCCACAATCTGGTTGATGGGATTGTAACCTTTTTCGTTCAGGGCGTCGAACACACTCCGGAGTATGTGCCGCATGTTCTCTTTATCGTCGGGGACCTTAAAGGTCTGGGTTTCCATTCCCGTCATGGTCTCAGCCTCCTTTTAGAAATTGATACTCTATTATATCCCAAATGGACAGGCCTGTAAAGCCCTTCCGGTAAATAATTTGTGAATTTCTACCCGGAAGGGCTGAAAAGGAGCTGTTTTGTCCCTTTGCAGGGGAGCGCACGGCCTTTTTAGCGGAGAGATGCGTCCAGCTTTTCCTTCAAGGCTGCCAGGACCTTGGAAACCACGCCTTCGGAATCGGCGTCTGTGAGGGTCCGATCGTCGGCACGAAGCTCCAGGGAGAAGGCCATGCTCTTCTTGCCCTCGGGTACGCCCACGCCCCGGTAGATGTCGAAGAGCTGAATCTTTCGCAGCAGTTTCCCGGCGGAGGCGGTGATTGCTTCTTCCACCTGGGCCACGGTGATGTTTTCGTCACAGATCAGAGCCAGGTCACGGCTGACGGCGGGATACTTGGGCAGGGGAGAATAGGTGGCATCGGGCAGCAGCATCGTCAGGAGCTTGGTGAAGCTGATTTCAGCGCAGTAGACCTCGCTGTCAATGCCATAATTTTTGGCGACCGACGGGTGAACCTGACCCATGACACCAACCTCCACGCCGTCAATGGAAATGGAGGCACAGCGGCCGGGATGGTAGCTGGGGTTGTCCTTTTGGGCGGTGTAGCTGGCCTTTTTCAGCCGCAGACCGGCAAACAAAGCCTCAATCTCACCTTTGAGCTTGAAGAAGGTTTCCCCTTCGCCATAGGAGCCGAACAGCAGCATCTTGGGCTCTTCCGGCAGGGGCTGCCCCTCTGCGGGCAGATAAATCTTGGCAATCTCATAGAGCTTTGCGGCTTTGTTGTGGTAGGCATTGTTCCGGCCCAGGATTTCCAGCATGGAGGGCAGGGCAATGGTGCGCATGATGGAGGTGTCCTCGCCCAGAGGGTTCTGAATCCGCAGGGCATTGCGCAGGGGAGAATCAGCAGGAAGGCGGATTTGGTCGAAGACAGTGGGGGAGACGAAGGAATAGGTGATAATCTCGCTGTAGCCCAGAGCCCGGCAGAGGGAACCGGCCTTGGCTTCCAGCTTCATCTCCTGGGAGTAGCCGCCCTGGGTGGAGTTGCGGAACTCGGTGGTGGGAATCTCATTGTAACCATAGGAGCGCCCCACTTCCTCGGCCAGGTCTGCCATCAGGTTCAGGTCGGGCCGGAAGGAGGGTACCAGGACGGTGTCGCCCTCCACCGGGATTTCCAGCCGGTTCAGGTACATCACCATGTCTTCTTTGGAAATGTTGGTGCCTAGCAGCTTGTTGATCCGGTCGGGCTCCAGGGGAAGCTTTTTGGGTTCGGGTACATAGTTGATGATGTCGATGGTGCCATCCAGCACATCGCCGCATTCCAGCAGCTCCACCAGCTCGCAGGCCCGCTGCACGGCGGGGATGGTCATCATGGGGTCCAGATTCTTCTCGAACTTGCCGGAGGCCTCCGTGCGCATACCCAGGGCCAGAGCGGTCTGGCGGATGGAGGTGCCGTTGAAATTGGCGGATTCAAATACCACCATGGTGGTGTCGTCTACAATCTCGGAGTTTTCGCCGCCCATGATGCCTGCCAGGCCGATGGGCTTACTCTCGTCGGCAATGACCAGCATCCCGGCCTTCAGGGGACGGACGTTGCCGTCCAGGGTGGTGAGGGTTTCCCCTTCCACTGCCTCCCGCACCACGATCTTGCCGGAGGAAACGTACCGGTAGTCAAAGGCGTGCATGGGCTGGCCATATTCCAGCATCACATAGTTGGTGATGTCCACAATGTTGTTGATGGGACGCACACCGTTGGCACGGAGCCGCTGGCGCAGCCATTTGGGGGAGGGGCCGATCTTCACATTGGCCACCATCCGGGAGGAGTAGCGGTTCACAAGCTCCGTGGCGGGAACCTCCACATCCAGATGCTCAAAAATGGAGCCTGCCTCACTGCCCTTTACCATGGGCTCGTGGTGCTTCATGGGCTTGCCGAAGGCGGCGGCAGCCTCCCGGGCCAGACCGATGATGGAGTAGCAGTCCGGCCGGTTGTTGGTGATTTCAAAATCCACCACGGTGTCGTCGTTGCCGATGATGGGGTTGATGTCGTCGCCGGGCTTGCCGGCGTCAGGGTCCAGAATCCAGATGCCGTCGGCGAACACCCCGGGCAGGTCGTTCTGGGTCAGTCCCAGCTCCGCGAAGGAGCAGAGCATTCCGTTGGACAGTTCACCCCGGAGCTTGCCCTTGGTGATGTGCACGCCGCCGGGAAGCCAGGAATTGTGCAGCGCGGCGGGAACCAGATCCCCCTCGTGGACGTTTTGAGCCCCGGTGACGATCTGGACAGGCTCTGCCTGCCCCACATCCACCTGGCAAATGAACATGTGGTCGGAATTGGGGTGGCGCACCATGGAGAGCACCCGGCCCACCACAACGTTTTTAATCTCCGCGTCCATCCGTTCCCAGGTTTCCACCTTCTGACCGAAAACGGTCATGGTTTCCACAAATTCCTTATCGGAAACGGTGCTGAGGTCTACGAAATCCTCGTTAATCCATTTTCTGTTCAGTTTCATGTCCGTTTCCTCCTTAGAACTGGTTCAGGAACCGCACGTCGTTGTCGAAGATCAGACGCAGGTCGGTGATTTTCAGACGGCCCATGGCCATCCGTTCCAGGCCCATGCCAAAGGCAAAGCCGGAGTATTTGGTGGAGTCGATGCCGCAGTTTTCCAGCACGGTGGGGTGCACCATTCCGGCACCCAGCAGCTCAATCCAGCCCTCGCCGTGGCAGGTGGAGCAGACGGCTCCGTCGATTTCGCCGGTGCCGTGGCACTTGTGGCACTGCATGTCCATCTCACAGCTGGGCTCGGTGAAGGGGAAGTGGTGGGGCCGGAACCGCATAACAGAGCCTTCTCCATAGATTTTCTGCATCATGATGATCAGAGCGCCCTTCAGGTCGCCCATGGTGATGTTTTCATCCACCACCAGACCCTCAATCTGATGGAACATGGGGGAGTGGGTGGCGTCGGCCTCGTCCTTCCGGAACACCCGGCCGGGGGCCAGCATACACAGGGGAGGCTTGTGATTCTCCATATACCGAATCTGCATGGGGCTGGTCTGGGTGCGCAGGAGCACACTGTCGTCGTCGGTGAAATAGAAGGTGTCGCTGCGGTCCCGGGAGGGGTGGCCCTCTTCAATGTTCAGCCGGGTGAAATTGTAGTCTGCCAGCTCCACCTCCGGGCCCTCCACCACCTGGTAGCCCAGACCAACGAAAATATCCTTGATCTGCTGGAGCACCTGATTCATGGGATGCTGATGGCCAATCTGAATTTCGTCACCGGGGATGGTCACATCCACGGCCTCGGCGGCGAGCTTTGCCTCCATGGCGGCGGCATGGACGCTGGCCTTCCGCTCCTCCAGCCGCTCCTCAATGGCGGCACGGACATTGTTGGCCAGCTGTCCCATCACGGGACGCTCTTCGGCGGAGAGCTTGCCCATCTGCTTCAGCACGGCGGTGAGTTCGCCCTTCTTGCCCAGCAGCTTGACCCGCAGCTCCTCCAGTTCGGCGGGGGTGGCGGCCTTTTCCAGGGTAGCCATTGCCGCCTGGCGAATGGATTCCAGTTGTTGCTTCATTTCTTTTCCTCCCAATAAGGTTAACATAACGTGTTTTTGCGGACGGCGGGCAATAAAAAAGCCCATCATCCCGAAAACCGGGACGAAAGGCAATCCTTCCGCGGTACCACCCGCAATTCGCCGCCGCAGCGGCGCAGCTCTCAGGCGCATCCACGCCCATGATGGGTAACGGCATCACCCGTCCGGCCCTACTGATGGTTCAGGCGGCAGCTCCTGGGAGAAAGCCCGGCATTGCACGCAAGCGGATTCCACCCTCCCGCTCTCTCTGTCAGACGCAAACCAATACAAGGCAGCCCAATCGCAGCTTTTGAAATATCCCCGTTATATTAGCATATTCATGAAAAATATGCAAGCCCTTTTTCAGGGAAACTTTTCCGCCCATAAATCCGCTCCTTGGTGAAACTTCCTGTTTACAGAACCGCCCTCAATGTGATATGATAGACGAACTGGACTACTGATATAGAGGTTTGCGCAATGAGCTATGTTGTTTTAGATATGGAGTGGAATCAGCCCTGGCCCGGCTCTCCTTCTTCCAAAAAGGTGCTGCCCGTGACCATCCGGGGAGAGATCATTCAGATCGGCGCCGTTCGGCTGGACGAGGAGGGAAACCCGGGGGACGAATTCCAGATCATGGTAGCCCCCAAATATTATCGGCGGCTGAATCGCCGGGTCAGTAAGCTCACCGGCATCAAGGAGGCTCGGCTCCGGGAGGAGGGGGTGCCCTTCCCAGAGGCCATGGAGCTGTTCCGGCGCTGGTGCGGGGAAAACCCTGTTTTCCTCACCTGGGGCTTTGACGACATTGGCATTCTCCGGGAAAACTTGCAGCTGTTCTCTCTGGATACGGATTGGACCGAGCAGTGGTATAACGCGCAGATGATCTTCAATGCCCAGACCGACGGCTCCAACTCCCAGAAAGCCCTGAAAACCGCCATGGAAACCTTTGAAATCCAGGCAAGCCGCCCGGCCCACGACGCTTTGGGGGACGCCTATCACACCGCGTTAATCTGCCAGCGGCTGGATTTGGAGCGGGGTATCACGGAATACGACCAGGCGGTGCGCAGCCATGAAAACGGCTTCCACGGCGCGGAGCTGCCGGGCTGCCTGGATCGGAAGGTGTTCCGGAATTACGCCGACCGGCAGCAGGCTCTGGCCGCCATGGCAGGATGCGAGAACCGCTGCCCTGTCTGCGGCGCTCAGATGCTGGGCTCCCGCTGGTTCGCCCAGCCGGGGCATCGGTACATGGATTTGGCCACCTGTGCCGAGCATGGAAAGTTTTTGATTCGGGTTCGCCTCTCGGTCCAGCCCGATGACACCGTGCGGGTGAGCCGGCTGACCTACGAGGCCACCTCCGAGGCGGCCCAGGCCTATGCCCGCCGGGTACAGAAGGCAGACCCGGAGACGCCTGCCCGGCCCCGCCGCCGGCGGCGCAGAGGAAAAAAGGCGGAGAAAAGAGAGAGCTAAAGCTGTTTGCCCATCATACGACAATCACAATTCACTCACGGCACATCGGAAAGGAAGGTTTATTATGAATCATCAAGCAAAGCGCCTGCTTGCTGCTGTGCTATGTACCTGCGCGTTTTTATCCGCACCCGGGGCGGCGGCAGTGGAAATTGCCCCGGAGGTTCAGGCAGAATTTGACCGGCTTATTGAAATCGGCGCCGGGGATATTCTGGACCAGTTTCTGAACGGTCTGCCCGAGGAGGTCCGCACTGCCCTGATGCAGGCGGAGGAGGAGAAGTGGGCTGCCCCCACCGTCCCCACATCCGCGGAAGACCTGCCCGCCTCCGGCCTGTGCGGTGTCAGTGTCAACTGGGAGCTGTCCGGGGAGGGAAAGCTGACCATCACCGGCACCGGGGAGATGTTCGATTTCCGGGAGGGACGCCCCGCTCCCTGGCAGGAAAGCCAGGGCAGAATCCTGGAACTGGAGATTGCGGAGGGTGTGACCAGCATCGGCAGCAGAGCCTTTGTGGACTGTGAAAAGCTGGAAACGCTGTCGCTGCCCCAGAGCATGGAGACCATCGGGGATCAGGCCTTCCAGGGCTGTTCCTCTCTGGAGGAGGTCCGGCTTCCTGGAAACATCCAGAGCATCGGGTGGGCGGCCTTTGCCGACTGCACCGGGCTGACCTGGATTCAAATCCCCGGCACGGTGGGAACCCTTGGCGGTTACGCCTTCTCCGGCTGCACCAAGCTGAATACCATTGCCATTCCCGATTCCGTCACTGCCATTGAGGCGGCCGCCTTCCAGGGCTGCACTTCCCTGGTGGATGTTGCCTTCCATGAAAATGTGGCATTTATCGGAAGCCAGGCCTTTGCCGGCTGCGAGAGCCTTAGAACCATCGCCATTCCCGAGGCGGTGACAGAAATTTCCGATTCGGCCTTTGACGGATGTACCGGGCTGAAATCGGCTTATCTGCCCATCACCCTGGAAAAAATCGGAAGCCGGGCCTTTGCGGGGTGCAAAAACCTGTCGGAGCTCTCCATCCCGGGGACGGTTCGATCCATTGGCGACGGCGCGTTCCAGGACTGCGCCTCCATCACTGCGGTGATGATTCCCGAGGGGGTGACGGAAATCGGCAACTACGCCTTCCGGAACTGCCGGGCCCTTACCGCGGCGGTGCTCCCCGGTACGCTGGAGCGGATCGGCCGGTATGCGTTCAGCTACTGCACCAAGCTGGAAAGCCTGCGCATTCCTGCCTCCGTCACCGAAATCGGCGCCGAGGCCTTCTCAAATTGCAGCGTGTGGAGTGTGACCTTCTATGGAGACGCCCCCAATATCGCTGAAAATGCCTTTAAGGGGGTCAACGCCTCCGCCTTTTATCCCTCCGCCGCCCAGGGCTGGAACCGGAAAACCGCCGTTTCCTATGGCGGCACATTGAACTGGGATGCCATATAAAGACAAACAGGGATGCGCGTCAGCGTATCCCTGTTTAATATTTCTGAAACATTTTTCAAGCATTCCGTAAACAATCATGGGGTATGATTCTCTGGCAAATGGGGGGCAACGGAAGGCAAAGCCAACTGTGCGGAGGTTCCCCCAAGGATTCAACCAGATTGAGGAGGATAAAAAATGTCAGATTCCAAATTCACAAAAGCGAATGAGCAGATCGCCGAGGGCGTAACCGCCGGTTTCCAGAAAATCGAGGACGGCGTGGTGGGCGGCTACAAGAAGATCGAAGACAGCGTGGTCGGCGCCTATAAAAAGGTGGAGGACGCTTTTGTGGGCAAATTCCTGACCCATGAGGGCGAGAGTGTGGAGGAAGCCAAGAAGCGCCTGGAGGCGGAGCAGGCTGCCCGTGAGGAAGAAAACCGCAACATTTGATTCATAAAACGGAGGTACTTCGAAAATGTCTAAGAAAAACTTTATTTCCCTGATTCTTGGAACCATCGGCGGCATCCTGTTCGCTCTGGGCATGTGCATGGCGCTGCTTCCGGAATGGAACGCCTTTACCCAGGGCATTGTGGTCGGCTGCATCGGCGTGGTGGTCCTGCTTGCCATGGTGATTGCACGGCGCAAAATGGACGAGAAGCCGGTCTTTGTCAAGCTCAGCGGCAAGACATATGCAACCATCCTGCTGAGTGTTGTGGGCGTGCTGGTATTGGGCGTGGGCATGTGCATGGTCATGGTGTGGAACATGCTGATTCCCGGCACTGCTGTGGGCCTGGTCGGCATCGTCCTGCTGCTCTGCCTGATTCCCCTGGTCAAGGGTATCCACGAATAATCCATAAAACCAGGCAGCAGCGGATACAAAAGCTGCTGCCTGGTTCCTATAAAGCCGCCATTTACAAACTGACAATCAAAACGGAATATGCTATAATCATGTGGAAATCCGCAAGGGGAGAAGGGCAGAGGATGGAACGCTTCAAAGAAATTTTAAGAAAACTTCTGTTCCCCGGTATGGCGGTGGTTCTGATCAGCGTGCCGGCAGCCGCTGCTGCGCTTACTTATGTATTTCTCTACGCAGAGGAGTACAGCCCGAGGATACCTGATCTACGTGGTCGCCATGTACGCTTTTTACAGCGTCATTTCGGCGGCAAGGGATGTGGCAAAATACCGAAAATACAGCAGCCCCATCCTGTCCGCCTCCAAGGCAATCAAATTGAGTTTGAAGCGGACATGGAGGATTGGGCCTATATTGAGGGCGATGAAGAGCTTCTGGCCCTGGTGTGGACCAATCTGATTTCCAATGCCATTAAATTTACGCCCTCCGGCGGGAAAGTAACCCTTGGGCAGACCTCGGACGGGGATTCGGTTACGGTAACGGTTGCCGATACCGGCTGCGGCATGGCGCCGGAGACTGTAAAGCATATTTTTGACAAATTTTACCAGGGGGATACCTCCCATTCCACTGAGGGCAACGGGCTGGGACTCGCCCTGGTGCGGCGGATTTTGG